>NZ_JAULSE010000022.1:0-79204 GCF_030518245.1 Rhizobium sp. CBN3
GAATGCCCAGACTCGCGTAAACCTCAATCTCTCGAACCGCCCGGTGCGGACCCGCATGCCGGGTGGTGTGGCAGGGGTGCGATCACATCGATCGCCCCCTATGCCGATTTCTGGTTTTGGCGCCGATAGGGCGCGTCATTGCCCTTCAGCCGGCGAGCGCCTGAAGGATCCGCACCCAGGAGCGGATGCCCTTATGGTAGGAGACAAGCTCGTACTTCTCGTTCGGCGAATGGATACGGTCATCGGCGAGGCCGAAGCCGACGAGCAGCGATTCCATGCCGAGCATCTTCTGGAAATCTCCGACGATCGGGATCGAGCCGCCCATGCCGATGACGATGGCAGGTTTCGGCCACTCGTCGGAAAGCGCCGTCTTCGCCTTGGTCAGAACAGGCGAATCATAGGAGAGATGAATCGCCGGCGAGCCGCCATGCGGATGGAATTCCACCGAGCAGTCGCCCGGAATTTTCGACCTGACATAGCTGCGGAAAGCCTCGCGGATGGCGGCCGGATCCTGGGTGCCGACGAGCCGGAAGGAAACCTTGGCCGAGGCCTTTGCGGCGATGACCGTCTTGAAGCCTTCGCCGGTATATCCGCCCCAGATGCCGTTGATTTCGGCCGTCGGCCGCGCCCAGGTGAGTTCCAGCACCGACCGGCCCTTTTCGCCGGAGGGAATGGAAAGGCCGACTTCACCGAGGAAGCTCTCCGCCGTTTTGCCGAGCGTATCCCATGACGCCTTGATGTTGTCGGGCGTTTCCTCGACGCCGTCGTAAAAGCCCTCAAGCGTGATGCGGCCGGTCTCGTCATGCAGGCCGGCAAGCGCCTCGACGAGAATATGGATCGGATTGGCCGCAGCACCGCCGAAAAGGCCCGAATGCAGGTCGCGGTCGGCGGCCGTCACGACCACCTCCTCGCCGACGAGGCCGCGGAGTGCCGCGGCGATTGCCGGCGTATCGCGGTCCCACATGCCGGTATCGCAGACAAGCGCATAATCGGCCTTGAGTTCGGCGGCGTTGGCTTCGAGGAAAGGCTTCAAGGACGGTGAGCCCGATTCCTCCTCGCCCTCGAACAGAATGGTGATGCGGCAGGGAAGTGCGCCATTGATCTCCTTATAGGCGCGGCAGGCTTCGACGAAGGTCATCAGCTGGCCCTTGTCGTCGGAGGTGCCGCGCCCGGTCAGGATCTTGCGGCCATCGCCGACATCCTTGATCGATGGCTCGAAGGGATCGTTTTCCCAGAGCTCGACCGGGTCGACCGGCTGCACGTCGTAATGACCGTAGAAAAGAACATGGGGCGCGTCGGCGGAAGCGCCGGCATGGTGGGCGACCACCATCGGGTGGCCCGGTGTGTCACGCACCGAGGCGGTAAAGCCGAGGCTTTCGAGATAGGCGACCAGCCATTCGGCCGCCTTCCGGCATTCGGTCCGATAGACGGGATCGGTGGAAATCGATTGGATGCGCAGAAGCTCGAACAGCTTTTCGAGGCTTGAGGAAAGGTTCTGATCGGCGCGCGCAAGCACCTGTTGTAGATCCGTCATTTTCGACTCCTTTTTGAAATTTGGCCGGACGATAGACCAAACGATGAAGGCAGGCGAGGCGGAAAAGCAAAATGGGCGGCGCGAAAGCGACCATATCCAGATCGGGTGCAAGAAGATTGCCGGATAATATAGAAGAAGCTGCTAATTCAATTTACAGTTATTTAGTACAACCTAAATAGTCTGACAGAATTCAGCTGTTCGGGGGGACGGATGTTTTCGGTCATTACATGTATTCGGGACGATCACGATTGGCGGCTGGTGCTCGCGGCCGCCGCGGTTTGTCTGATCGGCGCAATGGCAGCGATGCTGCCGCTTTCGCGCGCTCAAGGATGCGATGCCGGGCGCCGCAGGCTCTGGATCGGCGCCTCGGCTTTCGCCTTCGGCACCGGCGTATGGGCAACGCACTTCATCGCGATGCTGGCCTATGACGGCGGCATGCCGATCAGCTACCAACTGGGGCTGACGGCGCTTTCCTTCCTCCTGTCGGTTGTCGGTTCGTGGGCGGCGATCGTCGTCGCTTCGGAGAGCCGCGGCAGGCTTTCGCGCATCCGCGGCGGCGTCCTGATGGCGCTCGGCATCGCCTCGATGCACCTGACCGGTATGCAGGCGATCGAGACACAGGCGGTCATCGTCTACGATCCCTACATGACGCTGAGTGCGGTTCTGGCGGGGGCGCTGCTGTCGAGCGCTGCCTTCGATGCCTTCTTCCAGTGGAGGGGCCTGAGGCGGCTCCTCACCTCGTCCGTCATCTTCGTTCTTGCAATCTGCGCTCTCCACTTCATTTCGATGGCAAGTATCACGCTGGTGCCGGATCCCGGCAAAGAGGTCCCGGCGATGGTGCTCGATACCAGCCTGCTGGCAGCGATCGTGGTGGTAGCGGCGACGGCTCTCATTCTGACCGCTATCGCGGTGGTCTTTATCGACAGCCATCTGACGGATCTGAGAGGGCTCGCCAATGCCTCGCAGGAAGGGTTGCTGATCCTGCGCGAAGGCAGGGTCATCGATGCCAATGAACGGTTCCAAACTCTTTCCGGCTGGAAGCTTGCCGATCTTATCGGCAAGGCGCCGTCCGCTGCTTTGACCGCCATCCAGGGGCAGAACAGGCCCGGCGAGACCTTGCTCAGCACCAGCAGCGGCAAGGAGATCGCCGTCGAAGTCAATACGAGCAGGATCGTCTATCGCGGGCACAATTGTGACGTGCTGGCGGTGCGCGATCTGACGGAGCGCAGGCAGGCCGAGGAGATGATCGAACATCTCGCCCACCACGATGTTCTCACCGATCTTCCAAACCGGTCGTTGTTCGATACGCGCATCCGCCAGGCGCTGCAGATGGCCGAACGAAAGAGCAGCAAGGTGGCCCTCTTCTATATCGATCTCGATCGGTTCAAGAGCGTCAACGATATTTTCGGCCATGCCGAGGGCGACCGAATTCTCCGCAAGGTTGCCTCCATCCTCCGTCGCGTCGCCGATGAAAGCGATACGATCGCCCGTCTCGGTGGCGATGAATTTGCCATCATTCAGCCCGCCGGACAGCAACCGGCGGCCGCGCAGAAGCTCGCAGCCGCGATCCTCGACGAATTCGCCGCCGAGATGGATACGGCACGCGACCCCACAGCCGTCGGCGTCAGCCTCGGCATCGCCCTTTATCCGGCCGACGGACGTGATGTGGACGAGATCTGCAACAATGCCGATATCGCACTCTATCGGGTCAAGCACGGCGGCCGCGGCAAGGCCTGTTTCTTCGACGCGGAAATGGACGAGGCCACGCGAGCCCGCCGCCAGATCGAAAGCGAACTGCGCCACGCCATCACCCGCAATCAGATCCATGTCAGCTATCAGCCGATTTACGGCGCACTTAGCGGCGAGGTCAGCGGTTATGAGGCCTTGATGCGCTGGAACCGGCCGGGGCACGGCATCAGCGAGCCGGATGTCTTTATTCCGATCGCCGAGGAAAGCGGATCGATCGTCCAGCTCGGCGAATGGGTGCTGCGCGAGGCCTGCGCAGAAGCTGCGCGCTGGCCGCATCCGCTGACGATCGCCGTCAACGTCTCGCCGGTGCAGTTCATGCTGCCGAACCTTTGCGAGCGGATCGAGGCAATCCTCGAGGAAACGGGGCTCGCGCCCGACCGGCTGGAAATCGAAATCACCGAGGCCGCTCTCATCCGTGACCGCGATCGGGTGATGGCCACGCTGCAGCGCCTGCGCAGTCTCGGTGTTCACATCGTCATGGACGACTTCGGCACCGGTTTTTCCTCGCTTTCCAACCTGCGAACCTTCCCGTTCGACAAGATCAAGGTCGACCGCAGCTTCACCGGCATGCTGGAACATGACGCGGCGTCACGTTCGATCGTGCGCGCAATCATCGGTCTCGGCCACAGCCTCGGCATGCCTGTCGTGACGGAGGGCGTCGAAACCGAGACGCAGCGCCAGATCGTCCTCGAAGAAGGCTGCGCGCAGGTGCAGGGCTTTTTGCTCGGCAAGCCGGATATCGAGCCGAGCATCAAGCTCGCCGCCAAAAGCCTTCTGTCCTCGACGGCCGACGCTGACGCGTCGCCGCATCCGTGGCGGCGATCTACGCGTCTTGCCGGTGAATAATCTCGATCAGAGCGTCTTGGCGTTTTCCAGCAGCCGGCGGATATATTCGAGCGTCAGCTCGCGTTCGAATCCGCGAAAGCCTTTGAACAGCGCGAGGTCCGCCTCACGCGCGGTCTCGATCGCCTCAGCCTCCATTGCACGCGCCTTCGGCGTCAGGAAAATCAGCTGCGCCCGCTTGTCGGACGGATGCGGTCGGCGTTCGATCAATCCGTCACGGGCCATGCGCGAAAGCGTATTGGCCATGGTTGCCTGTTCGATAGCGACTCGGTCGAGAAGCTGTTTCTGGGTCAGCCCATCCTCGGCCCAGAGTTCCAGCAGGATGGGAAACTGGCCGGGAGAGAAACCAAGTCCGACCGCACGCTGGTGCAGCGAGCGGGCAAAACCTTTCGCCAGCTGGCTGGCAAGGTAAGCTCCCGAATCCATGCGGTTAAATCCCATGATTGCAAGTTAGGCTCAAAACCGTGCCGGAGACAATGCAGCAAATCGCAGAGGATGCTGCAAAAAATGCAAGCCGCGATCAGACCTGCGCGAGCCTGGAAAAACAAAAGCCGCCATGACCTGGAGGTTGGCCATGGCGACTTTAAAATGGGGACAAAGGCCCGGAGAGGGGGATAAGGCCTTTGTCCAAGCCTGATGCGGCGGGGGACAAGCCGGTAATCAGACCCGCGACGCGATCAAGCGCCGGTGACATGCATTTGTGGCTACGAATGTGGTTTTTCAAGGGTCACGGTACGTTACAAATCGGTAACAGTTTGGTGAGCGGAAATCCTTTCCGCTCTTGGCGCACCGAACTTTATATGGACCTGGTTTCCTGCCCGCGCTATCCATGCACGCATGAAAAATGGCGATCATCTCTTCCTAGTCGACGGTTCCGGTTTCATCTTCCGGGCGTTTCACGCATTACCGCCGCTGACGCGCAAGACCGACGGTCTGCCGGTCGGCGCCGTTTCCGGTTTCTGCAACATGCTGTGGAAGCTCTTGAGGGATGCGCGCAACACCGATGTCGGGGTAACGCCGACCCATCTTGCCGTCATTTTCGACTATTCCGCTAAGACATTCCGCAAGGATCTCTACGACGCCTACAAGGCGAACCGATCGGCCCCGCCGGAAGAGCTCATCCCGCAATTCGGCCTTATAAGAGAGGCGACCCGCGCCTTCAACCTGCCCTGCATCGAGACCGAAGGCTTCGAGGCCGACGACATCATCGCCACCTACGCCCGCCAAGCCGAGGCCGCGGGCGCCGATGTCACTATCGTTTCCTCCGATAAGGATCTGATGCAGCTCGTCACCTCCAATGTCCATATGTATGACAGCATGAAGGACAAGCAGATCGGCATTCCCGACGTTGTCGAGAAATGGGGCGTGCCGCCGGAAAAGATGATCGATCTGCAGGCGATGACCGGTGATTCCGTCGACAATGTTCCCGGCATTCCGGGAATCGGCCCGAAAACCGCTGCCCAGCTCCTTGAGGAATATGGCGATCTCGACACGCTGCTCGATCGCGCCACCGAGATCAAGCAGGTCAAGCGGCGTGAGACGATCCTTGCCAATATCGAGATGGCGCGGCTTTCGCGCGAACTCGTGCGGCTGCGCACCGACGTGCCGCTTGATCTCGATCTCGACGCGCTGGTGCTGGAAGCGCAGAACGGCCCGAAGCTCATCGGCTTCCTGAAGACGATGGAATTCACGTCGCTGACCCGACGCGTCGCCGAAGTCTGCGATTGCGATGCGAGCACCATCGAACCGGCGGTCGTCCCTATCGAGTGGGGCAAGGCGGCCCATGGTCCCGATCTCGACGCGGCCGAGCCGGAACCTGTTGCCGGCGGCATTCCGGACGTATCGGGCGAATCGGTGCCCGTGCCGCCGCGCGCGAAGGCAAAGAGCGGCGTCGAAGGCGCTTTTTCGCCGGCCGATCTCGCCAAAGCGCGGGCCGAGGCATTTGCGACGCTGCCCTTCGATCATTCGAACTACGAGACGATCCGCGATCTGGCGACGCTCGACAGATGGATCGCCGATGCGCGCGACACCGGCCTTGTGGCTTTCGATACCGAGACGACGTCGCTGGATGCGATGCAGGCCGAGCTGGTCGGCTTTGCGATGGCGATCGCCGACAATGTCAGCGATCCCACCGGCACGAAGATTCGCGCCGCCTATGTGCCGCTCGCCCACAAGAACGGCGTCGGCGATCTGCTCGGCGGCGGCCTTGCGGAAAACCAGATTCCCATGGGTGACGCCTTGTCGCGGCTGAAGGCATTGCTAGAGGATGAATCGGTCCTCAAGGTCGCCCAGAACCTGAAATACGACTACCTCTTGATGAAGCGTTACGGCATCGAAACGAAGAGTTTCGACGACACGATGCTGATCTCCTACGTGCTCGACGCCGGCACCGGCGCTCACGGCATGGACCCGCTCTCGGAAAAATTCCTCGGCCATACGCCGATTCCGTACAAGGACGTGGCCGGCAGCGGCAAGGCGAACGTCACCTTCGACCTGGTCGATATCGACCGCGCCACCCATTACGCCGCCGAAGACGCCGACGTGACGCTGCGCCTTTGGCTGGTGCTGAAGCCGCGGCTGGCGGCGGTGGGGCTGACCAGCGTTTACGAGCGGCTGGAGCGGCCGCTGCTGCCGGTGCTGGCGCATATGGAAGCGCGCGGCATCACCGTCGATCGGCAGATCCTGTCGCGGCTGTCCGGCGAACTGGCGCAGGGGGCGGCGCGTCTGGAAGACGAGATCTACCAGCTCGCCGGCGAGCGTTTCAATATCGGTTCGCCGAAGCAGCTGGGCGATATCCTGTTCGGCAAGATGGGCCTTGCCGGCGGCAGCAAGACGAAGACCGGACAATGGTCGACCTCCGCCTCGGTGCTCGAGGATCTCGCCGCCGCCGGTTTCGAGCTCCCGCGCAAGATCGTCGATTGGCGCCAGCTCACCAAGCTGAAATCCACCTATACCGACGCGCTTCCGGGCTATGTCCATCCGGAGACCAGGCGGGTCCATACCTCCTATTCGCTGGCTTCGACGACCACAGGGCGCCTGTCCTCGTCCGAACCGAACCTGCAGAACATTCCAGTGCGCACCGCAGAAGGCCGCAAGATCCGCACCGCTTTCATCTCGACGCCGGGTCACAAGCTGATCTCCGCCGACTACAGCCAGATCGAACTGCGGGTGCTTGCCCATGTGGCCGAGATCCCGCAGCTGACCAAAGCCTTCGAGGATGGCGTCGACATTCACGCCATGACCGCGTCGGAAATGTTCGGCGTGCCGGTCGAAGGCATGCCGGGCGAAGTGCGCCGCCGCGCCAAGGCGATCAATTTCGGCATCATCTACGGCATCTCCGCCTTCGGCCTCGCCAACCAGCTGTCGATCGAGCGCTCGGAAGCCGGCGATTACATCAAGAAGTATTTCGAGCGTTTTCCCGGCATTCGCGATTATATGGAGAGCCGCAAGGCGATGGCGCGCGACAAGGGTTATGTCGAGACGATCTTCGGCCGGCGAATCAACTATCCCGAAATCCGCTCGTCCAATCCGTCTGTGCGGGCCTTCAACGAGCGTGCGGCGATCAACGCGCCGATCCAGGGTTCGGCTGCCGACGTCATCCGCCGAGCGATGATCAAGATGGAGCCGGCGCTCGCCGAAGCCGGTCTTGCAGAGCGTGTGCGCATGCTGCTGCAGGTGCATGACGAGCTGATTTTCGAGGTCGAGGACGAGGATGTCGAAAAGGCGATGCCGATCATCGTCTCGGTCATGGAAAACGCCACGATGCCGGCGCTCGAAATGCGCGTGCCGCTCAAGGTCGATGCCCGCGCCGCCACCAATTGGGACGAGGCGCATTAACCGCCTCCCCAAAACGAAAAAGATTTTTCCGTTTCTCCTAACTCACTGAAATCACGACCATGTACCTCCCCAGGCCGTATCGGAACGATACGGCTGGAAGGAACTTATTAACCTTCCTTTTCTATCCCGGTAGGGTCGTAATTTGTTAGGCATGAGTGAGTAGCGGACGCATGCGTTTTCCCAGAACCAATTTGACGGATGCCGCAGATTTTTCCAGCGGCATTGAAACGGAGCTTCCGGAAGAAAATCCAGGCGAGAGGCCGCCGGCGCCGATCTGGCAGAGCAACTTCTCGCTCGCGCCGAATGTTCGCTTCACCCGCACGCCCGAAACGCTGATCAGCCGCCGCCGCCCGTCGAACGAGCCCGTTCGCAGTGAACCGGAAGCGGAACAGCAGGCGATACGGATAGAACCGGTCGCGGTCGACGTGCCCTTCGATATCTACCTGCCAGAGCCCGCTGAACCTGCCGTAGTGCAGGCTGAGATCGAGACGCTGCAGCCGCCGGCGGCCGCGGTGGAGGCTCCCACCCTGCGCGTCGCTTCCGAACTGTCTTCGATTTCCGATTTTGCCTTCTGGGAAGTCATGGCCTTCGAGGAGGGCGAACCGGTGCGCGTGCCCTCGATCATTCTTCCGAAGATCGAGACCGCGCCCGAATCGATCACCTCGCTGTTTCGCGTCATGGAATGGCGTCCGGGCGCGCTGAAGCCCGCTCAGGCGGCATCCCGACCGGTCCAGCCACCGGCTGCAACGCCCGCGCCGGTAGCTTCGCGCCTGCCGGCGGTGATTTCCCTGGAAAGGCCCGTGCGGACCCGCGAGGCGGCGATTACGCCGGCGCAGCAGGTCGCGCCCCAGACTGCGCCGATGCCTCAGGTCACGCCGGTGCCTCAGGCCGCCCCGGTGTCTCAGACTGCCCTCGTGCCTCAGGCCGCCCCCGTGCCTCGGACTACGCCCCCCGTCGCCGCGGTCCTGCCGTCGCCGCGCCTTGCGGCGAGGCCTGAAAAGATCGATGCATCAGGTTATGAATTCCCGCCGCGCGCTCTTTTGCAGGAGCCGCCTGAACGTCTCGGCGAGATCATGTCGCAGGAGACGCTGGAGCAGAATGCCGGTCTTCTGGAAAGCGTGCTTGAGGATTTCGGCATCAAGGGCGAGATCATTCATGTCCGCCCCGGCCCCGTCGTCACCCTTTATGAATTCGAGCCGGCGCCCGGCGTGAAGTCGTCGCGCGTCATTGGCCTGGCCGATGATATCGCCCGCTCGATGTCGGCGCTGTCGGCCCGCGTCGCCGTCGTTCCCGGCCGCAACGTCATCGGCATCGAGCTGCCGAACGTCACCCGCGAAACCGTCTATTTCCGCGAGATGATCGAGAGCCAGGATTTCGACAAGAGCGGCTATAAGCTGGCGCTCGGCCTCGGCAAGACGATCGGCGGTGAGCCTGTCATCGCCGAGCTCGCAAAGATGCCGCACCTGCTCGTCGCCGGCACCACCGGCTCGGGCAAATCGGTCGCCATCAATACGATGATCCTGTCGCTGCTCTACCGTATGACGCCGGAACAGTGCCGGCTGATCATGGTTGACCCGAAGATGCTCGAACTCTCCGTCTATGACGGCATTCCGCATCTGCTGACACCCGTCGTCACCGATCCCAAGAAGGCGGTCATGGCGCTGAAATGGGCTGTGCGCGAGATGGAGGAGCGTTATCGCAAGATGTCGCGCCTCGGCGTGCGCAACATCGACGGTTACAATGGCCGCGTCTCCCAGGCGCGCGAAAAGGGCGAGACCATCCACATCATGGTCCAGACCGGCTTCGACAAGGGAACCGGTGCGCCGATCGAAGAGCAGCAGGAGCTGGATCTCGCGCCGATGCCTTATATCGTCGTCATCGTCGACGAAATGGCCGATCTGATGATGGTCGCCGGCAAAGAGATCGAGGGTGCGATCCAGCGTCTGGCGCAGATGGCGCGTGCCGCGGGTATTCACCTGATCATGGCGACCCAGCGTCCGTCGGTCGATGTCATCACCGGCACGATCAAGGCGAATTTCCCGACCCGCATTTCCTTCCAGGTCACCTCGAAGATCGACAGCCGCACCATCCTCGGCGAGCAGGGGGCCGAACAGTTGCTCGGCCAGGGCGACATGCTGCATATGCAGGGCGGCGGACGCATCGCCCGCGTCCACGGTCCCTTCGTCTCCGATGCCGAAGTGGAGAAAGTCGTTGCGCACCTGAAGACGCAGGGACGCCCTGAATATCTCGACACCGTGACGGCCGACGAGGAGGAAGAGCCGGAAGAGGAAGACGCCGGCGCCGTTTTCGACAAGAGCGCCATGGCCTCAGAGGATGGCAACGAGCTTTACGAGCAGGCGGTCAAGGTCGTCATGCGCGACAAGAAGTGCTCGACCTCCTATATCCAGCGCCGCCTCGGCATCGGCTATAACCGCGCTGCTTCACTGGTCGAGCGCATGGAGAAGGAAGGTCTTGTCGGTCCGGCAAATCATGTCGGCAAGCGCGAGATCGTTTCCGGGCGGAGCGACGGCGATTGATTGACGATAACCGAAGTGCGCAACGCCCTTCGGTCTCATCTTCTCAACGTAGTCAACCCCACCGTTTCATTGACGAAGGCTGATTTTCCGCCGGTATAGAAATCCCAATCGCCGTCTGCCTCCGCGGCCAGCCGGCGTTTCAAGTCGGCATAGGCTTTGGCCCTGTCGGGATGGTCTCTGAGATAATCGCGAAACAGGATGCGTTCTTGATGCGCGCGATTGTCGGGACCGCAAAGATAGAGTCTGAAACCATAACACTCGCGATTCCGGGTAAAGACCCAGCGGCCGTCTCCATGAGGGTCGCCGTGAAAGATGAAGTGGGCGGCGCGTACCAATTCGATTGCTGGCGGTAGCGCTTCATCGGATATCGCGACGACATCGAGGTCGATCTTCGGCTTGGCCGCAAGGCCGGGCACCGATGTGCCGCCGATATGGTCGATGGACAGCACGAGATCACCGAGCAGGATGGAGACTTCGACGCTGATTTCGGCAAAGAGCAGCGGCCAGGAGGGGTCGTAATCGACGACTTTGATGGCGCGCATCCTGCCTCTCTACTGTGTCGAATTCACTTCGGCCAGCAATCCGTCCAGGATCGCGATCATCTTTTGCTCGGCCTCTTCGAGCGAGCCGCTATTGTCGAGCTCCGTCACGTCATAGTCGCCACGCACGGTCAGCGGGCCGCGGGCGAGCCTGGCCATGATGTCCTCATGTGTCTCGCGGCCGCGCGCTTCCAGCCGGCTGGCGAGCACGTCGGGGCTGGCCGTGACATTGATGACCTTCAGCCGCGGGAAAGCGGCCTGGAAGCGGTGAAGCGCCGAGCGCGAGCCGTTGGCCACGACGACATGGCCTCTCGACAGCGCCACCGACACTTCGGCCGGAATGCCGTATCTCAGGCCATGCGCTTCCCACCAGACCGCGAAGGAGCCTGACTGCTCCATGGCGGCAAAGCCTTCGAGGGAGACGGAAAGATGATCCTCGCCGCCGGCATTACGGTGGCGGGTGATGACGCGGCGGGCGAAATGCACGTTGTCGCGGCCGGAAAAACGCCGTGCAGCGAGGTTCATCAGCGTGTCCTTGCCGGCGCCGCTCGGCCCGACGACGACGACCATGATGCCGCGTTCGGCTCCGGCTGCAGCATGGGGTTCGTGCGGGGTCATGCGACACGGCGTCCCTGGCGCCAGACGGAGCGTGTGACCGGCACGCCGTGCGAGCGGTGGACACGGACGAGATCGGCCCGCAGCCCGGTCGCGATCCGGCCGCGATCGTCGAGGCTGACGGTGCGGGCAGGCGTCGACGTCACCATCGCGATCGCTTTCGGAAGGGTGATGCTCTCCACCTCGTCGGCGAGAATGAAAGGAGCATGCAGCAGGCTGAGCGGCACGTAGTCGGAGGACAGCACGTCGAGCACGCCCATTTCGGCGAGATCACGGGCGGCGATGTTGCCGGAGTGGGATTTGCCGCGCACGATGTTCGGCGCGCCCATCAGCACGCTCATGCCGTGCTCGTGCGATGCCCGGGCGGCATCGAAGCTGGTCGGAAACTCGGCAAGCCGCACGCCATTGTCGATTGCCTCGTCGACATGGGAGAGCGTGGCGTCGTCATGGCTTGCGACCGTGATGCCGCGCTCGGCGCAGACCTTGGCGATGGCATTGCGATGCGGGGTTGAATTGCGCGCCGATTCCGCCTGGCGCTTGGCAACGAAACGGGCGAAGGCCTCGTCGCTCAGGCCCCGCTTCTTCTGGTAGTAGAAGATATATTGATCCATCGTCTGAAACTGCCGCTGGCCGGGCGCGTGATCCATCAGCGAGACGAGCCGCACGTGCGGATCCTTTTCGAAATCGGCGAAATGTTCGAGTACGTTGTCGGCCGAAACCTCGCAGCGAAGATGGATGAGGTGCTCGGCGCGCAGCCGGCCTTCCTTCTCCGCCGATTGGATGGCGTCGGCCATCTCGCGCATCTCGCCATGTTCGAAACCGCCGTCCTCGTCCGCGCCCATGCGCAGGCAGTCGAAGACCGTCGTGATGCCCGATGTGACGATCTGGGCATCATGCGCTTGGATGGCAGCCGTCTTGTGCCAGCGGATGCCGGGGCGCGGCTGATAATGGCCTTCGAGATGGTCGGTATGCAGTTCGACCAGGCCGGGAATGATGTAGTCGCCCTCGAAATCTTCGCCGGCTACCGAATTACCTTCAGAAATATCGGCGATCTTGCCGTCGCGGATGAGGATCGATCCTGAAAAGATGTCGTCCTCGAGAACGATGCGGGCGTTGGAAAAGACGGTCTCTTTGCTCATATCGTCGGGTCTTTCAGCTTTTGGCGCCGGAAAGCGGCAGCCAGGAATGAACTTTGAACGGGGCGCCGCGCGTCTCCTCGATGAAGACGGCGAGCCCGGAGATCGAAAGCGGCCGGCCGGTGAAACCGGCAAAACGTTCCGCCAGGATTGCTCTCATCACCTCGGCGCGCTCTGCGGGCACCTGGCCGCTCAGCGTCATGTGGAAACCGAAATCCTCCATGACGTAAGGATAGCCCCAGCGCTGCAGATTGGCGCGCTGGCTGTCGCTGAGCCTTTCCGGATTGCGGCGCGCGATATCGGCCTCGGACAGCGTTGCGCGGAACGGCTCGAAGGACTTTACCACCTTCGCTGCGAAATCCTGAAGAGGTTGATGAAGAGAAGCCGGAACAAGGGCAAAAAATCGACCGAGCTGACCGAGGGCGAGCTGAGGTATCTCGAAGGCCGGGGTCCGCGCGGCAAGCTCCTCGGCAAAGGCCATGAGATCGCTTTCGGTGACTGAAGCGGCAAGCGAAAACGGCGCCTTGATCGTCGCATGAAAGCCATAGCGCCGTGGGTCGGCGGTCAGCTCGAACTGCTCTGCCGCACTCAGCGTCTCGTGTTCGGGTGCAGGATAGGTTTCGCCGGTGAAAGCATCGCGACCGAGCCAGCGCGAAGCCGCGCCGGTCAGGGGATCATCATTCGGCGGCGAAAAATAGAGGGCGTAGCGCAAGGCTTTTTTCCTGGGGATTGTCGAAACGGGGAGGGCAATGTGCAGTGATTTGGCGGCGAACCGCAAGCAGGCTCCCGGCTAAAAGATTTCCGTGACAGAATGATGATGACGGCTAAGCCGCCATCGCCCTTCATCGAGTGCTCAGTGCGTCTTCGTGCCCATCAGCCGGTGGCGCAGCGCGTTCGAAGCGGCGTCGAACAGGAAGACCACGATCAGGATTAGAATGACCATATAGGCGACGTTTTCCCAGTTGGCGTTGGTGCGCATCGCCTCCCAGAGTTTAAGGCCGATGCCGCCCGCGCCGACGGCGCCGATGATCGTGGCGCCGCGCACGTTCGATTCCCATTGATAGAGCGTCTGGCTGACGATGACGGGAACGATCTGCGGCATGATGCCGTAACGGTGGACGAGCACCGTTTGGGCGCCGGTCGATTTGATGCCTTCCCGCGGCTTGTTGTCGATGTTCTCGAGCCCCTCGGAATAAAGCTTGCCGAGCGTGCCGGTCTCGGTGAGGAAGATCGCGCCGCTGCCGGCAAGCGGCCCTGGGCCGAAGGCGCGAGTCAGGAACAGCGCCCAGATCAGCATGTCGACCGAGCGCAGGAAATCGAAGAAGCGCTTGAGGATCTGGTTCAGGAGGCGGTTCGGCGTGATGTTGCGCGCCGCCAGGAAGGCGAGCGGAAAGGCGGCAAGCGCGCCGAGCAGCGTTCCGAGAAAGGCCATGACGATCGTCTGGAAAAGCTTGGTCCAGACGTCGCCATGCTGCCATTCGTTGTTGTTCCAGATATCCGCGAAGGCGAGCGACAGGTTGGTCTGGTCGGGCTTGATGCGCGGGCCGGAGACAATGAGGCCGATGACTTCGCCGACCGGCTTGTCGAAGAAGGAGGATTGCGTGTCGAAGAGGAAATTCGCCCAGCCGAGGAAGCGTTTGCGAATCTTGACGCGATCGACGGAAATGCTGACATCGCCGGCAAAGCCGAGATCTGCGAGCACGTTGTCGTCATAAACAGTCATCCAGCTCGGCACCGGCCCGACCACCTCAGGCGCGCCGCTCGAAACGTTGACCGGGACGCTGACGCCGTGCGCGGTCACGATCGTTTCGCTCTTCGAAACGGTGACGCTGCGACTGGTGCCGCTGACGGAAACGGTGATGCTGCCGTCGGGATTGTTGACCACCCAGTCCGGATCCGGATTGTCGCCGAGCGGGGAGAAGCGGGGATAACGCACCTCGATCGAGCCGTCATCCTGGATGCGGAAGTCCGGCTGCACATCGTAGCTCACCCATTGGCTGAGATAGATGCCGACGCGCTCCCAGTGGGCTTCGGCAAGAAGCTTGGGCAGGTCAAAGAACCAGACGGCGTAAAGGCCGTACAGCAGTGTCGCGATCAGAATCATCAGCCCGCCGAAACGCTGGCGGAACGACCGGTGGAAACAGTCCGGATAGCGCGCTTCGATCTCATGCATGCGATTTGCGTCGATCACCGTCATGGCGGCCTCAATGTTCCAGAAGGAAAGCATGCTCGCCGACAAGACGGCGGCGCAGCCATGCGGAGAACTGGTCGACGGCGAAGATCGTCACGAACAGCAGCAGCACGAGCGCCATCGTCTTGGCGCCGAAGCCGCGTGAGATCGAAAGCTTCAGCTCCTCGCCGATGCCGCCGCCGCCGACGGCGCCGATAATGGTCGAGGCGCGCACGTTGACCTCCAGGCGTAGCAGGGCATAGGAGGCGAAATTCGGCAGCACCTGCGGCAGGGCGGCGAAGCGCACGCGCTCCCACCAGTTGGCGCCGACGGCCTTCATCCCCTCATGCGGCTTCATGTCGATGTTTTCGGCGACTTCGTAGAAGAGTTTGCCGAGCGCGCCGATCGTGTGCAGGGTGATGGCGATGATGGCGGCGACCGGCCCGATCGACAGGATCGCCGAAAACAAGCCGGCGATGACGATTTCGGGGAAGGCGCGCAGGAACTCCATCAGCCGCTTGGTGAAGATGCGCAGCGGCCATGAACTCGTGAGGTTGCGGGCGGCAAAGAAGCTCAAGGGAACCGCAAAGATGAAGGCGATAATCGTCGAAATCAGCGCCACGTTGATCGTCACGATCATCAGCTCGAAATATTCCGGAATGTAGAAGGCGCCCCAGATATAGACGCGGCCCTTGATGAAGTTGAATTCCTCGCCGCCTTTGTCGTTGACGCTCGCTATGTCGAAAAGCGCGCGCCAGACGTCGTTCCAATCCTTGGGAATGAGCCAGCTCAGGAAGTCGAAGAGGTGCGGCATGCGTTCGAAGAAATGGCCGGCATTACTCTCGTCGGCAAAGCGGACGGAGCTCAAGAAAGCCGCGATGAGGATAACCAGGCCGAGAATGGTGTAGAAGCGGCGCCTGGCGATCATCCGATCCCAGGCGGTGCCGATCTCCTGCGTGCTCTGCATGTGCGGCTGTGTATCGGCAATGGTCATGGACGCTCCGCGCGGTAATAAACAAAGGGCGGCCGTTGCCGGCCGCCCCGCATTGAAAAGGCGATCAGCCGCCGATGGCCGCCTTGCGAACTTCGACGACAGCATTGTAGAAGTCGTGCTTGACGGGGGCGTAGCCCTTGTAGTCGCCGCCTTCGACGGCCGAGAAGCACTTGTGATCCTTTTCCGGCAGGGCCGTGAAGAAGGCTGCGAGCTTCGTCTGCCACTCTTCGCCGAGGGCGTTGCGCACGACGAGCGGGCCGTTCGGGATCAGCGGCGAACGCCAGACTTCAACGAGCTTGTTCGGGTCCACGGCGCCCTTGTCGACTTCCTTGCGGAAGGTGCCGGAGGTGTAGCCGTCCTTGAAATCGCCGATGCCCGACGAGTCGTCGACGGCAACGTCGACCTTGCCGTCATAGGCGGCAAGCAGGTTGTTTTCATGACCGCCGTTGAACTGGGTCGAGGCAAAGAACTTGTCGTTCGGCATGCCGGTGTCCTTGGGGATCTGCGTCAGCGGCACGAGGTAACCGGAGGTGGAGTCCGGATCGGCGTAGCCGAGCTTCTTGCCCTTGGCGTCCTTGATGGTCTTGATACCGGAGGACTTCAGTGCGAGGCCGATCGAGTGGTAACCCGTCGAACCGTCCTTCTGCTGCGTCGTCAGGATCGGCGTAACGGCCTTCGGGTCCTTGAGGTAGACGGAGGCGTAGCCGGAAGCGCCGAGTTCGGCGAAGTCGAGCGTGCCGCCGAGCAGGCCCTGGATAACGCCGTCATAATCGGCGGCCGGGAACAGCGAGACCTTTTCGAAGCCGAATTCCTGCTTCAGGTGGTCGGCGAGGCAGGCATAATTGCGCAGGCGGTCGGTTTCGTTTTCGCCGCCAAGGATGCCGATGCGGAATTCCTTGAGATCTGCGGCATTGGCGGCGCCGGCGAGCGCGAACAGCGCCGTTGCTGCAAAGAGTGCTTTCTTCAACATGCGTTCTCTCCTATCGACCGGTGTTCCGGCCTTCCCGTTACGAAGAAATGTGCCCTTGACGCGGGCGTTCGATCGCGGCCGTCCCGCTCAGAGGCCGGCCAATGCCAGCGGTTGAGCGCCGGCGGATTGATTGTCTGCCCTCTCGGAAGCGATATTGATGGACGTCGACGTCATGGTTTCGTCGATGCCGGCGCCATCCTTGTCCGTTCCGTAGATTTCCTTCACTGCTTCGGCCGTCAGTTCCGAAGGCTTGCCGTCGAAGACGACGCGGCCGCCGGCCATGCCGACGATGCGCTCACAATAGTTGCGGGCGGTGTCGAGCGTATGCAGATTGGTGATGACGGTGATGCCCTCGCGCTCGTTGATATCGCGCAGCGCATCCATGACGATCTTGGCGTTCAGCGGGTCGAGCGAGGCGATCGGCTCGTCGGCGAGGACCATCTTCGGGTTCTGCATCAGCGCGCGGGCGATCGCCACGCGCTGCTGCTGGCCGCCGGACAGCGTGCCGGCCGGCTGCAGCGCCGTCTGCTCGATGCCGAGGCGTTCGAGCGCGACAATCGCATGCACGCGTTCCTCCCGGGTGAAGATGTTGAGGAGGCTAAGAAGCGTCGAGCGGTGATTGAGGCGGCCGAGCATGACATTGGTCAGGACATCAAGGCGCGGCACCAGATTGAACTGCTGGAAGATCATCGCACAGTCGCGCTGCCAATTGCGCAATGCCCGGCCGCGAAGCCCGGAGACCTCGACGCCGGCGAAATGGATGGAGCCAGCGCTCGGCTCCTGCAGGCGGTTGATCATACGCAGCAGCGTCGACTTGCCGGCTCCGGAGCGGCCGATGATGCCGACCATCTCGCCTTGAGGAATGGTGAGCGTCACGGCATCGACGGCGAGCTTGTTTCCGAAACGGCGGGTGACATCCTTCAGCTCGAACATCATGCTCTTCCCTTGCACTCCAGGCCTCGGTCAGCATCGCATTAGTCCCGCTTCATGAACCTCAAATGTCATATTTGTGTAAGAACTGTCACAAATCTCCGCGCTGCGGAGGCGGTGTCTAGCCCTCGTAGCGGGCGAGAAAATCTTGCGCGCTTAGGTTGCGGAAATCCTGCAGGGCCAGGCGCAACCGCTCGTGCTGCCAGTCCCACCAGGCAAGCCTGTCCATGCGTTCGCCGATCTCTTTCGGGAAGCGTTCGCGGATGAGCTTTGCCGGCACACCGCCGACGATCGTGTAGGGCGCAACGTCCTTCGATACGACGGCGCCGGCACCGATGACGGCGCCGTTGCCGACGTTGACGCCGGGCAGGATGGTCGCGCCATGGCCGATCCAAACGTCGTGGCCGATCGTCACCCGATTTGCCCGCCGCCAGGCGAAGAAGTCCGTCTCCATGTCGGCGTCCGGCCAGTAATCGGCGGCGCGATAGGTAAAATGATGCAGTGTCGCCCGCCAGGTCGGATGGTTGGTGGCGTTGATGCGCACGGCGGCGGCGATATTGACGAACTTGCCGATCGCCGCGCACCAGACGGAACCGTCCTGCATGATGTAGGAATAGTCGCCGAAGGTGGCTTCGCTGATGCGGCAACGTTCGGAAACCTCGGTATAACGCCCGAAAGTGGAGCCGCTGACATCGGCCGTTTCGTGGATATAGGGCTCGATGCCCAACTGGCGGCTCATGCGGCGATCTTCCGAGGCGAGAACTGCTGGACGTCGAGGATGCGGTCGGCGACCGCCTCGCGCACTTCCTCGTCGTGGAAGATGCCGAGAAGGGCGACGCCCGCCTTCTTCTTCTCCGCGATCATGCCGACGACGACGGCGCGGTTTTTCGCATCGAGCGAGGCTGTGGGTTCATCGAGAAGCAGGATCGTATGCTCGGTGATGAAGCCGCGGGCGATGTTGACGCGCTGCTGCTCGCCGCCGGAGAAGGTGGCGGGTGGAAGCTGCCAAAGCGTCTCCGGCAGGTTGAGCCTGGCAAGCAGGGCGCCTGCCTTTTCCCGTGCAACGACGACTTCTTCGCCGCGCGCCACGAGCGGCTCGGCCACCACGTCGATCGCCGCCACGCGCGGTACGGTGCGCAGGAACTGGCTGACATAACCGAGCGTATCGCGGCGAACTTTGAGCACGGTGCGCGGATCGGCGGCGGCGAGATCGACGATCCGCCCGTCATGGCGGATGAGGATCTGGCCGGTGTCGACGGCATAATTGCCGTAGATCATCTTCAGCAGCGAGCTTTTGCCGATGCCGGAGGGGCCGCCGAGCACGACACATTCGCCCGACGAGACCGAGAAGGCGACATCGGAGACGACGGGCAGCCTGATGCCGTCGCGCAGGTGCATGGTGAAGCTCTTCGAGACTTCGGAAACGACGAGGGGCGTTGGCATGATTTGGTTTTCCTGGTTTCTAGCTCAGACCTGCAGGATCGAGGAGACGAGCAGCTGCGTGTAAGGCTCTCGGGGATCGTCGAGTACGCGGTCGGTGAGGCCCTGTTCGATGACGACGCCGTCCTTCATCACCATCATCCGGTGCGACAGCAGACGGGCGACGGCAAGATCGTGGGTGACGATGATCGCCGAGAGGCCAAGGTCGTTGACGAGGCCGCGCACCAGATCGAGCAGTCGCGCCTGCACCGAAACATCGAGGCCGCCAGTCGGCTCGTCCATGAAGACCAGACGCGGGCCGGTGACGAGATTGCGGGCGATCTGCAGGCGCTGGCGCATGCCGCCGGAAAAGGCGCGCGGCTGATCGTCGATGCGATCGACATCGATCTCGACGCGTTCGAGCCAGTTGATGGCGGTGGAGCGGATCTTGCCGTAGTGCCGGTCGCCTATCGCCATCAGCCGTTCGCCGACATTGGCGCCGGCCGACACGGTCATGCGCAGCCCGTCGGCCGGGTTCTGGTGCACGAAGCCCCAGTCGGTGCGCATTAGGAAGCGACGTTCGGCCTCGTTCATATGATAGAGGTCGCGGTAGCCGCCGTCGCGCATATGGTATTCGACGCTGCCGGTCGTCGGCATCAGCCGGGTGGAGATGCAGTTGAGCAGTGTCGTCTTGCCCGAACCGGATTCGCCGACGATGGCCAGCACCTCGCCGGGCCAGAGCTCGAAGGAGACGTTCCGGCAGCCGATGCGCTTGCCGTAGAACTTCGAGAGGTCGTTGACCTTGAGAAGCGGTATATCGGTCATTCTGCAGCCTCCCGGGACAGCATTTCGCCGGCGTGCCCCTGGGCCCGGCGGTTTTCGCAATGGTCGGTGTCGGAGCAGACGAACATGCGGCCGCCCTTGTCGTCGAGGATGACCTCATCGAGGTAGACATCCTCTGCGCCACAAAGCGCGCAGGGCCTGTCGAAGCGCTGGATCTCGAAGGGATGGTCTTCAAAGTCCAGGCTGACGACATCGGTATAGGGCGGTACGGCATAGATGCGCTTTTCGCGGCCGGCGCCGAAAAGCTGCAGCGCCTCCGATCTGTGCATCTTCGGATTATCGAACTTCGGCGTCGGCGACGGGTCCATGACATAGCGCCCATGCACCTTGACCGGATAGGCATAGGTCGTGGCGATGCGGCCGTTGCGGGCGATATCCTCGTAGAGCTTCACATGCATGAGGCCATATTCCTCGAGCGCATGCATTTTGCGCGTCTCGGTCTCGCGCGGTTCGAGGAAACGCAGCGGCTCGGGGATCGGCACCTGATAGACGAGCACCTGGCCGGGCCCGAGTTTTTCCTCCGGAATGCGGTGGCGCGTCTGGATGATCGTTGCATCGCTCGTATGCGTCGTGACCGCCACATTGGCGACCTTCTGGAAGAAGGCGCGGATGGAAACGGCGTTGGTCGTGTCGTCGGCGCCCTGGTCGATGACCTTCAGCACGTCATCGGGCCCGATGATCGAGGCCGTCACCTGCACGCCGCCGGTGCCCCAGCCATAGGGCATCGGCATTTCTCTGCTGGCGAAGGGCACCTGATAGCCGGGAATGGCGATGGCCTTTAGGATGGCGCGGCGGATCATCCGCTTGGTCTGTTCGTCGAGATAGGCGAAGTTATAGCTGGCGAGATCGCTCATTCGGCGGCTTCCTTCATGTCTTCGCCGGCATTGCGGGCGGCTTCGAATTCGCGGCGCATGCGGCGGACGAGATCGAGTTCCGCCTGGAAATCCACATAATGCGGCAGCTTCAGGTGCTCGACGAAACCGGTCGCCTGGACATTGTCGGAATGGGAAATGACGAATTCCTCGTCCTGGGCCGGCGCGGTGATGTCCTCGCCGAGTTCTTCCGCGCGCAGCGCCCGATCAACAAGCGACATCGCCATTGCCTTGCGCTCGCTCTGGCCGAAGACCAGGCCGTAGCCGCGGGTGAATTGCGGCGGCGCCTTGGCCGAACCCTTGAACTGGTTGACCATCTGGCATTCGGTGATCTGGATCGTGCCGAGCGAGACGGCGAAACCGAGCTCCGGCACGTCGAATTCCACCTCGACTTCGCCGATGCGGATCTCACCGGTGAAGGGGTGATTGCGGCCATAGCCGCGCTGCGTGGAATAACCGAGCGCCAGCAGGAAGCCTTCATCGCCGCGGGCGAGCGCCTGCAGGCGCAGATCGCGGGTCATCGGGAATTCCATCGGCTCGCGGGTCAGATCGCCGATCTCGTGATCTTCGGGCATGTCGCCGTCGGCCTCGATCAGGCCCTCCTCGCCGAGGATTTCGGAGACGCGCATGACCCGGCCGGTCTCGGCCGGACGCTGGGCCGGCGCCTCGACCGCCTCGTCGGACAGCAGCGAGGGGTCGAGCAGCCGGTGGGTATAGTCGAAGGTAGGCCCGAGCAGCTGGCCGCCCGGCAGATCCTTGTAAGTTGCCGAGATTCGGCGTTCGATCGTCATATCTGCCGTATCGAGCGGCTTGGAATAACCGAAACGCGGCAGCGTCGTGCGATAGGCGCGCAGCAGGAAGATCGCCTCGATCATGTCGCCGCGCGACTGGCGCACAGCGAGTGCTGCGAGCGTTCGGTCGAAAAGTGAGGCTTCGGCCATGACACGGTCGACGGCGAGCGCCAGCTGCGCCACGATCTGGTCGATGCCGATCGCCGGCAGCGAACGGTCGCCGCGGCGGCGGTCGGCGAGCAGCCGGTGGGCATTGGCGATGGCGGCCTCGCCACCTTTGACGGCAACATACATGAGCTCAGATCTCCGTTGCTGTGATCTTGGTGGTGCGCGGCAGGCAGACGAAGCGTCTGCCCGAGGTCAGCACGATGTCGATGCCGCGCGGGAAGAGCGCACGGTTCTCGGTCCAGAGTCTGAGAAAGGTTTCCGGCAGGCCGGACGGTGCGATCTCCGCGACGCTCTGGATGCCCGGACCCATCAGCGCCAGCCTGCGTCCGCCCTCGAGTTCGGGAAGTTCGATGACAACAGTCGTCGAGCGGTCGGGATATTCCTGCGTGCCTGATGCAAACAGGCCGAAGGAGCAAAGCGCAGTGCCCGTCTCGATGAAGGCAAAGCGGGCATCGGCCTTTTCGGCGGTCAGGGGCGCGCCGGTATGAAAGCCGAGCCACTCCGGCACGGTGGATTTCGCCAGTCCCGAGGTAAGCCAGACCGGTGTGTCGTGGTCGCAAAGGGTGAGCGCGATCGCGCCGGCGGCAATGCCGAGTGGCGCCGGCGGATCGACATCGGGCTCAACGGTCTGAATGGTGCCCGGGCGGGCCATGCCGTCCATCAGCATTTTAAAGACGCTCTGCGCATGGAAAACCGGCTCGGCAAAGCCGCCGGTCAAGGCTTCTGTCGCAAGGCCCATCAGTTGTCTCCCCGTACCATGGTGAAGAAATCGACGCGGGTTGCCGCTGTCTCATCCGCCTTGCGGAGCTCAGTGGCGGCGATGCGCGCGGCGATCGGCGAAAGCAGCGCCTGTTCGACGAAATCCCTGGTCGCTTCCTCCTGCCAGAGCGCGTCGAAGATCGCCGCAAGACGGGCCTTCTCCCGGTCGGTGCCGAGCGCCTGCGCATGACCGATGGAACCGGACTCGAGCCGCACCGTTGCGCGCGTCACCGTCACCTCGCCGAGATTGAAGGGAGCTCCGCCGCCGCCGATGCGGCCGCGCACCATCACCAGTCCCGTCTCCGGCCCGCGCACCGGATAAGCCACGGGCTTCTGCGGCAACGCATCCCAGGCTGCCTGGAGTTCGCCCCGTTCCGCGCGCGCCAGCAGATCGGCGGCGCGTTTGCGCTCCGGGACCGTCTGCGACGCGGCGTCTGTCTTGTCCGCTGATATCATCGCTGCTTTCCTCGAAATGTCTATTGATATAGACAACCATACAAGCTATACCTAGCCTTAAATCGGTGTCGTGACAAGCGTGTGACATCGTGGGGCAAGGCAGGGGCAGAATGGCAGGACTGAAGCAGGTGCAGAGGCAGACAGGTGTGGCGCTCTGGCGTCAGATCGCCGATCGAATTCGCGAGGCGATCGGCAACGGAGCATATGACGAAACGGGAATGGTGCCGCCGGAAACGGTGCTGGCGCTGCAATTCGGCGTTAACAGGCATACGGTGCGCAGTGCGCTGGCGGCGCTAGCGCAGGAGGGGATCGTGCGTGCGGTTCAAGGCCGCGGCACTCTTATCGAGCGCAAGGAGCGCTTGAACTTCCCCATCACCCGGCGCACGCGCTTCACCGCGGGCATCGGCGATCAGGCGCGCGAGATGCGCGGTCTTCTGCTGGATGAGGCCAAGGAGGAGGCGAGTGCCGAGATCGCTCGCTGGCTGGGCCTGAATCCGGGAGCACAGGTGATCCGGCTGGAAACGCTGCGCGAGGCGGACAAGCGGCCGGTTTCAAAGGCGACGAGCTGGTTTCCCGCTGAACGCTTCGCCGGGATCGGCGAGGCCTACCGAAAGCATGAATCGATCACCAAGGCTTTCGCCGAGCTTGGCCTGGTGGATTATGTCCGCGCGACAACCGAGGTGACGGCCGCCCATGCTGCGACAGCCGACCTTGCCGACCTGGAACTCACCCCCGGCGCGATCCTTCTGATCGCCAAGGCGATGAACACCGATCTCGACGGCGTGCCGGTGCAATATTCGATCAGCCGTTTCGCAGCCGACCGGGTGCAGTTCACGATCGAGAACTGAGGGCTTGGCGTGCCGACCGATTTCGGTGGCACGCCTCACAGAATTCAGTGCGCGCCGGACATATCGCCCAGCACTTCCTTGGAAGCCACGGTGGAATCCGCGTTCAGCTTGTAGACCATCGGAACGCCGGTCGCGAGATTGAGGGCGAGCACGCCTTCTTTGGTCAGCTTGTCGAGCACCATGACCAGCGAGCGCAGCGAATTGCCGTGGGCGGCGACCAGCACCTTCTCGCCGCGCAGCACGCGCGGCAGGATTTCCGTGAGGTAGTAGGGCCAGACACGGGCGCCGGTGTCGCGCAGGCTCTCGCCGCCGGGCGGCGGCACGTCATAGGAACGGCGCCAGATATGCACCTGTTCCTCGCCCCACTTGGCGCGCGCGTCATCCTTGTTGAGGCCGGAGAGGTCGCCGTAATCGCGCTCGTTCAGCGCCTGGTCGCGGATCGTTTCGAGATCGGGCTGGCCGACCTTGTCGAGGATGAGCTTCAGCGTGTGCTGCGCGCGTACCAGCGCCGAGGTATAGGCGACGTCGAATTTGATCCCGTATTCGGCAAGCGCGGCGCCGCCGGCCTTGGCTTCCTGGATGCCAAGTTCCGTCAGGTCAGGGTCCTTCCAGCCGGTGAAGAGATTCTTCAGGTTCCAGTCACTCTGACCGTGGCGAACGAGGACGAGGGTACCGCTCATGAATATGCCTCCGATATGTCGTTATTGGGAAGAAAGCCCGAGCACGTCGAGCATGGAATAGAGACCCGGCTTCTTGTCGCGCGCCCAGAGCGCCGCCTTGATGGCGCCGCGCGCGAAGATCGAGCGGTCTCCCGCGCTGTGCGACAGGGTGACGATTTCGCCTTCGCCGGCAAAAAGCACGGAATGCTCGCCGATGACCGAGCCGCCGCGCAGCGTCGCAAAGCCGATCGTGCCCGCCTTGCGGGCGCCGGTGTGACCGTCGCGGACCCTCACCGATTTCGGGGCGAGATCGATATTGCGGCCCCTGGCGGCCGCTTCGCCGAACAGGAGAGCGGTGCCGGAAGGGGCATCCACCTTGTGCTTGTGGTGCATTTCCAGGATTTCGATGTCCCAGTCTGCGGGATCGAGCGCCCGTGCCGCCTGCTCGGCCAGAACGCTGAGCAGATTGACGCCGAGGCTCATATTGCCCGACTTGACGATGCGGGCATGGCGGGCCGCGGCGGCGATCTTCGCGTTGTCCTCGGTCGAGCAGCCTGTCGTGCCGATGACATGGACGATGCGGGCCTGAGCGGCGAGACCTGAAAACTCCACCGTGGCGGCAGGCGCGGTGAAGTCGAGCACGCCTTCGGCATGCAGGAAAGCTTGGAGCGGGTCGTCGCCGATGATGACGCCGCTTGGACCGAGCCCGGCGATTTCACCGGCATCCTTGCCGACGAAAGGCGAGCCGGCGCGCTCGACGGCGGCATGCAGCACCACGCCCTCGATGGAATGAATGAGCCGGATCAGCGTCTGCCCCATGCGTCCAGCTGCCCCGACCACCACCAGTTTCATCGCAGCATCGCTCATGTCAGTCTCACCAGGTTAGTATGAGTCCGAGGCCGAGGGCCTCTGAAGATTGTTGAGGCGAGCGTAAAGACCGTCGCTGACCTTCGCAAGCGTCTCATGATTGCCTTCCTCGACGACCCGGCCCTGCTGCATGGCGACGATCTTGTCGGCGCGCACGACGGTCGAAAGCCGATGGGCAATAACAACGACGGTGCGCCCGGTCATCGCCTCGTCGAGCGCCTTCTGCACGGCGGCCTCGGATTCGGTGTCGAGCGCGGAAGTCGCTTCGTCGAGCAGCAGGATCGGCGCGTTGCGCACCAAAGCGCGAGCGATCGACAGCCGCTGGCGTTGGCCGCCCGAAAGCGTCACGCCGTTTTCGCCGACCGGCGTATCGTAGCCCTGCGGCTGCGCCGAGATGAAATCATGCGCATAGGCAAGCCGGGCCGCCTCCTCTACCTCGGCATCGGTCGCTTCCGGCCGGCCATAGCGGATATTGTCGCGGATCGTGCCTTCGAACAGGTAGGGCTGCTGCGAGACATAGGCGAGCTGCTGGCGCAGCGACTTCTTGGTGATGTGGGCGATATCCTGGCCATCGATCAGGATCTCGCCTTCGCGCGGATCGTAGAAGCGCGGAATGAGGCTGATGACGGTGGATTTGCCCGCACCCGAGGGGCCGACAAGCGCCGTGGTCGTTCCGCCCTCGGCGACGAAGCTGACGCCGTTCAGCACGCTTTCATTGCCGTAGGCGAAGGAAACATTGCGGAATTCGACTCTCGCCTGCGTCACCGTCAGCGGCCTGGCATCCGGCAGGTCGCGCTGGCGCGGCTCCATGTCCAGCAATTCGTAGATCATCCGCGCATTGACGACGGCGCGTTCCATCTGCACCTGCAGGCGGGCAAGGCGGCGGGCCGGGTCATAGGCAAGCAGCAGCGCCGTCACGAAGGAGAAGAAGGCGCCCGGGGCGACATTGTAATAGATCGAACGATAGGCGGCATAGGCAAGCACGCTGGCGACGGCAAAGCCCGCGAAGCTCTCCGTCAGCGGCGAGGTTCGCTCGGAAAGCCGGGCAATCCGGTTCGCCCGGTTTTCGGCGGCCGTGATGAGCTTGTTGACCTTGTTCTCCAGCTCCTCTTCCATCGTGAAGGCTTTGACGATGGCAATACCCTGGATCGTCTCCTGCATGGCCCCCAGCACGTGGCTGTTCAGATGCACGGCCTCGCGGGTTGCCGAGCGAAGGCGTTTCGAAACATAACGCAGCGCGTAAAGCAGCGGCGGCGCCATGATGAACACGGCGAGGCTGAGCAGCGGGTCCTGGAGGACCATCACGCCGATCAGCGAAACGAAGGTCAGGAGGTCGCGCACCGTCGAGGTGATCGTCAGGTTGAGCACGTCACGGATGCCGCTGACGTTCTGGCTCACCTGCGCGGCGATATGAGCCGAGCGTGCCTCGCTGAAAAAGCCGACGGAAAGCGTCATCAGATGCGCATAGAGGCGGCGCTGATATCGGGCGACGATATTGTTGCCGACCTTGGAAAGTGCCACGGCCTGGCCGTAGCTGGCAAAGCCGCGCAGCACGAAGGCAATGAAGATCGAAAGACAGATGATCCAGACGACGTCGGCGCGGCGATTGGCGAAGGCCTCGTCGATGATCGCCCGCATGATCCAGGCGGTGAACGCCGTCGAAAGCGCCACGACCACGAGGCAGACGATCGCGAAGACATAACCCCAGAGATGGTCGCGGCCGTTTTCAGCGATGATGCGCTTCAGGATGCCGGTGACGGTATCGCTGCTGACGCTCTGCTTTCTGCTTTCCACGGCTTCCAAATATCAAGCTTCCTGTCCGAGACTGAGCGCGTCGTGTACGTGGCGCGCACTTTGGCCGGCTCTATAAAGAGTTGGGACTGGTTTGGCTAGACCGCGGGTGCGGCCCGCGGGGAGGGGCGCTGGGCTCAGCGCCGCCACCGGCGGCCTTCCGTCGATACGCCGAAATTGGCCGGCATGCGCGCATAGGACGAAAGCCCTGCGAGCGCCGCCAGCGGATGCGTCACGACATAGGTCGGAATAGTGCGAAGCAGGGCGCTATGCGGCGCCTTGTCTTCGAAAGCCTGCCGGAATTCCGGTTTCTTCAGAGCCGGGAGGATCTTCTGTGAGATGCCGCCGGAGAGATAGACGCCGCCGCGCGCCATGAAGACCATTGCCATATCGCCGGCCACGCGGCCGAGATAGGTGGCAAACAGCGAAACGGTCTCGACGGCGGCCTTGTCACTGCCATCAAGCGCATGTGAGGTGATCTCGGCCGGATCCTTCATCGTCGGCTGGATGCCGTCGACCACGCAGATGGCGTTGTAGAGATTGACGAGGCCGCGTCCGCAGAGGATCTGTTCGGCCGAAACACGACCTTCGATCGTCTCGATATGCGGAAAGATCTGATAATCGCGCTTGCTGCGCGGCCCAAGATCGATGTGGCCGCCTTCGCCGGGAACCGGGATCCAAGTATGCTGGGCATGCACAAGCCCGCCGACGCCGAGGCCGGTGCCGGGTCCGAGCACGACGCGCGAGGCGATCATGTCGCCGGTGGCGCTGCCGATGCGTTCGCGGTTTTCATCCGACAGGGCTGCAATCGCCAGCGCCTGCGCCTCGAAATCGTTGACAACGAGCACGTCCTCGATGCGGAGGCCCTCGATCATCGTCTTGGGCCGCACCACCCAGTCGCAATTGGTCAGGGGGATCTCGTCGTCGTTGATCGGGCCGGCGACGGCGAGGATCGCCGAACGCGGCTGCACCGCTGTCTTGTCGAGCACGCCCTTCTGGATCGCTTCGTCGATCGTGGCAAAATCCGCGGTGCGCACGTTTGGAAACTGCTTCGGCTCGGCATAGGCGTCGGTCAGGATGGAGAAGCGGGCATTGGTGCCACCGATATCGCCGATCAGGATCGGGAAGGGAAGCGGAGCGGTGCTGTGGCTGGGTTTGGGCATGGCCGGTTCCGTGCTGATCAGGCTTCGAGTGTGGGAAGGAGCTTTATAGCGGTCGCGTCGTTGAGCGCCATCGGAATGTCGTAGACGATGGCGAGCCGCATCAGCGCCTTCACGTCGACATCATGCGGCATCGGCGTCAGCGGGTCGACGAAGAAAATCAGCGCGTCGATTTCGCCGGTCGAGATCAGCGCGCCGATCTGCTGGTCGCCGCCGAGCGGGCCGCTTTTCAGCCTGGTGACGTCGAGATCGGGAGCGGCATCGAGCACGCGACCGCCGGTGGTACCCGTCGCGACGATCTTCCAGCGCGAGAGAAGGTCCTGATTGGCGCGGGCGAAAGCCGCCATGTCGTCCTTCTTCTGGTCATGCGCGATCAGCGCAAGGCATTTGCTGCCGGCCATGAAGTGAATCTCCGCCCCAACAATTCAATCGATTTGATCGCTTTATACCAAGTATTTGCGATTTGAAAGACAATGCGTCCGCCCCTTCATTGGATCGCCGGCTTATCGTTCGGGACCGGACCGACATCCGGCAACGCCTCGTCATCATCAGCCGGGGCGGCTGCCGGAGCGGCGGCGAAGGCGCTTGCGGCGGAAGGCCCGCCATAGGTGGCCGCCTGCATCGAAGCGACGGAAGCGGCATCGAGCACGGCAGAGCAGGCCTTCGGCAGGTCGGAGACCATCATCTCCCGCGGCGGCTTCGGCGGCTTGGCGCCGGGTTTGGGCGGTTTCGGCGGTGCCCAAGGTGCCGGCGTGAACCAATAGGCGAGCGACTTGTCGCAGCCGTCCCCTGAGGCGACAGGAGCTTGCGGCGTACATCCGGCAGCACCGGGCGGGCATTTGATGCGGATGTGGAAATGCGAGTCATGGCCGTATATCGGCCGGAGCTTGCCAAGGTTGGTGCGGTCGCCGGTCCAGGTGTCGCACATCTTCTTCTTGATCGCCGGATTGACGAAGATGCGCTCCACTTCGGGATAGCTTGCCGCCAGCATCAAGAGCCGCGCGCGCGATTCCGTCCATACTTTGGGGTTGACGGTGAGGAACTTGTCCTTCTGCAGCATGCTGGTGAAGGGCAGGTCCTCGCGCTCCTCAGCCGTCATGCGGTGCGCCGGCATCGGGGTGAACCAGATATCGGCATCGAGGCCGATCTGGTGCGAGGAATGGCCGTTGAGCATCGGCCCGCCGCGCGGTTGCGCGACATCGCCGACGAGGATGCCCGGCCAGCCGGCATATTTGACCGCATCCTGCGAAAACCGTTCCAGAAGCGCAATCATCGCCGGGTTGCCCCATCGGCGGTTGCGTGAAAGCCGCATCGCCTGCCAGGTCGGCCCGTCGGTCGGCAGCGCCACCGCGCCGGTCATGCAGCCCTTTGCATAAAAGCCGATCGGCTGCGCCGGCCCCTGCGTCGGCAGGCTGACGCCTGCGAATAGCGCCTTGGCGCTCCCGGGCTTGGCGTTTTCTGCTCGGCGACGACCTCGCCGGCGGCAAGGCCGGCGCCGATCGCGCCGGCAAGCGCCAGTCTGCCGAATGTCCTGAAAGCCTGAGCGAAGCCGAAAGCCATGCTGTTCCCTTACGTCGATGTCGAAGTGATTTGCGCTAGAATCTATCGTGAAAAGCGATTTTGGTGAATCGATGATTTGGCGATCGAACGCAGCAGGAGCCGGGGACGGATCGCCGCGGCGCCCAAGCACTGGCGTTCCTAACGGGACTGGCTGCTCAAAATTTCGCGAGCCGATCAAAAACCAAACTCTCTCCTGTTTTTCGCCCCTATTTCTCGTATTGTCGAATCCATCAATATTCAGGGGAATGCGTGAATGGCGACTTTGTGGTCGAAAATCGGTCTGTTTCTATCGCTTATGGGTGCTTTGACGCCTTTGACGGCAATGGGTGAAGAGCAGCCGTTTCAGATCGGAAGCTCGGTCATCAGCGAAATGAAATATAAGCCGGGCTTTGCTCATTTCGACTACGTCAATCCAAATGCCCCAAAGGGCGGAGATCTGCGCCTTTCCGCGAGCGGTGCCTTCGACACCTTTAATCCGCTTCTTGCCAAAGGTCAGACGGCGGTAGGTCTGACGCTCGTATACGATACGTTAATGAAGCCCGCCGATGACGAGCTGCTTGTGTCCTATGGCCTGCTCGCCGAAGGGCTGTCCTTCCCTGCCGACGTCTCGAGTGCGACCTTCCGGCTGCGCCAGGAGGCGAAATGGGCGGACGGGCAGCCGGTAACGCCCGAAGATGTCATTTTCAGCCTGGATAAGACCAAGGAGCACAATCCCGCCACCGCAAACTACTATCGCCACGTGGTAAAGGCCGAAAAGACCGGCGATCGCGACGTGACCTTCACTTTCGACGAGAAGAACAACCGCGAGCTTCCGAATATTCTCGGCCAGTTGGTCGTCGTGCCGAAACATTGGTGGGAGGGGCAGGGACCGGACGGCAAGCCGCGCGACATCTCAAAGACGACGCTCGAACCAGTGATGGGTTCAGGGCCCTACAAGATCGCGTCCTTCTCGCCCGGAGCGACGATCCGTTATGAACTGCGTGACGACTATTGGGGCAAGGATCTCAATGTGAATGTCGGCCAGAACAATTTCCGCAACGTCATCTACACCTATTTCGGTGATCGGGACGTCGAATTCGAAGCCTTTCGCGCCGGCAACAGCGACTTTTGGCAGGAGACGACGGCTGCCCGCTGGGCGACGGGATATGATTTCCCCGCCGTCAAGGAAGGCCGCCTCAAGAAGGAAGAGGTTGCAAATCCGCTGCGCTCCACCGGCATTCTGCAGGCTCTGGTACCCAATATGCGGCGTGACCTCTTTAAGGACGAGCGCGTCCGCGAGGCACTGAATTACGGTTTCGATTTCGAGGAGCTGAACCGCACGGTTGCCTTCAACAGTTACAAGCGCATCGACAGCTATTTCTGGAACACCGAGCTCGCCTCCTCCGGCCTGCCCCAGGGTCGTGAACTGGAAATACTGCAAAGCATGAAGGACAAGGTTCCGCCGGAGGTTTTCACGACACCCTATACCAATCCCGTTGGCGGCGATCCGCAGAAGAGCCGCGACAACCTCCGAAAGGCGATTGCTCTTCTGAAAGAAGCCGGCTGGGAGCTGAAGGGCAATCGCATGGTCAATACCAAGACCGGCCAGCCAATGAGTTTCGAGATATTATTGTCGAGCCCCATATTGGAGCGCTGGGCAGTGCCTTATGCCAGCAATCTCAAGAAAATCGGCATCGATGCGCGAGTTCGGACGGTCGACGCTTCGCAAGCTGTCAACCGCGAACGCAGCTTTGACTTCGATATGATCTGGAATGTCTGGGCGGAGACAATGAATCCGGGCAACGAGCAAGCCGACTATTGGGGATCCGCCTCTGTCAACCAGCAGGGTTCTCGCAACTACGCCGGCATTGCCAACCCAGCCGTCGATGAGCTCATCCGCATGATTATCTTCGCGCCGAACCGCGATGAACAGGTCGCTGCGATCAAGGCAATGGACCGGGTCTTGCTGGCAAATCACTACGTCATCCCGCTGTTCTACCGCGATACGGTTAATATTGCCTATTGGAACACAGTCACGCATCCTGCCGAATTTCCGGCCTATAGCCTTGGTTTCCCCGATGCCTGGTGGTCGACCTCGGCAAAATGAGCGGGCTTGCATTAACGGCGCCCTGGGCTCCAAATGGCACGAGCGAATCACGACAAGCCGGCGGGGCCGGCAAGGGAAGGCTGGCGGATTGAGCGGCATTGGACTGAACGGCGTGCAGACAAGAAATACTTTCCCGGAGGCTGAAGGCTGATGGGTGCCTATGTCATTCGCCGCCTGCTTTTGATGATCCCGACCATTATCGGCATCATGGCAATTTCCTTCATCGTTGTTCAATTTGCACCCGGCGGCCCGGTCGAGCAGGTGATTGCCCAGCTGACCGGCCAGGCCGACAGCGCCGATCAGCGCCTGTCCGGCGGCGGCGATCTCCTCGGTGGCGGCGGCAGCGACGAAGGTTCGAAATATCGCGGCGCCCAAGGGCTTGATCCGGAGCTGATCGCCAAGCTCGAAAAACAGTTCGGCTTCGACAAGCCGCCGCTGACGCGCTTTGGCGAGATGATGTGGAATTACATCCGTTTCGATTTCGGCGAGAGCTTCTTCCGCAACACCTCCGTGCTCGACCTCATCAAGGAGAAGTTGCCGGTGTCGATCTCGCTCGGCATCTGGATCCTGATCTTCTCCTATGCGATCTCCATCCCGCTCGGTATCCGCAAGGCGGTCAAGGACGGATCGACCTTCGACGTCTGGACCTCGGGCGTCATCGTTATCGGTTATGCCGTTCCGAGCTTCCTCTTCGGCATCCTGCTGATCGTGCTCTTCGCCGGCGGCTCCTTCTACGACTGGTTCCCGCTGCGCGGCCTCGTTTCCGACAATTTCGGTGAGCTCGCCTGGTGGCAGAAGCCGCTCGACTATTTCTGGCACCTTACTCTGCCGCTGATCTCGCTTTCGCTGGCCGCCTTCGCCACCACAACGCTGTTGACCAAGAACTCCTTCATCGAGGAGATCAAGAAGCAATATGTCGTCACCGCCCGCGCCAAGGGCCTGAACGAGCGGCAGGTGCTTTACGGCCATGTCTTCCGCAACGCCATGCTGATCATCATCGCCGGTTTTCCCGGCGCCTTCATCTCCGCCTTCTTCACGGGCTCGCTGCTGATTGAAAATATCTTCTCGCTCGATGGCCTCGGCCGCCTCGGCTATCTCTCGGTGGTCAACCGGGATTATCCGATCGTTTTCGCGACGCTCTATATCTTCTCGCTGCTCGGTCTGTTCGTCAGCCTGATTTCCGACCTGATCTACACCTGGATCGATCCGCGCATCGATTTCGAGCGGAGGGACGTCTGATGGACGCCGCCGCAAATCCCGCCACCGCAACTCCGGTGAAACCGCCGCGCAAGGGACTGCTGTCGCCGACCAACATCCGCCGCTGGCAGAATTTCCGGGCGAACGGCCGCGGCTACTGGTCGCTGTGGCTGTTCCTGCTGCTGTTCGTGCTCAGCCTGTTTGCAGAATTCCTCGCCAACGACCGGCCGATCATCGCCTCCTACAAGGGCGAAATCCTGTTTCCCGTCCTGATCGACTATCCCGAGGAAAAATTCGGCGGCTTCCTCGCCGAAACCGACTACCGCTCCTCGGTGATATCGGACGAAATCAACGCCAATGGCTGGATGATCTGGCCGCCGATCCGCTATTCCTACCGCTCGGTCAACTCGAACATTCCGCATTCGGCGCCCACCGCGCCCTTCTGGCTGATGACCAAAGAGGAACGCTGCTCGGGTTATCCGCAAGGGGCGAATGATCCCGGCTGCACGCTCGGCAATCTCAATTGGCTCGGCACCGATGACCAGGCGCGTGACGTGCTGGCGCGCGTCATCTACGGCTTCCGCATATCGGTGTTGTTCGGCCTGGCGCTGACCATCTGCTCGGCAATCATCGGCGTGACGGCAGGGGCGGTGCAGGGCTATTTCGGCGGCTTGACCGATCTCTTGCTGCAGCGCTTCATCGAGATCTGGTCGTCGATGCCGGTGCTTTACATCCTGCTGATTATCGCAGCCATCCTGCCGCCCGGCTTCTTCGTGCTGCTCGGCATCATGCTGCTCTTCTCCTGGGTCAGCTTCGTCGGTGTGGTGCGCGCCGAATTCCTGCGCGCCCGCAATTTCGAATATGTCCGCGCCGCCCGTGCGCTTGGCGTCAATAATCGCACCATCATGTGGCGCCACCTGCTGCCGAACGCCATGGTGGCGACGCTCACCTTTCTGCCCTTCATTCTCTCAGGCTCGATCACGACGCTGACTTCGCTCGATTTCCTCGGCTTCGGCATGCCGCCCGGCTCCCCTTCGCTCGGCGAAATGATCGCTCAGGGCAAGACCAATCTGCAGGCGCCCTGGCTCGGGCTGACGGCCTTCTTCGCCATGTCGATCATGCTTTCCCTTTTGATCTTCATCGGCGAAGCCGTGCGCGACGCCTTCGACCCGAGGAAGACGTTTCAATGAGTGACATGACAGAACCGCTTCTTTCCGTCCGCGATCTCTCGGTTGCCTTTCATCAGGGCGGCGAAACGTCGCTTGCCGTCGATCGAGTCTCCTTCGATATCGCCAAAGGCGAGGTCGTAGCGCTCGTCGGCGAATCCGGCTCAGGCAAATCGGTCTCGGCTAACTCAATCCTGCGGCTTCTGCCCTATCCCTCGGCAAGTCATCCCTCCGGCGAAATCCTGTTCAAGGGCAGGGATCTCTTGAAGGCATCGGAGCGGGCGCTACGAGAGGTGCGCGGCAACGACATCACTATGATCTTCCAGGAGCCGATGACCTCGCTCAATCCGCTTCATACGATCGAGAAGCAGATCGCCGAGATCCTCGCTCTGCACCAGGGGCTTACCGGCCAGCCGGCGCGCGAGCGGGTGCTGGAACTGTTGAACCAGGTTGGCATCCGCGAGCCGGAGAAGCGGTTGAAGGCCTATCCGCACGAGCTCTCCGGCGGTCAGCGCCAGCGCGTCATGATCGCCATGGCGCTTGCCAACCGGCCGGAACTGCTGATCGCCGACGAGCCGACCACGGCGCTCGACGTCACCGTGCAGGCGCAGATCCTCGAGCTTCTCCGGCAGTTGAAGACGGCGCACGGCATGTCGCTGCTGTTCATCACCCATGATCTCGGCATCGTCCGCAAATTCGCCGATCGCGTCTGCGTCATGACCAAGGGCAGGATCGTCGAGACCGGAACCGTCGAAGAAGTCTTCGCTAATCCGAAGCACGAATATACCCGCCATCTTCTCGCTTCCGAACCGCGCGGCGAGCCGCCGCTGGCCGATCCGTCGAAGCCGGTGGTGATGGAAGGGTCTGACATTCGCGTCTGGTTCCCGATCAAGGCGGGGCTGATGCGCCGCGTCGTGGATCATGTGAAGGCGGTCGACGGCATCGATCTTTCCCTGCGCGCCGGGCAGACGCTCGGCGTCGTCGGTGAATCCGGCTCCGGCAAGACCACGCTCGGCCTGGCGCTCACCCGTCTGATCTCTTCTCAGGGACGGATCGCCTTTGTCGGCAAGGATATAGCCGGCTATTCGTTCAGCGAAATGCGGCCATTGCGCAACCAGCTGCAGATCGTCTTTCAGGATCCTTACGGTTCGCTCAGCCCGCGCATGTCGGTCGGCGATATCATCGCCGAAGGGCTGAAAGTGCACGAGCGCTCATTGACGGCAGAGGAGCGCGACCAGCGTGTCTGCTGGGCGCTGGAGGAGGTCGGCCTCGATCCCCTGACGCGCTGGCGATATCCGCATGAATTTTCCGGCGGCCAGCGCCAGCGCATCGCCATTGCCCGGGCCATGGTGCTGAAGCCGCGTTTTGTCATGCTCGACGAGCCGACCTCCGCGCTCGACATGAGCGTGCAGGCCCAAGTGGTCGACTTGCTGCGCGATCTGCAAAAGAAACACGACCTCGCCTATCTCTTCATCAGCCACGACCTGAAGGTGGTAAAGGCGCTTGCCAACGATGTGATCGTCATGCGGTTCGGCAAGGTGGTGGAGCAAGGTCCCTCCGCGGAAATCTTCCGTGCGCCGAAGGACGATTACACCAAAGCGCTGATGGCGGCCGCCTTCAACATCGAGGCGGTGCCGACGCCCGCCGTGCAGCAGTAAAGAAGATCATGTCCGTACCTCCTCCCGTTCTTGTCGACATCAAGTTCAATCCCGAAGGCGTTTCCCGTGCGCTGAAGACGGCGTTTCCCGATCGCGGCAGCATCAATCTCGCCGATCCGGCTGATGTCGCGCGTGATCTTCATGCTGCCGAATATGCTCTTCTCTGGAAGCCGGATGCCGACCTTTTCAGCCGGGCGCCAAACCTCAAGGTCATCTTCTCGGGCGGTGCCGGTGTCGATCACATCATCGGCATGGCCGGCCTGCCTGATATTCCGATTGTCCGTTTCGTCGACCGCAGCCTGACGACCCGCATGAGCGAATGGGTCGTCATGCAGTGCCTGATGCATCTGCGCGGGCAATATGCCCATGACATCAAGCAGCGGCGGCGCGAATGGGCCAAACTGATCGCGCCGGAAGCGGCGGAGGTGACCGTCGGCGTCATGGGGCTCGGCATTCTCGGCCAGGATGCGCTCGCCAAGCTGAAAGTAATCGGCTTCAACGTCATCGGCTGGTCGCGCACCCGTAAAACAATCGACGGCGTCGAGACCTTTGACGCGGGCGAACTGGACCGGTTTCTTGCCAAGACCGACATTCTGGTCGGCCTGCTGCCGCTGACGCCTGAGACGACCGGCTTCTATAATAGCGGGCTATTTAAGAAGCTCCGCCGCGACGGTGCGCTCGGACTGCCGGTCTTCATCAATGCCGGCCGCGGCAAGAGCCAGATCGAGACCGACATCGTCTCGGCCATCAGGGAAGGGACCCTCGGCGGCGCTTCTCTCGACGTTTTCGAAGTGGAGCCGCTCGCCGCCGACAGCCCGTTGTGGGAATTGGAGAATGTGTTCATCACCCCGCATGACGCGGCGGTCTCCGAAGAGAACGCGCTGTTCCGCCATGTCGAGATGCAGATCGCCCGTTTTGAGCGCGGCGAGCCGCTGCAGTTCGTGATCGATCGCGCCGCCGGTTATTAGATTTAAGCGGCATCTCGCGCCAAAGCTGCGGCGGTTTGGCTATTCCCAAGACCGCGGCACGTGTCAGCCCGGAACCTTCCAGACGGCCACCCGTTTTCCTTGCGAAGTTCTTTGCGGCCGGATCGGCCGCCAAGGCAGCGAAGGAGACGATGATGGCGCATCAGACCGAAACACGCTGGGAAAAATCCGACGGAAAGCTTCACAAGGAACAGCAAATCCCGCCGGTCAAGGCAAAGCAGGGGCGTATGGGTTATCGTATCCTGACCGTGCTGCTCGTGGCGCTGATCCTTGCTTTCGTGGTCTGGATTCCAGTCGAGATCTGGGGCCGCCGCGAGGCGAACGAGGTGGCGCCGCAGCAGCCCGGCCAACAGCTCCAGCAGCAGCAGTCGGACGCAGCACGCGCGCCGACCATGCAGAATGGCAATGCGGTCCAGACCGAGACGCCGCAAACGGCGCCGGCCCCGAATACCGCTCCTGTGGCCCCGGCTCAACCTCCGGCCCAATAGGCGTTCGACAGATGATCTCCCGCATCCCGTCGCCACCATGCGGCGGGATGTTTGTTTTGTCTGGACTTTCTCCGCCGAGTTTTCGATAAGAAGGCGCACGAGCCGGTTTCGTGCGCCGGCCCGGAACTTGGCAGCACCTGGGAATTTGGCAGCACCTGACCGGAGTGGACAGGGGCAGGAATCTCATGGCCAAGACCGATATCGCGAGACGCGTCTACAATCACGCCTGGAAACTCGACCCGATCATCCGCAGCCTGATCGATACCGACTTCTATAAGCTGCTGATGCTGCAGATGATCTGGAAGCTCTATCCTGATGTGAACGCCTCCTTCACCCTCATCAACCGCACCAAGCGCGCGCATCTCGCCGAAGAGATCGATGAGGGCGAATTGCGGGAGCAGCTCGACCACGCCCGCACGCTGCGGCTCTCCAAGAAGGAGATGATCTGGCTGGCGGGTAACAGTTTCTACGGCCGCGCGCAGATCTTTGAGCCGGAATTCCTGGCCTGGCTGTCCAATTTCCAGCTCCCTGAATACGAGCTGTCGAAGAAGGACGGGCAATATGTGCTGGACTTCCATGGGTCTTGGAAGGAAACCACGATGTGGGAGATCCCGGCGCTCGCCATCGTCAACGAGCTGCGTTCGCGCTCGGCGATGAGGGCGCTCGGTCCTTTCACGCTGGATGTGCTCTACGCCCGCGCCAAGGCAAAGATGTGGTCGAAGGTCGAGCGGCTGAAGGAGTTGCCCGGCTTACGCATCTCCGATTTCGGCACCCGCCGCCGCCACAGCTTTCTCTGGCAGCGCTGGTGCGTCGAGGCGCTGAAGGAAGGTATCGGTCCGGCCTTCACCGGCACCAGCAATGTATTGCTGGCGATGGATTCCGATCTTGAGGCGGTCGGCACCAATGCCCACGAGCTGCCGATGGTGGCAGCCGCCCTGGCGCAGACCGATGAGCAACTGCGCAACGCCCCTTACAAGATCCTGCGCGACTGGAACAAGCTCTATGGCGGCAACCTGCTGATCGTCCTGCCGGACGCCTTCGGCACCGCGGCCTTCCTGCGCGACGCCCCCGAATGGGTCGCCGACTGGACCGGCTTCCGTCCGGACAGCGCGCCGCCGATCGAAGGCGGGGAAAAGATCATCGACTGGTGGAAGAAGATGGGCCGCGATCCGCGCCAGAAGCTGTTGATCTTCTCCGACGGTCTCGATGTCGACGCCATCATCGATACCTACCGGCATTTCGAAGGCCGCGTGCGCATGAGCTTCGGCTGGGGAACCAACCTGACGAATGATTTTGCCGGCTGCGCGCCGACGGAAATATCAGGCCTCAATCCGATCTCGATCGTCTGCAAGGTCAGCGACGCCAACGGCCGTCCGGCGGTGAAACTCTCCGACAATCCGCAGAAGGCGACCGGCGAACCGGCGGAGGTCGAGCGTTACCTGAAATTCTTCGGTGCCGAGGATCGGGTCGATCAGACCGTCCTGGTATAGGCACGAGATGAAGCGCGGCCATGACGGGGCGCATCGATATGCCCCGCCATCGCATCCTCGATCGACCAACCGAAGCGCCAGGCGTCGAACATCGAATACCATTCCTGCAGATCGGTGATCGGCAGCACATCCGGCTTCGACATTGGATTGTCCGCGAGGCTGCGGCCACGAGCACGGTCGCGCACGCCACGCTCCTGCATTTCAAGCAGATTCTCGAACATCATCACCCGGCCTCCCGTTCCATGGGTTTATGCAATCATGCTAATGAAGCATTGTCGAGTCCGGATGTGAGCATTCCGGTTTTTCACAGGATTAGCCCCATTTCGCTATTTCAAGGCAATCGAAGGCGACCTCGGATGATCTGGCGAATTGGATTGGGCGTGACGGGGAGGCCCGGCTTCCTGGCTGGGGTCCGCCACCGAGCCTCCCGGCTGACCGAACCTCTGAAAGCGGCAGCACTGACAATTGCCGCTTTCCACTCGGGCCGATCCAACGGTGATGAAGGCGAGAGTTAGCCAGTGGTTAATATCCACCGGCCCCGTCTCAATCCGGCGCAATTTCCAGCCGGGCCGACGGATTTCAGGCGGCCAGTCTGCGAAACCGCGTCCTGATCCGGTCGAGATAATAATGTCCGGGAGACGGCGCCGACGTCATCGCATAGGCTTCCGAAGAGGGCACGCCTTCGAACAGACGCTCCTCGCCGTTCTTGAAGCAGATCCTGAGCCGCCCGTCTTCCTGACTGAAATAGACGGATTTGATGATCTTCGATTTCACCGAAAGTTCTTCCACCTGCTTTACCTCTGTTTTTGGTTTGGCAGAACCTAAACTCAAACGTGCAAAGACGCGGTGAAGCAGCGTGGTAAAAATTCAGGAATCTTTCTGGTCAGCACTACACTTCATTCGGTGGGATCGGGTCTTCGCTTCCTTGCCAGACTGTGAAAGAGCGTGCCGTGCGGCGACATTTGACAAACTTTGCCAAACAATACAAATTTCGTGAAACGGAGACCTGAAATGGCGACTATGAATGTATCCCTGCCCGATCCCATGAAAGACTGGGTGGAAGCGCAAACCAAAACAGGCCGTTATGCCAATGCGAGCGATTATGTCCGCGACCTTATCCGGAAAGATCAGGAGCGAAACGACAAGATCGCCGCTATGCAGCGCTTTGTCGATGAAGGCTTGAAGAGCGGCATCGGGTCGCGGTCGAAAGACGATCTGTTTGGGGCGGCGCGGGCGCGGGTGGAAAGCCCTCGCGGCAATTGATGATTGGCTTTCGCCTTTCGGAAGAAGCGGAAGAAGACGTGATCGGCATAGCCGAAACGGGCATCCGTCTATTTGGTTCAGCGCAGGCTCGGCAATATCACGATGAACTTTACGCCATCTTCGATCTGATTGCCGCCAATCCCCGTATGGCGCGTGAACGGCATGAAATTTCTCCTCCGATGCGCGTTCATCCGTTCAAGGCCCATCTCGTCGTCTATATGGTTACAGAGAGCGAGGATGTTCTCATTGTCCGTATTCGCCATGGACACGAAGATTGGGCCGCCCAGGCTTAAAATTCAATCTCTTGGAAGATCCAGATGTGAAGATGGCGGACAGGGAGGGATTCGAACCCTCGGTACGCTTTCACGTACACACGCGTTCCAGGCGTGCGCCTTAAACCACTCGGCCACCTGTCCTTTGGCGTTCGCGCCCGGATAGGAGCAAATCGTCGGAACGGCGCGATATATACCGATGAATTTTTGCCGATCAACCCAAATCTAACAGTTTTTTGACTTCTTCCGATAAAACTCCCTTCGGCCCATCCCATTGTGCTTCACCTCATCGATGACTATGTAATTCTCAAGGTGGAGAATGGCGCGGGCTCGCCGGAATTGTCCGGCATATCGAAGCGTCGGAGGGATTGATGCGTTTCCTGTTGCGTCTGGCGAGTCTTGTCGCGCTTGCGGCAGCCGTTATTGCCGGGACCATCGATTCGATCCAGTCGGTTGCGGCGTCGGCCGTGGTGATGACGCCGATGTCGGATGCCTGGCAGGATGTGAGCCCGGACACGCTGACGTCGTTGCAATCCGCGCTTTCCTACTATATCCACCCGCGCTTCTATGCCTTCATCTTCCAGTGGCTGATGCTGCAGCCGGCCTTTGCGGTTTTTCTGGTGATCGCGCTGCTTCTTTGGATGATCGGCTACAAGAAGCCGCCGGTGGCCGGTCGTTTCACGGCATAGGCAAGCTGTCTTGCCGCCGGCGCCCGGCCGGAATTCGGTCGCCGCCGATCTTTCCGTGACCCTGACATCGCTGTCGGATTGGCGGGAAATTTTGCATCCAGGCAGCGGAAATGTCCAAAAATCAGCCGGCAAGAACTGATTTTCAGCAATCGCTGCAAATCTTTACCAGCCGAAAAATTTCTGGTGAATTTTTCCGTGAGCCATGCAAGGATGCGCGCAGCCAGGCCTCCGGGGGGAGGTCGGTGGTTCCGCAGACATGTCCGAAAAGGGCTTGCGGGAGGACCCCAAACAAATAGCAACAACAGGGCTGCACAATGAAAAAATCCCTTCTCACTCTCCTTGCCGTGGCTGCCATGTCGACGACGGCGTTGGCCGCCGATGTCAAGCCGGCGCTGGTTTACGGCACCGGCGGGAAGTTCGATAAGTCTTTCAACGAAGCGGCCTATAACGGCGCCGAGAAGTTCAAGGCCGAGACCGGCATCGCCTATCGCGACTTCGAGCCGACCGGCGACACCCAGGGTGAACAGGCCATCCGCAACTTCGCAAGCCGCGGTTTCAATCCGGTGGTCGCCGTTTCCTTCGCCTGGACTTCGGCAATCGAGAAGGTCGCAGCCGAATTCCCCGATACCAAATTCATCATCGTTGATTCCGTCGTCGACAAGCCGAACGTCCGCTCGGTCGTCTACAAGGAAGAAGAAGGCTCCTACCTTGTCGGCATTCTCGCCGGTATGGCATCCAAGACCGGCAAGGTCGGTTTCGTCGGCGGCATGGACATTCCGCTGATCCGCAAATTCGAATGCGGTTACGAGCAGGGTGCGCGCGCTGCCAAGGCCGATGTCGAGGTTTTCCAGAACATGACCGGCACGACGGGTGCAGCCTGGAATGACCCGGTTCGCGGCGGTGAGCTCACCAAGAACCAGATCGACCAAGGCGCCGACGTCATTTACGCGGCAGCCGGCGCCACCGGTCTCGGCGTTCTGCAGACCGCCGCCGACAACAAGAAGCTGTCGATCGGCGTCGATTCCAACCAGAACCATCTGCATCCGGGCTCGGTCCTGACCTCGATGGTCAAGCGCGTCGACCTCGCCGTCTATAACGCCTACACCGACACCAAGAACGACAAGTTCACCGCTGGCGTTCAGGCCCTCGGCGTCAAGGAAGATGGTGTTGGCGCTGCGATCGACGACAACAACAAGTCGCTGATCACGCCGGAAATGCAGGCTGCCGTCGACAAGGCCAAGGCCGATATCATCGCCGGAACCGTCAAGGTTCACGATTACACCTCGGACAACGCTTGCCCGAAGTGATCAGCGCCCTGATGTAATATCGAGATCGGGCGTATGGCGGAGGGGATTTTCGCCATACGCCCTTTTCTTATTTGGAGCCTGCAGTGACAGATAAGCCCGCTATCGAGCTTGTCGGCATCGATAAGAAATTCGGTGCCGTCCATGCCAACAAGGACATCAACCTCACCGTTGCCAAGGGGACGATCCACGGCATCATCGGTGAAAACGGCGCCGGGAAATCGACGCTGATGTCGATCATCTATGGTTTCTACCACGCCGACAGCGGCGAGATCCGCGTCAACGGCAATCCGGTCACCATCCGTGACAGCCAGGCGGCGATCGCCGCCGGCATCGGCATGGTGCACCAGCATTTCATGCTGGTCGACAATTTCACTGTGCTCGAGAACATCATGCTCGGCGCCGAAGGCGGCTCGCTGCTGGCCAGAGGCGTCGCATCGGCCCGCGCCGAGCTCAAGCGGCTGGAAACCGAATACGGTCTTGAAGTCGATCCCGACGCACTGATCGAAGAGCTGCCGGTCGGCTTGCAGCAGCGCGTCGAAATTCTGAAAGCCATGTATCGTGGCGCCGAGATCCTGATCCTCGACGAACCCACAGGCGTGCTGACGCCGGCTGAAGCCGATCACCTCTTCCGCATCCTCAAGGTGCTGCGCGACCAGGGCAAGACGATCATCCTCATCACCCATAAGCTGCGCGAGATCATGGCGATCACCGATACGGTCTCCGTCATGCGCCGCGGCGAGATGGTCGCCACCCGCAAGACGACGGAAACGACGGTGGAGGAGCTTGCCGAGCTGATGGTCGGTCGTCGCGTGCTGCTGCGCGTGCAGAAGGGCGAAGCCAATCCGGGCGCCGCCGTACTCTCCGTCCGCAACCTGACGGTCAAGGACAACCGCGGCGTCACCATGGTCGACAACGTCTCCTTCGAGGTGCGCGCCGGCGAGATCGTCGGCATTGCCGGTGTCGCCGGCAACGGCCAGTCCGAATTGCTGGAGGCGATTGCCGGTATCCGGAAGCCTGTCTCCGGCGAAATCCTTCTCGACGGCCAGACGATCGACAAGGCCGATCCCGCCCGCCTGCGCGACCTCGGGCTTGCCCATATTCCTGAGGACCGGCACCATATGGGGCTGGTGCTGAAATTCGAGGAATATGAAAACTCCGTCCTCGGCTATCACCGCCGTCCGGGCTACAGCAAAGGGCCGCTGCTCGATCTCGACGCGATCCGCCAGGATGCGATGGAGAAGATCGAAAAATATGACATCCGCCCGCCGAATCCGCGGCTGAAGACGGCCAATTTCTCCGGCGGCAACCAGCAGAAGATCGTCGTCGCGCGCGAAATCGAACGCGATCCGAAGATGCTGATCATTGGCCAGCCGACACGCGGCGTCGATATCGGCGCCATCGAATTCATTCACCGCCGGATCATCGAGATGCGCGACGCGGGCAAGGCGATCCTGCTCGTCTCCGTCGAGCTCGATGAGATCCGCGCCCTTTCCGACCGTATCCTTGTCATGTTCGCCGGCCATGTCGTCGGTGAGAAGACGCCCGATGCCGGTGAACAGACCCTCGGCCTGATGATGGCCGGCATTGCCGCGTGAGGCCTTTATGAGCACTGCTTCCGTTCCGCTACCCAATTGGATCAATTACGGTCTGATCCCGCTTTTAAACCTCGTCGTCGCCTTCCTGATCTCAGGCTTCGTCGTCTGGCTGATCGGCGAGAGCCCGCTCGGTGCGCTGTCGCTGCTGCTCGAGGGTTCGCTCGGCAATGGCGAATTCATCGGCTTCACGCTGTTCTACGCGACGAGCTTTATCTTCACCGGTCTTTCCGTTGCGGTGGCAATCCATGCCGGCCTCTTCAACATCGGCTCCGAAGGTCAGGCCTATGTTGGTGGCCTCGGCTGCGCTTTGGTGGCGCTTTCGCTCGACAATTACCTGCCATGGTATGTGACGATGCCGGTTGCGGTCGTCGGCGCTGCCCTCTTCGGTGCGATGGCCGCCTTCATTCCGGCATGGCTTCAGGCGAAACGCGGCAGCCATATCGTCATCACGACGATCATGTTCAACTACATCATCGCCTCGCTGATGAACTATCTGCTGGTGCACGTACTGATCGTGCCCGGCAAAATGGCGCCGGAAACACGCACATTCCTCGAGGGCGGGCAGTTGCCGAAGCTAACATGGCTGATGGAGATATTCGGGACAAAGCTCGGTGCTGCCCCGTTGAACGTTTCTTTCATCATTGCGCTGGTCATGTGTTATGCCGTTTGGCTTCTTATCTGGCGCACGAAGCTTGGTTTCGAGATGCGCACGCTGGGCGTTAGCCCGACGGCCGCTTCCTATGCCGGTATGCCCTATGTACGGATCGTGATGATCGCCATGATGCTTTCCGGCGCGCTCGCCGGCATGATGGCGCTCAATCCTGTCATGGGCGCCTCCGCCCGCCTGCAGGTGGGTTTCGTTAGCGGCGCTGGCTTCGTCGGTATCGCCGTATCGCTGATGGGCCGCAACCATCCGCTTGGCATCATTTTCGCAGCCATCTTGTTCGGTGTTCTCTACCAGGGTGGCGACTGGATCTCTTTCGAAATGCCGAACATCACCCGAGAAATGATCCTCGTCATCCAGGGTCTGGTCATCCTGTTCGCCGGCGCGTTGGAATATATGTTCCGGCCGGCGATTGTGCGCTTCTATCAACAGTTCAAGCGAGCCTGAGGAGCGGACGATGGATTATTATGAAATCTTCATCAGCATCTTGGCGTCCACTATCCGCCTGTCGATCCCGCTGATCTTCACCGCGCTCGCCGGTCTGTTTTCGGAGCGCGCCGGCATCTTCGATATTGGCCTTGAGGGGAAGATGCTGGGATCGGCCTTCGCCGCCGCCTGTATCGCCTATCTCACCGATTCCGCCTGGCTAGGGCTAGGCGCGGGCGTCGTCTGCTCGGTGGCGCTCAGCCTGGTGCACGGCTTTGCCTCGATCACCAATCGCGGCAACCAGATCGTCTCCGGAGTCGCGATCAACTTTTTCATTGCCGGCATCACCATTGTCCTCGGCCAAGCCTGGTTCGGTCAGGGCGGCCGCACGCCGCAGCTGGCGCCTGAGGCCCGCTTCGCGCCGATCATCCTGCCGGGCGCCGATGCCCTCCACGACATACCGATCGTCGGTCCTCTCTATGCAAGCGTCATATCGGGCAACAATATCCTCACCTATCTCGCCTTCCTCGCCGTGCCCTTCTCCTGGTGGGTGCTTTACCGCACGCGTTTCGGCCTCCGGCTGCGCGCTGTCGGCGAAAATCCGGGCGCAGTCGATACGGCAGGCATTTCGGTTGCCTGGCTGCGCTACCGCGCCGTCATGTGCGCCGGCATCCTCTGCGGCTTTTCCGGCACCTATCTGGCGATCGCCCAGTCCGCCGCCTTCATCAAGGACATGTCGGCCGGCAAGGGTTATATCGCGCTCGCTGCCCTGGTCTTCGCCAAGTGGAAGCCGGTACCGGTGATGTTTGCCTGTCTGCTGTTCGGCTTCCTCGATGCTTTGGCGAACTTCATGCAGGGCAAGCAGGTACCATTGGTCGGTGAAGTGCCGGTCCAGGTTTTCCAGGCGCTGCCCTATATCTTGACCTGTATCCTGCTTGCCGGCTTCATCGGCGTCGCAATCCCGCCGAAGGCCGGCGGCGTGCCCTATACGAAGGAGCGTTGATCATGTCCCACGACCTGTTCGAGGCCGCTCGCGGCGCCATGGCCTTTGCTCATGCGCCCTATTCGAAATTCCCGGTCGGTGCGGCGATCCGCGCCGAAGACGGCAAGGTCTATACCGGTGCCAACATCGAAAATCTCTCCTTCCCGCAAGGATGGTGCGCCGAGCCGACGGCGATCAGCGCCATGATCATGGGCGGCGCCAGGAAGATCGTCGAAATGGCCGTGATCGCCGAGAAGCTGCCGCTCTGCCCGCCCTGCGGCGGCTGCCGCCAGAAGATCTCCGAATTCGCCGCCAAGGACACGAAGATCTATCTCTGCGATGAGGCGGGCGTGAAGAAGACCATGACGATGGAAGAGCTTCTTCCCTTCAGCTTCGAGACGGAACTCGGATGAGGACGACGGTCGACCTGCTCGCCGCATTGCTCGGCGCGATCAAGCCGCGCCACGGCATCGTGCTCGGCTCCGGTCTCGGCTCGCTCGTTGGCCAGTTGGAAGGCGCTGTCCGTATTCCCTATCGCGATCTGCCGGGCTTTCCGGTCAGCGCAGTCTCCGGCCATGCCGGCGAAGTCGTTGCCGGCCGCCTCGGCGGCAAGCCGGTCATCATGCTTTCCGGCCGCGTGCATTATTATGAAAAGGGCGATGCCAACGCCATGCGCCTGCCGATCGAGGTGCTGAAGGCGCTCGGCGTCGAGGCGCTGATCCTGACCAATTCGGCCGGGTCGCTGCGTGACGACATGCCGCCCGGTTCGGTGATGCAGATTACCGATCACATCAACTATTCCGGCATGAACCCGCTGATCGGCGAGGAGAGCGACCATCGCTTCGTCGGCATGACCAATGCCTATGACGCCGGCCTCGCAGCGGCGATGCGGAAGGCAGCGGCAAAGCTCAAGATAGAGCTGGGACAGGGCGTCTATATCTGGTTTTCCGGTCCGAGCTTCGAAACGCCGGCCGAAATCCGCATGGCGCGCATCCTCGGCGCCGATGCCGTTGGCATGTCGACGGTGCCGGAGGTGATCATCGCAAGAATGCTGGGTCTGAGGGTTGCGGCCGCTTCCGTTATCACCAACTATGGAGCAGGCATGACCGGCAATGAGCTCAGCCATGAAGAAACCAAGGACATGGCGCCCGTCGGCGGCGCCCGTCTCGCCGCCATATTGAAAGAGATGATTGCGGGAGAAAGCGAAAATGACTAGCCATTCAATCCGGGAAACGGCGGCGGTCGCCCTTTCCCTTCTCGACCTCACTAATCTGAAGGACGATTGCACCGAGGCGCAGATCGATACGCTCTGCGCCCGCGCGCAGACGCCCTACGGCAACAGCGCCGCGATCTGCATATGGCCGCGTTTCGTCGCCCATGCCCGCAACATCCTCGGCGCCGGCCATCCCGTGCGGATCGCAACGGTCGTCAATTTCCCAGCAGGCGATATGGAAGTGGCCGATGTCGCCGCCGAAACCCGTGAGGCGATTGCCGATGGCGCCGATGAGATCGATTTGGTCATCCCCTACCGCAAGCTCATATCAGGCAATGAGAAGGCGGTGACTGACATGGTCAAGGCGGTGCGCGCCGAATGCGCCGGCCCCGTCCTGCTGAAGGTGATCATCGAGACCGGCGAGTTGAAGGATGCGGCCCTGATCCGCCGTGCCTCCGAACTTGCTATTGAAGCCGGCGCCGATTTCATCAAGACCTCGACCGGCAAGGTCGCCGTCAACGCGACGCTCGAAGCCGCCGACATCATGATCCGGGCCATTCGTGAAAGTGGGCGCAAGGTCGGCTTCAAGCCGGCTGGCGGCATCGGCTCGGTGGCGGATGCGGCGCTCTATCTCAGCCTTGCCGAAACCATCATGGCGCCGGACTGGGCCATGCCCTCGACCTTCCGTTTCGGCGCTTCCGGCCTGCTTGATGATATACTGGCGGTTCTGAGCGGAGCGCAGCCGGCGCCGGCTGCGGCGTCGAGCTATTGAGATGATTCCGCAGGAGATCATCCGGCGTAAACGCGATGGCGAGGAACTCGACGCCGCCGATATCAGCTCCTTCATCGCGGCACTCGCCGCCGGGCAGCTGTCTGAAGGCCAAGTCGGCGCCTTCGCTATGGCCGTCTGGTTCAAAGGCATGTCACGCGAGGAAATCGTTGCCCTGACGCTGGCGATGGCCAATTCCGGCGACAGGCTGCAATGGGGCGATATCGACCGTCCGATCGCCGACAAACATTCGACCGGCGGTGTCGGCGATAATGTCTCGCTGATGCTGGCGCCGATCGCCGCCGCCTGCGGCCTCGCCGTCCCGATGATCTCGGGGCGTGGCCTCGGCCACACCGGCGGCACGCTCGATAAGCTCGAATCCATTCCCGGCTATAGGATCACCCCTGATGCGGAACTCTTCGGCAAGGTGGTGAAGGAGGCGGGATGCGCCATCATCGGCCAGACCGGAACCTTGGCGCCCGCCGACGGCAGGCTTTATGCCGTGCGCGACGTCACCGCCACCGTCGATTCCATTCCGCTCATCACTGCCTCCATCCTGTCGAAGAAGCTCGCGGCCGGACTTGAGACGCTGGTGCTCGACGTCAAGCTCGGCGGCGGCGCCTTCATGGCTGACCGCCGTCAGGCGGAGATGCTGGCGCATTCCCTGGTCGAGGTGGCGAACGGCGCGGGCGTCAAAACCTCCGCCTTGATCACCGACATGAACGAGCCGCTCGCCGATTGCGCCGGTAATGCGGTCGAGATGCGCAACTGCTTGGAGTTCCTGGCGGGCAGGAAGAGCGGCACGCGGCTTGAGACCGCGGTTTTTGCCTTTGCCGCCGAGATGCTGGTGAAATCGGGCATTGCCGCCTCCTCTGATGAAGCCGATGCAATAGCGCGCCGAGCCCTGTCATCTGGACAGGCGGCCGAACGCTTCGGGCGCATGGTTTCCATGCTCGGCGGACCGGCCGATCTCGTCGAAAATCCCGAGAGATACCTCGCCAAGGCGCCGGTCGAAAAACAAGTCCCGGCTGCCCGATCTGGCTGGCTGGCCGCCTGCGACGCGCGCGGTATCGGCATCAGCGTCATCGATCTCGGCGGCGGCCGCCGTCATCCGGCAGACCGGATCGATCACCGCGTCGGTTTCTCCGGCCTCCTGCCGCTTGGCACCCGGATCAATGCGGGCGATCCGATCGCTGTCGTTCACGCGGCCGACGAAGCCGCAGCCGAAAAAGCAGCTGCGGCCGTTGCCAGGCATTATCGCATTGCTGACGACAGGCCGGAACTGGCCCCCGTCATTGCTGGCCGGGTCTGATGCGGTTTACTGTTTGAGGCTGAGGGAGCCGTCGGCGACGGAATAGGAGGCGAGTTTCTGCAGGAAGCTCATGCCGACCAGCGTGGTCGTCAAGGCATCGTCCCTGAGCACGAAGGCCTCGACATTGCGGACGCGGATACCGCCGATTTCGACGCGGTCGAGGGTCACATGCGCCGCCTTCGTCTGGCCGTTCGCCGTGTTCACACCATAGCGGAAGTCGAGCTGGTTTGCGGTGTAGCCGAGCCGGCGGGCGAGTGTCTCGTTGAGGGCGACATAGGTGGCGCCGGTATCGATCAGCCCTGGCACCGGCTTGCCGTTGATCTTGAAGCTGCCGGTATAGTGCCCCTGCGCATCTGCCTGCAGGCGGATTGTACTACTACCGGAAGCGGGCGCCGGTGCAGCCGCCTGGCGGGCGTCGGCCGATACGTAATTGGCGGAGAGACCGTCGGCAGGTTGCTGGCGGACACTTCCAACGAAGGAAGGTACCTGTGTGGCCAACACCGCGGCGATGCTGGCGAATACGACGGTACGCACGAGCATGAAACAGAAATCCTTCCTGTATAAACCCCGCTTCATGCGGGGCCGCATGCTTCCAGCTTGCTAAGCCTCAAATCCTGATAACTTGCTAATATCGATAACAAAAGGCCCGGAGCGAACCGCCCGGGCCATAAAGTCTTGCGATTTGGTAAAGGAAGGCTGAAATTATTTGGTTCCGTACATGCGGTCGCCGGCATCGCCGAGGCCCGGCATAATGTAGCCCTTCTCGTTGAGATGGCTGTCGATCGCCGCGGTGAAGACCGGAACATCCGGATGCGCCGCGCGGAAGTTGCGGATGCCTTCCGGAGCGGCGAGCAGGCAGAGGAAGCGGATATTGTGGGCGCCGCGTTCCTTGAGCTTGTCGATCGCTGCAATCGAGGAATTGCCGGTCGCCAGCATCGGGTCGACGACGATGATCAGGCGCTCGGCCACGTCTTCCGGCGCCTTGAAGTAATACTCGACCGGCTGCAGCGTCTCGTGATCGCGATAGACGCCGATATGCGAGACGCGGGCGGAAGGCACGAGATCGAGCATGCCTTCGAGCAGCCCGTTGCCGGCGCGCAGGATCGAGGCGAAGACCAGCTTCTTGCCTTCGAGGATCGGCGAGTCCATCGTCTGCAGCGGCGTCTCGATCGTCGCCATGGTCAATTCGAGATCGCGGGTCACCTCGTAACAGAGCAACGTGGAGATTTCGCGCAACAGGCGCCGGAAACTTCCCGTCGATGTCTCCTTGCGTCGCATGATGGTGAGCTTGTGCTGCACAAGCGGGTGATCGATGACCGTGACGCCGTCCATGGGGAAGCCTTTCATTCTTTCTAACGAATGTTTCTTTCACGGAAATCGGCCCGACCGCAAGAGTGGAGCCGAATTTGTACCGATCTTCCCCAGCCTCTCGCCCTAAAGGCGGGCGAGCAGCGCCTGCCGCGTCTCCTCGTCGACGAAGGCAGCCTCGATTGCGGTGCGCGTCATGGCGTTGATTTCCGCGTCGGTGAATCCGAAAACGTCGGCAGCAAGCTCGTATTCCCGGTTGAGGGATGTATGGAAGAAAGGCGGATCGTCCGAGCTGATCGTCACCCGCACGCCGGCTTCCTTCAGCCGGCGCAGCGGATGGGACGCGAAATCCGGAAAGACCCTGAGGGCGATATTGGAGCCCGGGCAGACTTCAAGCACGGTGCCGAGATCGGCAAGCCGCTTCACCAGATCGAGATCCTCTATGGCGCGCACGCCATGCCCGATGCGCGCCGGGCGCACGGCATCGAGCGCGTCGGCAACGCTGAAGGCGCCGCAGACCTCACCGGCATGGATCGTCAACCCCAGCCCGGCATCGCGGGCGATATCGAAGGCTCTGATATAATCGGCCACACGGCCCATGCGCTCCTCGCCGGCGAGGTTGAAGCCTGTTATCAGGTGGTTGCCGGCCTTTGCCGCGTATTCGGCCGCTCCGATCACACTCTCCGGACCGAAATGCCGTTCCCCGGTGACGATCAGCCGGGCCTCGATGCCGCTTTTGGCCTTGGCCCGCCGGATGCCTTCACAGACGCCCGATATATAGGCATCGGCGCCGAGCCCGATGCGCTTGCCGTGGTCGGGCGACACGATGAGTTCGCTGTAGATCGTATTGATGCCGGCAAGTTCGTCGAGATAGGTTTCGGTCAGAAGCGCATAATCTTCCTCCGTCCTGTAGACCTCGGAAACCTTGTCGTAACATTCCAGAAAACTTGCGAAATCGTGCCAGACATAGGCGCCGTCGCGAAGCTCGCCGCTGATGTCGACGCCGTATTTCCGCGCCTGAGCCTCGGTCAATACAGGCGGTGCCGCGCCCTCCAGATGGCAGTGCAGCTCGACCTTCTTCAAATGCGATGTCACAGAAAACTCCTTCCATGCGCTCCGCCCGGGATGCCGAGATGGCGCGCAATGCTTTCGCCGATATCGGCATAGGTGCGGCGAACGCCGATGGAACGCGACCGGATGCCGGGGCCGTAGGCAATGATCGGCACGCGCTCGCGCGTATGATCCGTGCCGCGCCAAGTGGGGTCGCAGCCATGGTCGGCGGTCAGCACGACGAGGTCGCCGGGTTTCAACTTCTTGTGGACCTCAGGCAGACGCGCATCGAAGGCTTCGAGCGCCGCCGCATAACCGGGCACGTCGCGGCGATGGCCGTAGATCATGTCGAAATCGACAAAATTGGTGAAGACGAGATCGCCGTCCTCGGCCGCGTCGATTGCCGAGAGCGACGCATCCATCAACGCCTCGTTGCCGCTGGCCTTGATGACCCTGGAAATGCCTTGATGGGCGAAGATGTCGCCGATTTTTCCCACGGCATGCACCTGCCGACGCTGCTCGACCAGCCGGTCGAGCAGCGTCGGCTCCGGCGGCAGAACGGAAAAATCGCGCCGGTTTCCGGTGCGCTGGAAGGTGGAGGACGACTGCCCGATGAAGGGCCGGGCGATAACGCGGCCGATATTGTAGGAATCGAGAAGGGCGCGAGCCATGCCGCAGAAGGCAAGCAGCCGGTCCAGGCCGAAATGCGCTTCGTGCGCCGCGACCTGGAAGACCGAATCCGAGGACGTGTAGCAGATCGGCTTGCCGGTGCGGATATGTTCTTCGCCGAGCCTGGCGATGATTTCGGTTCCCGAGGCGTGGCAATTGCCGAGAATGCCGGGAATGTCGCCCTCCCGGCATAGGGCCTCGATCAGCTCCGGGGGAAAGGCATCGCCTTCCGTCGGAAAATATCCCCAATCGAAACTGACGGGTGTCCCCGCGATCTCCCAATGGCCCGATGGCGTGTCCTTGCCGCGGGAGATTTCGCTGGCAGCGCCATAAATGCCGTAGACTTTTTCCGGCAGGGGCATGCCGGCCGGAAATTGGCCGGAGGCGGCCCGGGCGATGTGCAGAAGCCCGAGTTCCGACATGTTGGGCAGGGAAAGCGGCCCGCTGCGCAGCCCAGCGCGGTCTCCGGCACCGGCCGCACAGAATTCGGCGATATGGCCGAACGTGTCGGCGCCCTCGTCGCCATAGGCTGCCGCATCCGGCGCTCCACCGACGCCGAAGGAATCGAGAACGAAAAGAAACGCGCGCGCCATTTTACCCCCGAAAGGACCGATCGCCGGCCTCCGGACCGTCGGAGGCTGAAGCCCACGCATATAGTGCCGCAACTGGCTTGGCAAATTCGAGATGGGGAAGGGGTCAGCAGTCGCCGCAGGGGATCGAGTCGCCTTGCCGCTGGCGATAGAAGTAACTGCGGCTGATGGTAATCGTGCGCATCCCATCCGGCATGAAGTTCGGCGCGAACAGGAACATCGTATAGGGGATGCTGAGTTCGGTCCGAACGAGGAAGCTGTTTGCCGTCTTCATATCGGCCGGCACGTCGCTCACCGTCCCATTCTTGGCGTAAGGCGCCGTTCCGTCCTGCGCCCAGGACCAGAGCACTTTCGCATTGGCGCCGGCGTCGATTGAAATTCCGGTGATTTTCAGCGTCAGCGATGTTGAATTGTAGGGCACGAACATCGCCGTTGCGACCGACGGCATCTGCGCGAGCGCGCTCTTCGTGACGGATTGCTGCTGAGTGATGAGATCGGCGATCGAACCAGCGGCGCGTGTCGCCCGCTTGCTGACGCTGAGGCCGATGGTGATCTCGAAAGCGCCGATATAGAGCATGATGAGCACGGGAAAGAGAATCGCGAATTCGATCGCTCCGGCGCCCTTGCGTTCTCGCGCCAGCCGACGCGCCTGCTGTACCAGTCTGGTGAACGGGTTGCGCATCGCCATTATGGATACTGCTCGTTCTGGAAGGCGGAGGTTGCGATAATCAGATATTGCGTCGGCATCGAACCGTCGGACGGACGGATCGTCGTGATATAGGGCCGGACCAGATCCGTGATGATTTCCCATCGATAGTAGGCGCGCAGCATGTTGATCGTGCCGGCCCCGCCAGGCGTATATTTGAAGGCCGCGGTGTTGATGTCGGCGTATCGGTCACTGGAAACCTTGGGGATCGTCGTCGGAATGGCCGAGAAGGTGCCGAACGTCTGCACATCCACGTAAAGCTTGCTCGGCGTGGCAGCTTCGCTGGTCGAGCAGCTGATCAGGATCGAGATCTCGTTGCAGAACGCCTGGCGGAATTGCGTCCGGCTCATATCGGTCGTACGGCCGAGATTGTAAGTGATCTGCCCGGTCCGCATCCGGCGGCTCATCGTATCGACGGCGTTGGAGACGAGTTCTTCGGCGGCGAAGGCGATGAAGGTTTCGAGGATCGCGAAGATTACCAGGAAGTACGGGATGGCAAGCAAGGCAAATTCGATCGCCGCTGCGCCGTCGCGCGAGCGGGCGACAGCGCGAAACTGGGAGAAACGGTTCGGCGCGAAGGCGCGCTCCCTATCCGTCTTCTGATCAACTACCGTCATTGCCTGGACCCGAGCGACATCTCTGTCTGCCACACTAGGGTCCGTTCGTTGATTTTCCGTTTCAGGTCGATACGACGATTTTAACGAATGGCAGAAGATCCGAGCCGGGCCGATCAGGGTGACGTGGTGCCGGCGGCCGCTTGCTGCGCATGCTGCTCGCAATTGGGCGTGCAGGACAGCACGGAGCGCTCGGTCTGCCGGTAGACGCGCACCGTGTTGCCCTCGTCTATCGACACAAGGATGCGCTCGTCCAGGATCGCGTTGCCGTCGGCATCCAGAAGAACCAGATTGGTGGTGCCGAAGCTGCGTCCTGTCAGCACGATCGTCTTGGCATCGGCTACGGTCGCGTCGGCGACCTGGGCGTTGCCAACGATGACCTTGCTGACGGGGCGGTCGAGCTTCAAGACGCGCGCGTGATCCATATAGACGCGCAGCATGTCATCGTCTGCGGCCGAGGAAACTCCCGAAATACCGGAAACGGCGATCATGCCGGCAAAGAAAATGGTTTTGCCGCTCGATGACATTTGGTCCTCTTTCACGATCACAGCGCAATAGGCGCATAGAATGGAAAAAAATGGTGAATGAAGCCTTAAACACACCATGCTGTTTCGCGGTGAAGCAGGATGATCTGATTTGGCACTGGCTCGGGCCGGGGTGTGTCGCGGCTGGATGCGGTGCCTGTGCTATTTCCGGATGAATCCGGTCGTTAACCTCTGAATATCATTAAATATCGAGCGAAATGAATAAGGTAAAGCTTACCCTGCAGGAGCCTCTGGCGGCTTTCACATGCGGTTAACTCTTTTTCTTAAGCCGATGGAAACGCCCATTCATTAGATTGCGGTTCATCCGATCAACGGCAACAGTTGGCGGACGTGCTGAACATCAACTGGAGTTAGGAGTACCCATGACCAAGCTTTTTAGCCGTTTTCTGAAGGACGAATCCGGCGCGACCGCAATCGAATACGGCCTGATCGCAGCTCTCATTTCCGTAGCGCTCATCGCCGGCGCCACGACCCTCGGCGAGAAGATCGGCAACACGTTCGAAGGTCTGAGCACCAAGATGGACGACGCCACTGCGAAGGCGAACTAAGCGAAGTGCCGCGAGGCGGCACCTCCCTGATTCTGGTCGGATCTGATCTGGCTGGTCTATCGAGCGGGCTCACGCGCTGAACGGCCGTGAGCCTTTTCGCATCTTGCTATGATCGGGTATACGCATGATCGCAGCTGCAGCCTTTGTAATACTGCCACTCTGCCTCGCCATGGCGGCCTTCTCGGATCTGTTCACCATGACCATCCCGAACCGTGTTTCCCTGATCCTAGTTGTCTCTTTCCTCGCACTGGCGCCGTTTTTTGGTCTCGGCCTGCAGGCAATCGGCATGCATCTTGCCGCCGGCGCGATCGTCTTTACCGCATGCTTCGCTCTTTTTGCCTTTAATGTAATGGGCGGCGGAGACGCAAAACTGTTGACTGCCACCGCGCTCTGGTTCGGCCTGAACGAATCCCTGCTTTTCCTGATAACCGATGTTGCCATTATCGGCGGCCTCCTTACCCTGCTCATCCTGATGGTGAGGGGACAGTCGAATACCATCCTTGCGATCGGACTGCCGGTGCCGAACTCTTTGCTGCTCGCCAAGAAGATCCCTTACGGCATCGCCATCGCGATCGGCGGCTACATGGCCTTCCCGTCCTCGCCGCTCTTCATCGCTGCGCTGGAAAGCCTGAAATAACGCATTTTAAATGCCCGTTAACTTAAAATGTAAGCATTCCATTAACCATAATTACACCAATTGCTGAGCATTCTGCAGGGCGAATATATCGTGCCCTGAGGAATGATCGATGAAACCGGCCCGCCTTATAATTCTCGCTGTCGCCATGGCGGCAGCCGGCCTCGCCGGGCTCCTGGCAATGCGCATGGCCGGCAGCGGCGGCGTCGTCACGCGGGTGCAGTCGGTTATCGAGAAAGAACCCACCGTCAACATCCTCGTTTCGAGCGGCAATCTGCCGGTCGGGGCAAGGCTCGATGAGAAATCGGTGCACTGGATGCCCTGGCCGCAGGGCGGCGTGGTCCAGGGCTTCATCACCGAGGCTGACAAGCCGGATGCGATCAAGGACCTGCAAGGCGCCGTCGTGCGTCTGCCGATCTTCGAAGGCGAGCCGATCCGGCCCGAAAAGGTCGCCGATTCCAGCAGCCGCATTCTGTCCTCGCTGTTGCCGGCCGGCAAACGCGCCGTCGCGACCGAGATATCTGTGGCAACGGGCGCCGGCGGTTTCATCCTGCCGAATGATCGCGTCGATGTCATCATGGTCCGCAAGGGCACCGAGGCCAACAAGCTCATCACCGAAACCGTGCTGAGCAATGTGCGCGTTCTCGCCATCGACCAGCAGATCCAGGAAAAGGACGACGGCTCCAAAACCGTGGTCGGCACGACCGCAACGCTGGAACTGACCCCGGACCAGACGAAGGTTCTCGCTGTTGCCCAGCAGATGGCTGACCGGCTTTCGCTCGCTCTGCGCTCCGTCGCCGATGCGCAGGAGCAGGATACCAGTGCGGCGGACTATCTGCTGAGCGGCGACAACGGCAGCGCGATCATTCAGGTCATCAAGTCGGGCTCCATCGTGACGGATGCCGGCGCAGCGCCGAAGGCGGAGTAAAGGGACGTGCAAATGGGTAATTCAACGCGGCGCGCCAAGCTTCTCCTGACAGGCTGCCTTTCGCTGGCAGTCGGCGCGACCGGCATGGCACCGGCCTCCTTCGGACCGCTTCTCGCTGTCGGTGAGGCGCGTGCCGCGGAAAGCCTTGTCCGCATCTCGCAGACCGGCCCCGACGCCCATCGCCGGCTGAAGCTCGGGCTCAACAAGGCCGTCGTCGTCGATCTGCCGGAGGATGCCCATGATATCCTCGTCTCCGACCCGACAATGGCTGATGCCGTGACCCGCACTTCCCGGCGCATCTACCTGTTCGGCAAGAAGGTCGGCCAGACGAATATCTTTGTCTTCGGCGCCGGCGGGCAGGAGGTCGTCAATCTCGACATCGAGATCGAGCGCGATGTCTCCGGCCTTGAAACCAATCTCCGCCGTTTCATTCCCGACTCCAACATCAAAGTCGAAATCGTCTCCGACAACATCGTGCTGACCGGCACCGTGCGCACCCCGCAGGATGCCACCCAGGCGGCCGATCTGGCGCAGGTCTTCCTGAAGGGCGGCGAAGCGACGACGAGAACCGAGACGGCATCCGGCACCGGTGGCGACAGCTCGGTGGCGCTCTTTGCCGAAGGCCGCCAGACGTCGCAGGTCGTCAACCTCCTGCAAATCCAGGGCGAGGACCAGGTCACCCTCAAGGTGACGATCGCCGAGGTTCGCCGCGAGGTGCTGAAGCAACTCGGCTTCGACAATCTCGTCTCCAATTCCTCCGGCATGACGGTTGCTCAGCTTGGCGCTCCGAGCGCCGACAGCGCCACAGCCACCGTCGGCGGTGGCCTGGCGGCGCTCTTCAAGAGCTCGATCGGCAAATACGACATTTCGACTTATCTCAACGCGCTGGAGCAGGCCAAGGTCGTCAGGACCCTGGCCGAGCCGACGTTGACGGCGATATCCGGCCAGGCGGCGACCTTCAATTCCGGCGGCCAGCAGCTGTATTCGACGACCGACAATGACGGCAACGTCACCGTCGTTCCCTTCAATTACGGTATCAACCTTGCCTTCAAACCGGTGGTGCTGTCGTCTGGACGCATCAGCCTGGAGATCAAGACCAACGTCTCCGAGCCGGTGGCCGGCAGCGGCAACGCCACCTATCAGCGCCGTTCAGCGGAGACCTCGGTGGAACTGCCCTCAGGCGGCTCGATCGCGCTGGCCGGTCTGATCCGCGACAATGTTTCCCAGACGATGGGCGGCACGCCCGGCGTCTCGAAGATCCCGCTTCTCGGCACGCTGTTCCGCCAGAAGGGCTTCGAGCGTCAGGAAACCGAACTCGTCATCATCGCGACCCCTTATCTGGTGCGTCCGGTGGCGCGCAATCAGCTCAACCGGCCGGATGACAATTTCAGCCCTGAGAATGACGGCGCAACCTTCTTCCTCAACCGTGTGAACAAGGTCTACGGCCGCCGCGAGGCGCCCGTCGCCGACGCGCAGTTCCACGGCTCGATCGGGTTCATCTACAAATGAGCGGGGCACGATCGGCAGCAATGGCACAGAACAGAGATCAGGCGATGGCCCATATCAATGCGACGACACACCGCCTCGGTTACTCCCGGGCGCTTTTCACCACGGCGGTCATGTCGGTGGCGATCCTTTCCGGATGCGCCGGTCCGCATGACCAGCTGACGACAGGTGGGATTCCTGACGACTACCGCGCCCGCCATCCGATTATCGTCACCGAGGCCGAGCAGACGGTGGATATACCCGTCGCCTCGACCGACCGCCGCCTGACCATCGCCCAGCGCGACCTCATCCGCGGCTTTGCTGCAAACTACATTTCACGCGCCTCGGGCCCGGTTTATGTCCTGTCGCCGGAAGGTTCGCCCAATTCCGCGGCTGCCTATCAGTTGCGCAACCAGGTGCGTGCCGAGCTGACGACAAGAGGGATCGCAAGCTCGAAGATCATCAATACCTCCTATGCGGCTGCCGGCGCCGGCGATGCCGCGCCGATCCGGCTGAGCTTTACCGGCACGACCGCGATCACCACGCAGTGCGGCCAGTGGCCGAAGGATATCTCGAACGACCTCGCCAACCAGAATTATTATAATTTCGGCTGCGCCTCGCAAAACAACCTCGCCGCCCAGATCGCCAATCCTGAGGACCTGGTGGCGCCTCGCGGCATGACCCCGATCGATGCACAGCGGCGCAACAACGCAATCCAGGAATACCGGACGACGACAACGACGATCGAGGATGTTGCCGGCAGCGACAGCAGCTTCTGAGGCGGAACGGGACTATGAGCGCGATCGAATACGAAATCAGGAACCCCAGCGAACTTCGCCACGCCGAAGAGGCGGTGCGGATGGCGGATCTGGAAACTATGCGGCCGTTGCCGCGCATCTCCGTTCACGCCTTTTGCGAAAGCGAGCCCCTGCAGCATGTCATGGAACGCTGCGCCAATGATCGGCGCATGGCGAAGGTAAGCATGCGCATCACCAGCGGCGGCATAGCCGCTGCCGCCAATATGTTCGCCGCCGCGCCGACGCCGAACCTGATCATCCTCGAGACCAAAGCCAATTCGGGAAGTCTGCTCGGCGAACTTGCGCCGCTCGCCGCCGTCTGCGACCCGACCACCAAGGTCGTGATCGTCGGCTACTACAATGATATCGGGCTCTATCGCGAACTCATCCGTAACGGCATTTCCGAATATATGGTTCAGCCGGTCGCCATGCCCGACATTCTGACGGCGATGGCCTCGATCTTCGTTGATCCGGAAGCCGAGCCGCTCGGCCGCAGCATCGCCTTCATCGGTTCGAAAGGTGGTACCGGCGCCTCGACCATCGCGCATAATTGCGCTTTCGGCATTTCCAATCTTTTCTCCACCGAGACGATACTCGCCGATCTCGACCTGCCCTATGGCACGGCGAATATCGATTTCGATCAGGATCCGGCGCAAGGCATCGCCGAAGCGGTCTTTGCGCCTGATCGGCTCGACGAGGTCTTTCTCGACCGCCTGCTGACGAAATGCTCCGAGCACCTTTCCCTGCTTGCCGCACCCTCGCTGCTCGACCGCGCCTATGATTTCGATGGCCAGGCTTTCCAGCCGGTGCTCGATGTCCTGCAGCGCAGCGCGCCCATCACCGTGCTCGACGTTCCGCACGCGTGGTCGGAATGGACGCGCTCGGTGCTGGCGAGCGTCGACGAGGTGGTCATCACGGCGGTTCCCGACCTTGCCAACCTGCGCAACACCAAAAACATGCTGGACGCGCTGCGCAAGATGCGGCCGAATGACAAGCCGCCGCATCTGATCCTCAATCAGGTCGGCATGCCGAAACGTCCGGAGATATCGCCGTCGGATTTCTGTGAGCCGCTGGAGGCCGATCCGATCGCGATCATTCCCTTTGACATTAACCTCTTCGGCAACGCCGCGAACAGCGGCCGGATGATCTCGGAAGTCGATCCGAAGTCGCCGACGGCCGAGACCTTTTCGCAGATATCGCACATCGTCACCGGCCGGGTCGCCATGAAGAAGGTGAAGAAGGGCGGCCTGCTCGGCCTCCTGAAGCGGAAGTAGATGATGAGCAATTCCAGCAAAAGTGTGCAGCGGTTTTGCGTCCGGAATTGCGTGAAAACAAAAAGATAGAGTAGATCGGATTAAGCGGCATGTTTGGAAAACGCGGAAACGAAGGTTTCGGAAAGGCCGGAGGCGCAATAGCTCCGCCGCCGCCGACCCCGGCCGCTGCCGCCGTGGCCTCTTCTCCTGCCGTCCTCGTCGAACCCCAGCGCGAACCCTCGCGCCAGCAGGTGATGCCGCCGCCGATGCAGGCGCCGCAGCGCAAGCGACCGGTTCGCACCGACGAATATTACGATACCAAACAGCAGGTATTTTCCGCGCTGATCGACACGATCGATCTCTCGCAGCTTTCCAAGCTCGATGGCGAAAGCGCGCGCGAGGAAATCCGCGACATCGTCAACGACATCATCACCATCAAGAACTTCGCGATGTCGATCTCCGAGCAGGAAGAACTGCTCGAGGATATCTGCAATGACGTTCTGGGCTACGGTCCGCTGGAGCCCTTGCTGGCGCGCGACGACATCGCCGACATCATGGTCAACGGCGCCGGCCAGACCTTCATCGAAGTCGGCGGCAAGACGATCGAATCAGAAATCCGGTTTCGCGACAATGCGCAGCTTCTCTCGATCTGCCAGCGCATTGTCAGCCAGGTCGGCCGCCGCGTCGATGAATCGAGCCCGATCTGCGACGCGCGCCTGCCCGATGGCTCGCGCGTCAACGTCATCGCGCCGCCGCTGTCGATCGACGGACCGGCGCTTACCATCCGCAAGTTCAAGAAGGACAAGCTGACGCTCGATCAGCTCGTCCGTTTCGGCGCGATCACGCCGGAAGGCGCGACCGTGCTGCAGATCATCGGGCGCGTGCGCTGCAACGTCATCATCTCGGGCGGCACGGGCTCGGGTAAAACGACGCTTCTGAACTGCCTCACCAATTATATCGATCGGGATGAGCGTGTTATCACCTGCGAGGACACGGCCGAACTGCAGCTGCAGCAGCCGCATGTCGTGCGTCTCGAAACGCGCCCGCCGAACATCGAAGGCGAGGGCGAGATCACCATGCGCGATCTCGTCAAGAACTGCCTGCGCATGCGTCCCGAACGCATCATCGTCGGCGAAGTGCGCGGACCTGAAGTCTTCGACCTCTTGCAGGCGATGAACACCGGTCACGACGGCTCGATGGGCACGATCCACGCCAACACGCCGCGCGAATGCCTGAGCCGTATCGAATCGATGATCGCCATGGGCGGTTTCTCGCTGCCGGCAAAGACGGTCCGCGAGATTATCTCCACCTCCGTCGACGTCATCATCCAGGCGGCACGCCTGCGCGACGGTTCGCGCCGCATTACCCAGATTACCGAGGTGATCGGCATGGAAGGCGACGTCATCATCACCCAGGATCTGATGCGCTACGAGATCGATGGCGAAGATGCGGGCGGTCGACTGATCGGCCGGCACATGTCGACCGGCGTCGGCAAACCGCATTTCTGGGATCGGGCTCGTTACTTCAACGAGGAAAAGCGGCTGGCCGCCGCCCTCGACGCGATGGAAGCGAAATCGAAGGAATAGGGTGATGTTCGGATTCGATCCGGTAGTCCTGGCAATCGTCGTCCTCGCCGCTGTCTCCGCCGCGGCGGTCGCCTATGCCCTGTTGTTTTCCCGGATCGAGGCCGACAAGAAATCGGCAAGCCGCATCAATCGTGTCAAATCGGCCGAGGTCGACCGCGCCAAGGTCAAGGCGGCCCGCGACCGGGTGCAGGAGATGTCGAAGCGGCGCAAATCGGTGCAGGACAACCTGAAGGATCTAGAAAAGCGCCAGAACGAAAAGACCAAGAAGGCCCTGTCGATGAAATCGCGGCTGGTGCAGGCCGGCCTGACGGTCACGCTGACGCAGTTCTATCTCTTCAGCGCCATTTTCGCTTCGGTGCTGCTGTTCATGGCTTTCATCATCGGCACGTCTTGGATGATCATGATCGGCATCGCTTTCGTGGCCGGACTCGGTCTGCCGCGTTGGGTCATTGGTTTCCTGATCAAGCGCCGCCAGAACAAGTTCCTCAACGAGTTCCCCAATGCGCTCGATGTCATCACCCGTTCGATCAAATCGGGATTGCCGCTCAACGATGCGATCCGCCTTATCGCCACCGAAGGTACCGAACCGGTGAAGAGCGAGTTCCGCCGGGTGATCGAGGCCCAGCAGGTTGGCCTCAGCATTCCCGACGCCTGCGCTCGCATGACGCTTCAGATGCCGCTCCAGGAAGTCAACTTCTTTGCGATTGTCATCGCCATCCAGTCGCAGGCCGGCGGCAATCTCTCCGAAGCGATCGGCAACCTGTCAAAGGTGCTGCGCGAGCGCAGGAAGATGAAGGCCAAGGTCTCGGCGCTGTCGATGGAAGCCAAGGCGTCCGCCGTCATCATCGGTGCTCTGCCCTTTATCGTCGCGACCCTCGTTTACCTCACGTCGCCGAACTACATGATCGTCCTTTTCACCGATCCGCGCGGCCATTTCATCATGGGCGCCTCGGCGGTCTGGATGTCGATCGGCATCCTCGTCATGCGCAACATGGTCAATTTCGACATCTAGCGGGAGAGAAGCACCATGTCGCAGGATCTTGCCGCAACGCTGACCAATCCGAGCATGCTGATCGCTGTTTTCGTCGCGATCGCCGTCTTCGCGACGTTTTACACGATCGCCATCCCCTTCTTCGAGCGCGGCGATCTCAACAAGCGCATGAAAGCGGTCTCGACCGAGCGCGAGCAGATCCGCGCCCGCGAACGCGCCCGCATAAACACCGAGCCAGGCGCCGGCAAGGCTTCGCTCAGGAACCAGAACAACCGCTCGGTCCGCCAGATCGTCGAACGCTTCAACCTGCGTAAGGCGCTTGTCGACGAAAACACCGTCAACAAGCTGCGCGCCGCCGGTTTTCGCTCGGAAAACGCGCTGAATACCTTTCTCGTCGCACGCTTCCTGCTGCCATTTCTCTTCCTCGCGCTTGCCGCCTTCTGGGTCTTCGGTCTCGGCGGCCTTGCTGATCGCGGCATGCCCATGCGTATGCTCGCCGTCATCGGCATCGCCTATCTCGGCTTTTATGCGCCGAATATCTATATCTCCAACCGCATGAGCAAGCGTCAGCACTCGATCAAGCGCGCCTGGCCGGATGCGCTGGACCTGATGCTGATCTGCGTCGAATCCGGCGTCTCGATGGAGGCGGCGATGCGTCGCGTGTCGGAGGAACTCGGCGAGCAGTCGCCGCCGCTTGCCGAGGAGATGGTGTTGACCACCGCCGAACTCTCCTTCCTGCCGGATCGCCGCGTGGCGCTCGATAATCTCGCCGCACGCACGCAGCTTGAGCTAGTGCGTTCGGTGACCCAGGCGCTGATCCAGGCGGACCGCTACGGCACGCCGGTTGCGCAGGCCCTGCGCGTTCTGGCCCAGGAAGGACGCGACGAGCGGATGAACGAAGCGGAAAAGAAGGCGGCCGCCTTGCCGCCGAAACTGACGGTGCCGATGATCCTGTTCTTCCTGCCGGTGCTGATCGCCGTCATCCTCGGCCCGGCCGGCATCCAGGTGGCCGACAGGTTCTGACCGCAGGAGGCCACTTCGACCCGCGTGACCGGCGCTCGCATAGCTGGTAAACGGGATTGGGCGGTCGGGGAGCGCGGAAGTGACCGCCGCTTTTTCCAGCGCAATCCGATCACGAAAGAGAGGTTCCGATGTCTTCCGCAGGCATTTTCATCAGCATCATGGCAGCCTTGGTCATCGGCGCGATGAGCCCCGGCCCGAGCTTCGTCGTCGTCTCCAGAATCGCCATCTCGCGTTCGCGGCTGGATGGACTTGCCGCCGCATTCGGCATGGGCGCCGGCGGCGTCGTTTTCGCCGGCCTGGCGCTCGCCGGTCTGACGGCGTTGCTGTCGCAATTCGAATGGCTCTATGTGCTGCTCAAGGTGGCGGGCGGGGCTTATCTCCTCTACATCGCCGTCAATATCTGGCGAGGCGCCGCAAAGCCGATCGAGCTTTCCGATGCCGTCAATGGCCATCGCGCGCCCATGCGCAGCTTCATCACCGCACTGCTGACTCAGCTCAGCAACCCGAAGACCATCATCGTCTACGCCAGCCTCTTTGCGGCGCTTCTGCCGCGGACGGTGCCGCTCGATCTCCTTGTCGCGCTGCCGGTCGGCGTTTTCGCGGTGGAGGCGGGGTGGTATTCGATCGTGGCGCTCGCCTTTTCGGCCCGCCACCCGCGGCGGCTCTATCTCCGTGCCAAGGTCTGGATCGACCGGGCCGCCAGTGCGGTGATGGGCGGCCTTGGTCTGCGGCTCATCCTTTCGGGCCTCAGCGTCAGGTAGATCAGCCGGAGAAGGCCTGATCATCCGGCAATCACGAGGTCAGTTGGTGTTGCTGCCATCGGCTGCGCTCGGCGTCTTGTCCTTGGCGGCGAGCTTCTGCCAGGAATTCTGCTGCGAGAGCATGCCCCGGAGATAGGCGACGTTGGCATCGGCCTGCTGCGGCGAAAGTTCCCGCCGCGCGATCTGTTCCGCTTCCGCAAAACGCCCTTGCAGGCCGACGACGAGGGCAAGATTCTGCCGGACGCGGCTGTCGGCGGTCGGCTGGCCTGCGGCGGAGCGCAGATAGGTTTCGGCCGTGCGCAGATCGCCGGTCAGCACATAGGACATGCCGAGGTTGGAAAGGATCGAAGGTTCGTTCGGCTGAATGTCGAGCGCGTCGCGGTAGCGCTGCCGTGCCTCGCTCGCCCTGCCCATCTGATCGAGGATTGCGCCTTCGGCCGAGATCAGCCTCCAGTCGGGACGATCGGGTGTCTGGGCGCGGCCGATCGTGTCGAGCGCCTGCTGGAACTGCCCGGCCGCCGCCTGCGCCTTGCCGTAGGCGGCCAGCACATTGCGGTCGCCCGGATTGGCGATCGCCACCTGCTGCATGACGGCGAGCGCCTGCGCGTCGCGGCCGCTCATGCGCAGCAGGTTGGCGTAGTTGACGCCGTTGACGGGATCGCGCGGGTTCTTTTCATAGGCCTGGCCGATCCGATCCGTCGCCGAGCGCAGCTCGGTCGCATCCATCTCTTCGACCGGCTTGGTCAGCTTCGGCACCGAGCCTGTCGTCATCCGGTCCTTGGCCGTCGTCGAGCAGCCGGCAAGCGCAAGGATGATCAGCGACGCTGCAGCACCCTGCAGGATACGGTTGGCAGATATGGTGATGCGCGAGGCAGGCATGTTGCGTTCCTGATTCCGAAATCGGCGCCTGACCTCGAAGCGGAACAGGGAAAGGTTTGACGCAATCTTCGCTCCAGCAATAGTCTGTTAACCCTAACAGACCGTTAAGGAACGATTCCTGACGACCGCCGAAGGACAATCATGGCCCCCTATCAGTTCATCGAAAGACCGACTCCTTTCAACACGAAGGGTGGCTCGACGCTGCCGATCTTTGCCGTCACGCCTGCCCATATCGAGACCGCCACGATCGATCCGATTGCGCTCGATTGGGCGCGCAAGGCGGGCTACAAGGCCGAAAGCGGTTCGCTTTTGCTGATCCCGACTGCCGACGGCCAGCTCGGCGGTGCGCTTTTCGGCCTCGGCACCAACCCGTCCGAACAGCCTTACATCACAGGCAGGCTGGCCCGTGCGCTGCCTGCCGGCGACTGGCACATCGAGACCGCGCCGCTGACGGCAAATCGCCTCGCCCTCGGCTTCGGGCTCGGCAGCTACCGTTTCGATCGCTACAAATCGGAAAAGTCGTCGGCAGCGACCTTGATGATCCCCCGCGATGCTGACGGCGCCGATATCAAGCGCCAACTCGCCGGCGTCTTTCTTGCTCGCGACCTCATCAATACGCCGACGAACGATATGGGGCCGGACCAGCTCGAGGCCGCCTTCCGCGCCCTGGCCGCACATTACAAGGCGGAAATATCAGTTGTGAAGGGCGACGAGTTGCTCGAGCAGAATTTCCCGCTCGTCCATACCGTCGGCCGCGCCAGCGCTGACGCGCCGCGTCTTCTTGAGCTGCGCTGGGGCAAGAAGGGCCATCGCAAGGTGACGCTCGTCGGCAAGGGCGTCTGCTTCGATACCGGTGGTCTGGATATCAAGCCTGCCGCCTCGATGCTGCTGATGAAGAAGGATATGGGCGGCGCGGCGAATGTCATGGGACTCGCCCTGATGATCATGGACGCCAAGCTGAAGGTCGATCTGCGCGTCATCGTCCCGGTCGTCGAGAACGCGATCTCCTCGAATGCCTTCCGCCCCGGCGACATCTATCGCAGCCGCAAGGGCCTGACCGTCCAGATCGACAATACCGACGCCGAAGGCCGGTTGATCCTGGCCGATGCGCTTGCCTATGCCGACGAGGAAGAGCCCGAACTTTTGATCGACATGGCGACGCTGACAGGGGCTGCCCGCGTTGCCCTCGGTCCGGACCTGCCGCCCTTCTTCACCGATGATGCCAATCTGGCCCATGACCTGACCGAAGCAAGCCTGGAGACAGACGATCCGATCTGGCGCCTGCCGCTCTATGCCGGCTATGAAAGGGATGTCCGCGCCAAATTCGCCGACCTGACCAATGCCCCGGCCGGCGGCATGGCTGGGTCGATCACCGCCGCGCTTTTCCTCAAACGCTTCGTCAGCAAAACCAAGAGCTGGGCGCATTTCGACATTTATGGCTGGGCACCGTCCGAACGGCCACATTCGCCGGGCGGCGGCGAAGCACAGGCGATCCGCGCGCTCTTTCATCATATCCGCACCAGCCAGCGCTGACGCCGCCTGGCTAGTGCTCAGGCGCATCGCATGACCGCTGTCTCGCGCTGCGCCTCGCGGCCGATCGTTAAAATTTTATTCACCCTGCGGGGCGGCAGTTCTCGCCACCCTCTTGCATGTCCATTGCAACTGCCGGAAAATGAAACGCTAGCGTAACGATTTTCCGGAGGGGCCGTGCCGATCGAACTGACCGCCTCGCAGGCGCTGGGGCTCTGGCATGGCGTGGCGCTCGATCAGGTTCGCCATGACGACCGCGATTTGACATTGCGCCAGATGGCGATCCTGCTGCATATTTATCTCGTGCCGCCGCCCCACACGGTGCGCGGGCTTGCCGCCACGCTCAACGTCACCAAGCCGGTCATTACCCGCGCCTTGGATACGATGGGTGAGATGGGCCTAGTTGATCGCGTGCGCGACGATGCCGACCGCCGCAATGTGATCATCAAACGTACCATCGGCGGTGCGCTTTACCTGGAAAAGCTCGGCGATCTGGTGCGGGATCAGGGCCGTCGGCTGCCGATCTGAAAGGAACACAAATGACGATGCTCGACCGCCGCCTGCATGCCTATCGGCCGGATCTCGCGGAAGCGGGGCTCGAGGGCAAGGTGGAGGCGTCGCGCTTCGTGGAAGGCGCCGCAGCGCGTGTTGCCCTTCCCGTCGCCGCCCTGCGCCCTGAGCCGGAACTTGCCCGCGGCATCGATACGGAACTGCTCCTCGGCGAGGATGTGACCGTTTTCGATCGCGCCGACGGCTGGTGCTGGGTGAAAGCTGCCTCCGACGGCTATGTCGGCTATCTCAAGGCGGAGGCGCTCGCGCAAACCGGGCCGGCGCCGACCCACATCGTCACCGTACAGCGCACCTTCCTCTATCCGGAGCCGGAACTGCGCAAACCGCACCGGGCCATCCTGTCGATGGGAAGCCGCGTTCACGTCGCCGGCGAGGCGGAGGTGCGCGGTAATCACTACGTGGTGCTGACGGACGGCACGGCGATTTTCGCCAGACACGTGCAGCCGATCGGCGCTCTCGACGGTGCCGATTATGTCGCGATCGCCGCCCGTTTCCTCGAGACACCCTATCTCTGGGGCGGCCGCTCCGGCCTTGGCATCGATTGCTCCGGCCTCATCCAGCTGGCGATGCTGATGACCGGCAGATCGGCGCCGCGTGATGCCGACATGCAGGCGGCCGGACTCGGCGAACCGATCGACCGCTCCGAAATCCGCCGCGGCGACCTGGTATTCTGGAAGGGCCATGTCGCCATTTTCGAAGATCCTCAAACCATTCTCCACGCCAACGGCCACAGCATGACGGTGGCGCGCGAGAATTTCGAGTCGGCCGTCGAGCGCATCGGCTCGCTGTACCAACGGCCGACCGGCTATCGCCGCCCGTTTAGCTAAGGGATCGGCGGCTGCGGCCAGACGCTCACGCCGCCGGTCCAATCCTCGAAGGCTTTCGACAGTCTCAGCACCCGCATGTCGTCGAAACGTGGCCCGACGATCTGCAGCCCGATCGGCATGCCCGACCGGGAGAAGCCGCAATTGATCGAGGCGGCCGGCTGATCCGACATGTTCCACGGCAGGGTGAAGGCGATATGTTCGAAGGGCCTCGCTGGATCGTTGGTCGGCGATGCCCATTCGGCCGGATAAGAGACGATCGGGTTGGTCGGCGAAAGCAGGGCGTCGACCGTGGTGAACAGCCGTCCGCAGCTCCTGCGCATTTCGATCGTCTGATTGAAGCCTCTGACGGCATCGACGCCGCTGATATCGGCGCCGGCCTTCGCCCAATCCCTGATATAGGGCAGGATGCTGTCGCGCCGCTCTTCGTTGAGCCCTGCGATATCGCTCCACAGGCGGGCGCGCCAGAACGTGTCGAGCCCGTCAAGCATCGCGCGCGTCAGCACCGGTTGAACGGAAACGATGGTCGCGCCGGCCTGCTCGAAACGTTTCGCCGCCGATTCGACCGCGGTCCTGATCTCATCATCGACAGCAAACCCGCAGCCGGCATCGAGCATCAGGCCGATCTTCATGCCGGAGATGTCGACAACGAAATCCATCCAGTCGAAATCGTTGGGCGGCAGGCTCGTGCCGTCGCGCCAGTCGGGCCGTGACAGCGTCGCCATCGAAAAAGCGGCGTCCTCGACGGTGCGCGTCATCGGGCCGAGACAGCGCCCGACATAATAGGGATCGGCCGGAATGCGCCCGTGGCTCGGCTTGAAGCCGAAGATGCCGGTCCAGCCGGCAGGAAGCCGTACCGAACCGCCTATATCCGTGCCGATGTGCAGCGGCCCGTAACCAGCCGCGGCCGCGGCCGCGGCGCCGGCGCTCGATCCACCGGGATTCTGCGCGATGTTCCAGGGATTGCGGCTGAGAGGATGAAAGCTCGACAGGCCGGAAGAAAGCATGCCGTAATCGGGACAGGTGGTCTTGGCGAAGATCACCGCGCCGTCCTCGCGCAACCGCGCGGCAGCCGGCGCGTCGGCCTCCGCCGGCTTGAGTTCCACCGCCCTGGTGCCGAGCGGCACCGGCTGGCCCTTCGTCGCGATCAGTTCTTTCAGCGTTGCCGGGATGCCGTCGAGCGCGCCGAGCGGTTGTCCCTTCGCCCAGCGCTCCGTCGAAGCTTTCGCCCGCACGCGCGCCGCCTCAGGGTCGTAGAGGTAGAGTGCTGAGATTGACGGCTCCCAGGCGGCGATATGGTCTTCGAGGGAGAGCCAGTATTCGAGCGGCGAGAGGCTCTTATCGGCGAAGCGTCGCCTGAGTTCACGGATAGTAAGGTCGGTTTCGGCCATCGGCGTTCTATTTCGGAAGGACATCAGCGGCTGGCCTCGCGTGGATCGAGAAGGTCGCGCAAGCCGTCGCCGAGCATGTTGAAGCCGAGGACGGTCAGCGCGATGGCAAGGCCGGGCAGGACCGCCAGCCAGGGGGCCAGCGCCAGATAGGTTTGCGCATCCGCAAGCATCCGGCCCCATGTCGGCGCCGGCGGCGCCATGCCGAGCCCGAGAAAGCTGAGACCGGCCTCGGTCAGGATCGCCAGTCCGAGCTGGATTGTCCCATGCACGATGATCTGGCTGATGATATTCGGCAGCACATGGCGCAGCGAAATGGTCAGGCGCGTATTACCGATGGCGCGCGCCGCCGTCACATAATCGCGGCTCCAGGCCTGCAGCGAGGTCGCCAGCGTCACCCGTGCAAAGACCGGAATCATGAAGACGGCGATCGCGGTGATCGCAGTGAACCGCCCCGGCCCGAGAAAGGCGCCGAGCACCATGGCCGACAGGATCGGCGGCAAGGCGAAGATGACGTCGCAGATGCGCATCAGCAGCGCTTCGGCTGGACCGCGGATCGCTGCGGCGGAGATGCCTGATATCGAGCCGAGCGTCCCGCCGATCGCAACCGCGGTGATGGCGACCGACAGGGAGTTCCAGCATCCCGCCATCAGCATTGATGCCACGTCGCGGCCGAACTGATCCGTGCCGAGCAGGCCGAAGGCAAGCGGCGGCTGCAGTTTATGGATGATCTGCATCTTCGCCGGCGGCAGCGGCGTCCAGACGAGCGATAGCAGAGCAACGGCGACCAGCAGGCCAATGATCACCACTCCGGATATCAAGTTAATTCGCCGGCTAAGTTTTAAAGCCCGGCGGCTGATGATGGTGGCGGAAAAGACGGAAGTCATGCTTCAGGCCGCCTTTCTCATCCTGGGATCGATCGCGAGATAGGAGAGATCGACGATGAAATTCACCACGATGACCAAACCCGCGAAGAACAGCACGACATCCTGCATCACGATGATGTCCCGCTGGGAGAGTGCCTGAAGCGCAAGCCTGCCGAGCCCCGGCAGGTTAAAGACGTTTTCCACCAGCACCGCGCCCGCGACGAGAAAGGTGAATTGCAGCCCGATTATCGTCAGAATCGGGATCAGCGCATTCGGCACGACATGCCGCCACAGCACCGCACTGCGCGAGAGTCCCTTGGCCACCGCGGTGCGGGCAAAATCCTCATGCATCGTCTCGAGCACCGCCGAACGCGCCACCCGGGTGAGCACGCCGGCCTGCGGCATCGCCAGCGCGACGGCCGGCATGACAAGCGCCTGCAACGCCGGCAGAAACCCGTCTTTCCAGCCGGGAAAGCCGCCTGCCGGCATCAGCCCGAGCATCGTCGAAAACAGGATGATCAAGAGCAGCGCCATCCAGAAGGAGGGCACGGCGATGCTGATCTGCGAAAAGAGCGTTGCGATGATGGCGAAGACCCCGCCGCGGCGCGAAGCGGCCAGCACGCCGAGCGGCAGGGCGATCGTCACCGACAGCACGATTGCCATCAGTGCCAGCGGCAGCGTCACCGCCAGCCGCTCGACGATCAATCCCGCAACGGGAACGCCATAGGTGTAAGATTGGCCGAGATTGCCCAACAGCACGCCGGCGAGCCATTGTCCGTAACGCAGGATGAGCGGCTGGTCGAGGCCGAGCTCGTGGCGCAGCGCTGCCAGCGTTTCCGGGCTTGCCGAGGTGCCGAGCATGATCGAGGCGGGGTCACCGGGCAGAAGATCCATGACGGCGAAGATCAGCAGCGAGACGATGACGAGCGTGAGGATAAGGCCGGCGAAGCGGCGGGCGAGCAGTGAGATCATGCGTGCCACGCTTTCGGTGTGGCTTTTGGGGGATGGCCTGCTCGACTCGCTTTCGAGGGAATGCGGCGACCACCCCACCCATCCTCATTCCTGTGCTTGTCACAGGAATCCAGCCACGGCGCGTCGGCGCCGTGAATAACTTTCAGCCAGACTGGGGAGTCTCCTGCGCCCAAGGACTTGGGCGCGCTGGATTCCTGTGACAAGCACAGGAATGAGGGATGGAGGGAGTTGCCACCTGCATTGAGTGCTTCGTTATGCGGTTTCCCTCCGATCATCCCCTTGCCTCTTCGTCCGAACCCGCCGCTCACTCCTCCCAATAAACCCCCGACAGCACATTCGACGGAATTGGCTCGTTCTCCCACAGCCCCTTCAGCTTCCTGTCCCAGACACCGAGTTTCGGCATGACGAAGAGGTAGAGCGCCGGCACGTCTTCGGCGAGAACCTTCTGCGCCTCGCCGTAAACCGCATTTTGTGCGGCGGGATCCGTCGTCTCCTGGACCTTCTTCATCAGCGCATCGAAGGCCGGGTTCCTGTAGTTGAAATAATAGGGATCGCGTGCGTAGATGTCGATGTCGAGCGGTTCGGCATGGGCGACGATCGTCATGTCGAAATTGCGATCCTTCATGATGTCCTGAACCCATTTCGCCGGAAATTCCGTCGGCTCGATGTTCATTGTCACGCCGATTTCGGCAAACATCGCCTGCATCACCTGGGCGCTGCGCGGCGCATAGGCCATCTGCGGCGATTTGATCGTGAAGGTGAAGCCGTTGGGGTAGCCGGCCTCAGTCAGCAGCGCCTTCGCCTTTTCGACATCATAGGGCAGCACGCCGGTCATGTCCTTGTAGCCCGGATCGTTCGGCGTGTAATGGCTGCCGATCGGTGTGCCGAGGCCGGACCACGCCCCGTCGATCACCGTCTGGCGGTCGATTGCCATCATCAGCGCCTGGCGGACGCGCTTGTCGTCGAAGGGTTTCTTCGCATTGTTCATGCCGGCGACGACCTTGAGTTCGGTATTGCCGACCTTGGTGATGAGTCTGGCATCGCCGTCGAAGGAACTCATCAGCTCGGGCGCGGCAAATTCCGGAAAGGCATCGAGATCGCCGGATTTCAGCGCGGCCGCCTGCGCCTGCGGATCGGCGATGAAGCGGAAGGTCACCTTGTCGAGCTTGGCAGACGCATCCTTGTTCCAGTAGTCGCCATTCCTGACGAGTTCGACCCTGTCGCCCTTCGTCCAGCTGGCGAACTTGAAGGGACCGGTGCCGATCGGCATGACCTTGTCGTTGTCGGCCGTCTTCGGGGCGACGATGACAGATGCCGGCCAGCCGAGCCAATAGATCAGGCTACCGGTCGGCGCCGTGAGATGCAGCACCAGCGTTTCGGCATCCGGCGTCTCGACCGAGGCGATCGAGGCGAAGAAGCGCTTCTGCGGATTGACCGAATCCGCGCCGCGGGCGCGGTCGAGCGCAAATTTGGCGGCGGCGGCGTCGAAGGCTTCGCCGTCATGGAATTTGACGCCGGTCCGCAGCTTGAAGGTATAGATCAGTCCATCGGCCGAAATCTCCCAGCTTTTCGCCAGCTGCGGCTGGACTTTGCCGGTCTGATCGATCGTCACCAGCCCCTCGAACACATTCTGCCAGGTGACCTGGCCGATCGCGACCGGTGCGGCAATGGTCGGGTCGAGGCCTGCCGGTTCGACGCTCATGCCGAGATTGAGAGTGGTCTTGGCCGCTTCCGCCGGTGTCATTGCCGTCATCATGAGACCGGCCGACAGCGCAGCACCGAGGGCAAGCCGCTTGATGAAGCGCGCCGAAGACGCAAACGAAACCTTGTTCATCATAACCCCCGGCACATGATTCGGTCCCCATCAGCTCGTCGAAAATACATCAGCGCCAGGATCTGCATTCACGTGTCTCCGCCATTCTACGAGGTTGCGACCCTATTCAATCAACGGCGCTGGGGATAGCGGTCTCGCCATGCTGTTTGCGCGCCTTCGGCCGGAAGGGCGCTTGCCATATAGACGCCGCGCGCGATCGCTCGCGCCGTGACGATAGTGGCGAGGTGGCAAAGTTCCATCAGGCTTGCCATGTCGTCTCTGGAATGTTTGGCGGTCGAAGCGGCAAAGACGGTATCGCCGTCGAGCGGTAGATGGGCCGGCAGCAGCGCCCGGGCAAGGCCGCCATGACCGGCAAGTGAAAGCCGATGCGCTTCCGCCTTCGTCAGCTGCGCGTCGGTGACGACAGCGCCGATCGTCGTGGCCGGCGTGCTCATCCCCTTGAGCCGCATCCGGTGATCGGTCGTCGCAGGCATGCCGAGCCCGCCGAATTCGCCGTCTTTCTCGAAGGGTGCTGCCCAGAAATGCGGCCCGTCGCCGATCGTTGCCGAACCGAGCGCATTGACGGCGACGATCGCAGCGATGCGATGACCGGCGCTGCTGACGGCACTGGCCGAGCCGAGCCCGCCCTTGAATGTGGCCGTCGTCGCCCCGGTGCCGGCGCCGGCGGTGCCGAGCGCAAATACGCCCTTCGTCGCGGCCTTCAATGCCGCATAACCCATCTCACGATAGGGGGAGTGAAGGCCCCAATCCTTGTCGCCGCCGTTCAGCAGGTCCATCAGGATCGCTTGCGGCACGATCGGTATTCGCACCGTACCCACGGCAAAGCCGCGGCCGGCTTCGCGCAAGCCGGCCTGCACGCCGCCGGCCGCATCGAGCCCGAAGGCCGAGCCGCCCGAGAGCACGAAGGCATCGACGGCACTGACGGTCATCGACGGGTCGAGCAGACCGGTGTCGCGTCCGCCCGGCGCGCCGCCGAGCACCGTGCCGGATGCGACCGCCGGCTCGTCGAAGACGATGACCGTGACGCCGGATCCCAGCGCGAGGTCGGTCGCATGGCCGACGGAAACGCCTTCGATGTCGGTGAGCAGATTGAGAAGATCGGGCAAGGGCTGATCCTGGTGGCGCTGATCCGGCCGATAGGACTGCAATTGCCTTCAAAAAACAAGACCGGCCCTTTTGGCAGGACCGGTCACATCAGAAAGCCGCGAAAGTCGTTAGCGGCCGCATGCCGTCAGGCATGAAGCGGCTTCGGATGACGGCGGGTCATCAGGTCGTGGATGGCCAGCCGCACCTCGTCGGGCGAACCGAACCGCTGCTCGTCGAGGTCGTGGACATGGAATTTCACGGCGATGAACTTCAGCCGGTCTTCGTCGGGGATAACGATGCCGACGGGAACGCCAGCATATTCGATAACTTGCTTCTTCATAGATAGAACTCCTGCCGCGCGGGCATGCGCAGCCATGGCGAATTGACTTGTCTGGTACCGTTGAAAGGAGGACGAACGTCACATTCGACAGTTCGGGCGGGAGAGGGCGCCCGGACGGTCATTGCCAAGCACAGATCGCCCAAGGAGAGTGGCGAGAATTTCGATGTCTATCATGTCTCGTTCCTTTCGTTGGCGTTGCGCTCGATGGTCCCGGAAGAGCCGGGGCCGGTGATGGCTGTCTTTCAATATCTACTAACTTAGTAGAGATTACCCGACGGCCTGTCGGAAACATATTCCGAAACATGTCAAAATATCGACGATTCGAAAAAATTCATTCCATCCTGGCCCGAACTTACAGAAGGAAACATATCAGCTCTTCGTAAAATTCGCATGACAGAATCGAAACTCTTTCGATCGCCGCAGCAGAAATAGGAAGTCTTTCTGGTTCCGGCAATGGGCCCGGTCGTTAAAATCGAGATGCCTCGAAATGACCGATTTGGTTAACGCCCGAAAGCATGGATCACCAGCCTTCCTGGAGTACCTTTTCCAGCATGTCTGCGAAGAAATCCGCGCTTTCGATACTGAGGCAGAGCGGCGGCTTGATCTTCAGCACATTTTGGTGATCGCCGGTCGGCTGCATGATGATACCGAGCTCGAGAAGCCGGTCGCAGATCGCCGCCGTCTCTTCCGTCGCCGGCTCCAGCGTCGTTCTGTCGCGGACGAATTCCAGGCCGAGATAGAGACCCATGCCGTGGACGGCGCCGGCGATCGGGTGCCGGTCGATCAGCGCGGCAAGCAGCGCCTTCAGATGATCGCCGACCGTGCGGGCATTTTCCTGCAGCTTCTCCTCGGCCATGATATCGAGCACCGTCATGCCGGCGACGCAGCTGACCGGGCTGCCGCCGGTGGAGGAGAAGAAAGGCCCCTCCTTCTCCAGCGACTGCGCAATCTCCCGTCTGGTGATGACGGCGCCGAGCGGGTGGCCATTGCCCATGCCCTTGGCGATGGTGATGATATCGGGCACGACCCCCTGCTGTTCGAAGCCCCAGAAATAATGGCCCAGCCTGCCGTAACCGACCTGCACCTCGTCGGCGATGCAGAGCCCGCCGCGGGCGCGCACCTCGGCATAGATCTCCTTCAGATACCCTTCCGGCAACGGAATGCCGCCGGCATTGCCGTAGACCGATTCGCAGATGAAGCCGGCAAGGCCTTGGCCGCCGGCGTCGATCGTCTCGAGCATCTGCTTGACGGCGCTGAGATAGCTCGCCGCTGTGTCCGGTCCGCGAAACGCGCCGCGATAGGTATTCGGCGAAACGGCCGCATGTACCCAATCCGGTCGGGTGGTCGGCGCCAGCGGATTGTCGGCGATCGACGTGGAGACGGCATCGCTCGCCGCCGACCAGCCATGATAGGCTTCGAGCAGGCAGAGCATGTTGCGGGCGCCACTATGGGCCTGCGCCAACCGAATCGCCAGATCGTTCGCCTCAGAGCCGCTGTTGACGAGGAAGACGGCGTCGAGGCCATCAGGCGCGAGCGCTGCGAGACGTTCGGAAAATTCCGCAATCGCCGCATAGTGGAAGCGTGAATTCGTATTGAGCCGCAGCCATTGGGCGCTGATTGCCGCCGCCAGCCTGGGATGGCCGTGGCCGAGGATCGTGACATTGTTGACCATGTCGAGATAGGCGCGGCCCTCGACATCGAACAGATATTCCCTCCAGCCGCGCTCGATCTGCGGCGGCGCGGCATAATAGTTCTTCTGGGCGCTGGCGAGATGCGCCTGCCGCCTGACGTGCAATTCGGTGGTCTCCGGTTGCGGCGCATCGGCTCCCGGGCCGAGAAGGGATGAAGGCGAAGGGCAGAGCACCGACCAGGCCGCCGCCTCGCGCGGCGTGGCAAAGAGCGGGGGCTCCAGGCCTGCAACGCTGCAGAGCTGGAGGCGCAAGCCGCCGAGCGAGGACGCCTCACCGAAAACCGAACCGAGCGGATCGCCGGCGGCAATCACGGCGCCGTCCTCGACCCCACCCTCGATCAAAGGGTCGAGTCCGTCGAGATGCAGGGTCGTGCTGTCGTCTGTCAGTGTCAGATGCTGGTCCTTCCAGCTGATACGGCCGGCAAAGGGCGCCGCGACCGCGCTTCCTGCAGCAAGGCAGATGTCGACATGCAGGGCGAAGGTCGGCTGTGCCCTCGCGTTTCCAAGGGCAGCGCGGGAAAGCCGATATTCACCATAGCGCGTCGCTGCCGTGCCGTTTTCGGTTGCAGCCCGGGCAAGCAGCCGCCAGTCCATATCGGCGTCCAGCCAGTTGCCGGCAGAAAAATGTGCGCTCCGCACCCCAAGGTCGACATAGGCGATCGCAGCCGGATCGATATCGGGCAGCAAAGGCAGCCATGCTGATGCCGACGGGGCGGCGACATCCGCGCCGGCCGCCTTGAGGATGGCGGCTTCCATGAGTTCGAAGGGAACCGACATCACCGTATCGAAGATTGCCCGCTCGCGGTCGAGATTGCTGCGGACATAGTCGTTATCGGGATCGATCGACATCTGCTGTTCGCTGCTGGCGACGAGGATGACCGCGCGGGCGACGATCAGCGGCCAGAGCGCCTTCAGTTCCTCGTCGATCAGCGGGTAGATCGCCTGATAGGCAGTGACGGCGGGCAGGATATGAAACGGATCGCCATTCGCCTGATGCAGCAGCGAAGCGCAGGTGACGGCAAGGTCGCCGACCAGCCAGCCGCGGATGATGTCGCCGAAATCGATTACGCCATCAGGGATCGTGTGGCCATGGGCGTCGCGATGGCCGACGACATTGTCGCCGGTGACGTCGTGATGGACCGCCTGGAGCCGAAGCGACGGCGCCAGGGGCTGAATGCGGCGAACGGCCATCACCATGGTTTTGGCGATCCGGTCACGGGCAGCGCTGTCGGTGATGGCGGACAGCAGCTGGACGGCGACAGGTCCGGCACGTCGCAAATCCCACTGCAGGCTGCGGTCGAGGCCGGGATGGTCGAAATCGGCAAGCGCCTGCGCCAGCCTCGCACAGAGCGCGCCAATCGCCGCGACGGACGCCGGCGCCAGATATCTCATCTCCGTCAGCCCCTGGCCTTCCAGAAATTCCAGAAGCCGGACCTGGTAGCCCCGCCCGCGCACGGTAAGGGCGACGATCTCCCGCCCGTCATTCGTGGCGATCACCTTCGGAACGCGTGGCGCATCCTGCCGGCTCTTGAGGTGATGGAGCGCCGCATTCTGCGCTTCCAGCTCGCGGGTCTCGTAGGCGGCATGGCAGAACTTCAGGACGTATCGACCGCGATCGCTGTCCACGCGGTAGTTCCGATCCTGCTGGCTGCCGAGTTCAGTAAGCGTGCCGGACAGGCTGTAATGGCCAAGAAGGATTTCTTCCGCGTCGGCAACGGTGACGTCGGGACGCGGCAGCGTCATGCGATCAACAAGCGCCTCGTCCGTCATGACACCCCTCTCGCAGCATGATTCGATTACCCCTTAAGCGCGATAATCAAATACTTGCTGCCGGCAGGCAACGGGAGATTGTTGTCTGCCAGCAAAAGAGATGCGCGGCCTCGGCCGACTCACCCCATGCGTTCGGAGGCGTAGCTTCCGGGGCTTGCCGGGAAGACGACAGTGCGGTTGCCGTTGATGAAGGTGCGATGATGGATATGGGCGTGGATGGCGCGCGCCAGCACCTGGCTTTCGACATCGCGGCCGATCGAGACATAGTCGTCGGGCGACTGCGCATGGGTGATGCGGGCGGTGTCCTGCTCGATGATCGGGCCTTCGTCGAGATCGGCGGTGACGTAATGGGCGGTC
>NZ_JAULSE010000023.1:0-78930 GCF_030518245.1 Rhizobium sp. CBN3
GGTCGCCTTGACTTCCACCAGTACTTCGCCGGCCTTCGGCCCGTCGAGCTGCACGGTCATCACTTCAAGCGGCTTTCCGGCCTGAACGGCTACGGCGGCGCGAACGTCCATCTTCCTATCTCCTGCTGATTTGTCGGTGCCCAACTGCTTGTATCGGCCAAGCTTGACATGGCCGGCGAGCCGGGCTCAAGCGAATTCCATGATAACAGCGTCGACCGCCAGGCTTTCACCGGCGGCGGCGTTGATCTTCGAGACGACGAGATCGCGATCGGCGCGCAGGACGTTTTCCATCTTCATCGCCTCGACGATCGCCAGTGTTTCACCGGCCTTGACCTCCTGACCCTCGGCGACCGCGATGGACACGACGAGGCCGGGCATCGGGCAGAGCAGGAGCCTGGAGGTGTCCGGCGGTAGCTTCACCGGCATCAGCCTGTCGAGTTCCGCATGGCGCGGCGAAAAGATCTTGGCGGTCACCGACAGTCCCTGCCAGTCGATGCGCAGGCCGTTGAGGACGGGACGGATCTGCGCGGTGATATCCTGGTCGCCGACCCTGCCGCTCCAGACCGGATCACCCGGTCTCCAATCGGTGACAATACTCCGACTTTCGCCCTCGATCTCCATCTCCATATCGAAGGGAATGGTGACGAGGCCATCGAGCAACCTGACAGCGACGTAGCTGCCATCTGTTTTGACCACCCAATGCTCCCGCAGCGTGGCCGATGCGGCGCGCAGGCGATCGGCGAAACGTTCGCGGCGGCTCGCTTCGATGAGCGAGGCAGATAGCGCGATTGCGGCAAGCGTGGCTTCCTCCTGCCGGTCCGGCTTCATCGGCGCGAAGCCGTCAGGATATTCCTCGGCAATAAAGCCGGTGGAAAGCCGGCCCTCGCGCCAGCGTGGATGTTTCATCAGCGCCGACAGGAAGGGAACATTGTGCTCGATGCCGTCGACGACGAAGCCGTCCAGCGCCCTGCCCATGGCCTCGATCGCTTCGCTGCGCGTCGGCGCCCAGGTGCAAAGCTTGGCGATCATCGGGTCGTAATACATCGAGATCTCGGCGCCTTCGAAGACGCCGGTATCGTTGCGGACCACGACATTGCCGGTCCTGCCTTCCGCCGGCGGGCGGTAGCGCGTCAGGCGGCCGATCGAAGGCAGGAAGTTGCGGTATGGGTCTTCGGCATAGAGTCGGCTTTCGATCGCCCAGCCGTCGAGCCTGACAGCCTCCTGGCTGAAGCCAAGCGGCTCTCCCGCCGCGATACGGATCATCTGCTCGACGAGATCAATGCCGGTGACGAGTTCGGTCACGGGATGCTCGACCTGCAGGCGGGTGTTCATTTCGAGGAAATAGAAATTGCGGTCGCGGTCGACGATGAATTCGACCGTGCCGGCGCTCTGGTAGTCGACGGCCTTCGCCAGCGCCACCGATTGTTCGCCCATGGCCTTGCGGGTCTTTTCGTCGAGGAAAGGTGAGGGTGCCTCTTCCGCGACCTTCTGGTTCCGCCGCTGGATCGAGCATTCCCGCTCGCCGAGATAGACGACGTTGCCATGCGCATCGGCGAGCACCTGGATCTCGACGTGACGCGGCTCGACGACGAACTTCTCGATGAAAACGCGATCGTCGCCGAAGGAACTCTTGGCCTCCGAGCGGGCGCGCTCGAAGCCGTCGCGCACCTCGGCTTCGTTCCAGGCAATGCGCATGCCCTTGCCGCCGCCACCGGCAGACGCCTTGATCATGACGGGATAGCCAATCCCGCCAGCGATCGTTTCCGCATGCGCGGCATCCTCGATGATGCCGAGATGGCCGGGCACGGTGGAGACGCCGGCCGCATTGGCGAACTTCTTCGATTCGATTTTGTCGCCCATCGCCATAATGGCCTTAGGCTTCGGGCCGATGAAGACGATGCCCTGCTTTTCCAGCTCGGCGCAGAAAGAGGCGCGCTCGGAGAGAAATCCGTAACCGGGATGCACCGCCTCGGCACCGGTCGCCTTGCAGGCGGCGATGATCTTGTCGGCGACCAGATAGCTTTCCGACGCTGCGGCGGGACCTATGTGGACGGCCTCGTCGGCCATGTCGACATGCAGCGCATCCCGATCCGCGTCCGAATAGACCGCAACGGTCGAAATGCCCATGCGGCGTGCGGTCTTGATCACGCGGCAGGCAATCTCGCCGCGATTCGCGATCAGGATTTTCTTGAACATCGAGACTCCACCCAGAAATGCGTTCCGGAGTTTTACGCATAAAACACCGGAACGCACAATCGGCTTGGGGTCGGCGCGCGGGAGACGTGGGATTACGTCGCCGAATGTCAGGCGACGGCGGCTTCCGCGACGGATTCCTCGTCGCCGATGCGCAGCCAGCGGCTGCGCCGCGGTTCCGCGCGATCGCGCAGCGTAACGGCGGCCATGATCCCAGCCCAGTGCGGATGGTTGGCGCCCGGCAGCGTTGCCTGCTCGATCTGGTGGAGGACGCCATATTCGGCCGGCGACACGGCGATGACGCCGCCTGCGGCGATGCTTCTGAAGATGCGCATCGCAAAATCGGCGTCCTGGCGTGTGATGTTCTTGCGGTCGACGGTGCGCGACAGATTATAGCCGCCGATGCCGTCGGTGATCGCCAGACGAAGTTGGTTGAGGGCAAGCGCCCTCAATTCACCCGGCACATCGGCCGAAATCTCCATGATGTGGAGAATGAGCTCGAGCTCCAGCGCCGAGTTGACGACGCCGTCGGCCGTGAACATGCGCATGATCCAGGCAACGTTGATTTCATCAAGCGAGCCCTGCGGATAAGTGTAATGGACGATGAAGCCGGCGATCTGCTCCACGAAGAAAGCGTTCCACTCGGCACATTTTTCGGGACAGGAATTGTTGAGCGCCAACATTGCAACGACATCCTGGGATGTCCGGATCCCCTCCGGAAAGGCATGTTTGCGCAGCAGTACGATATCTTCGGCCGTCAGCCGATGCTTACCGGCCACGACACAGGCCGGAAACGCGAGACGGAATTCGCTCATGTTTTAACTCCAGGCTTCATCATGAAGCCGGAGACAGTTTTACCGTTCGCGAATTGACGATCCCTCAAGAAGGGGAGTTAACCGCCTGCTGCGCGAGTCACGAAGATTTTAGCGATCGCGCCTGCAGCCGCTCTCGCCAGATGATGAAAAGGCCGGATGCGACGATGATGAAAATGCCGATCCATTTGGCGAAATTCGGGAAATCATTGAACAGAGCATAGCCGAGCACGGTGGCCGAGATGATCTCGAAATATTGGAACGGGGCAAGCAGCGACAGCGGTGCAAGCCGGAACGCTCGCACTACCAGCATATGCGCATATCCGGAAATCGAGCCGAGGGCGAGAAGCAGCGCAAGGCCGAGGCCGGAGGAGGGCAGGGAAATGGCGAAATCCCCATTGCCGGCGCTGCCGCCGACGAGAAGGGCGGCCGCCATGAAGATCGTTCCGCCGATGCCGGCCATAGTCTGCATGGTGAGTGGCGAATCGGCCTCGCCGATCGCGCGATTGAGGAAAAGATAGAGCGAGAAGAGAAAGGCGCAGGCCACCGGCAGCAGTGCCTTCAGGCCGAAAATCTCATAACTCGGCTGGATGACGATCATCGCGCCACCGAAACCGACCACGATTGCCATCCAGCGCCGCCAGCCGACTTTCTCCCCCAGAAACAGGGCCGACATGACGGTCAGCATGAAGGGCTCGACGAAATAGATGGCAAAGACGTCGGCAAGCGGCATGTATTTGACGGCGACGAAGAACAGCAGGCTTGCAGCCCCGTGCAGCACGCCGCGCAGCAGATTCATCCACGGCCGCCTTGCGGAAAGCGCCTTGCGTCCAAAAATGACAAAGAGAATCGGCAGCGTGCAGGCGATCTGGAAGAAGAAGCGGTAGAAGGTTACCTGACCCGGCGACATCGATTCGAAGGTCGCCATGTATTTGGCGATGGCATCCATGATCGGCAGGATGAACATGGCGCCGGACATGATGGCCATGCCCTGCAGGGAATCTTGATGGGGCTTTGACATGGCTGCCGATTCTCGTGGGAACGGCGTCCATCAATCACGGGAAAGCCGGGCAAATCAAGCCCGTGAAACCGCTCAAGCGGTCAGAGATCATTGGCCGTTTCACCGAAAACCGTCTCCAACGCGGCGCGCAGCCGGATGTCGACATCCGCCATCATGACGGGAAGGCCGAGATCGACGAGGCTGGTGACGCCATAGGCCGATATCCCGCAGGGCACGATGCCGCTGAAATGATCGAGATCGGGATCGACGTTGAGCGACAGGCCGTGGAAGGTCACCCATTTGCGCAGCCGGATGCCGAGGGCGGCGATCTTGTCTTCAGCCATCGTGCCGTCTGGCAGCAACGGCTTTTCCGGGCGGCGGACCCAGACGCCGACGCGATCCTCGCGCCGCTCGCCGCGCACGTTCATCATGTCGAGCGTGCGGATGACGACCTCCTCGAGAGCGGCGACAAAGGCGCGTACGTCCTGGCGCCTGCGCTTCAGGTCGAGCATGACATAGGCGACGCGCTGGCCGGGTCCGTGATAGGTATATTCACCGCCACGTCCCGTCGCAAAGACCGGAAAGCGATCCGGCTGGACGAGGTCGCCCGCATTGGCACTGGTGCCGGCGGTATAGAGCGGCGGATGCTCGACGAGCCAGACAAGTTCGTCGCCGCCTTCTCCGATGGCCGCCACCTCGCGCTCCATCGTCTCCACCGCCGCCTCATAGGCAACGAGTCCATCGGCGATACGCCAGCGCACCGGCCGCGTACCGAGTTTCGGGAGCATGGAGAATTCGAGATCGGTGCGAAGCATGGCCATTCCTTGCCGCCTGTCCCAAATGCCTGACGAAATAGGGGCGGCAGGAGACCTATATGGACCCGTTTTCCGGCCAATTCAAATGCCGTGAAAGGTTTTCAAAAAAACTGTCATATCGCCCTTGTGCACCCCAAATGCTTTTGCTACATGCTGCCCCGCCGACGCAAATCGGCACCTACCACGATGCGGTCGTGGCGGAATTGGTAGACGCGCAGCGTTGAGGTCGCTGTGGGGCAACCCGTGGAAGTTCGAGTCTTCTCGACCGCACCAAGTTATTAAAAAACCCTCGTGACCTTTTGGTTCCACGAGGTTTTTTTATGTCTTCATTTTCCCAGATATACGTGAGAGTGCCGCGACGCAGGAACTCAGCGGGTCCCCGGCTACAGCCCGGGACAGCTGAACAGAAAAAAGGGCCGGCTACGGCCCTTTCGTTCCGATCGCGTGTTATGGCCGATCAATGCATTGCGCGGCAGGCTTCGGTGCGCGAAGCGCCGCTATCGGCACCTTTGGTATGGGAGCCGCTCGGGCCGACCATGCTGTGGCACGGGGGCAGGGGCTTGATGCTTGCGGTCGCGGTCTTGTCGACCCCGGGGGCTGCCATGGCCGTCGGCGCGAAACCGTCGCTGTCATTGGTATAGTCGCTGGAATAGGCCGGAGCTTTGTGGTTGTTGCTGTAGTGCACCGGGGCAGGCTGCGCCATCTTGGAGGGCGCAAAGCCATCGCTGTCGTTGGTATAATCATCGGAATAAGTCGGCTGGGCGAAGGCAGCGCCGGCAAGGCTGACGGCAAACAGGGACGCGGCGAGGGCAAATCTGATGCGCATGGTTCTTCTCCTCAATCTATTGTTGCATTCAACAACATAAACCATCCCCGGCGGATAAGATTTCGCGCGTCAATTGCGGCAATATTGTGAACGGAAGCCCGTCGCTTAATTGCCTTTTGTTCAAATGAAATCACGGTGTTGTCAACGAATGTGACGTTTCCGTTACGGCAGCCGCGTAGCAAAACAGACGGCAGGCTACCTGCTCCTGCTACAATCGAAAATTGTTAACTTTTGGTAATGTCAGGAACCAATAGGAGGCGGTGTGCCCGCCTCCTGGCGATGGTCATCGTGATGCGCCTCTGGTCAGTCTTCGTTCGGGATATGGGCGTCGACCCCGGTCAGCTGCAGCTTGTTGCGGACATGGTGGACGCCGTCGACCGAAAGCGCGCCGAGCTCGACCTTGCGGGCAATGCCGATCGTCTCGACCGAGCCTTCGAGGGTGACGACGTGACCGTCCGCATGAACCTCGATACTGTTGATATCGACCTCGGGAATGTTTTCGAGAGCGTCGTTCACCCGCGCCTCGAGTTCGTCGCTTTCATCGCGATCGATCATACCGGCGCGCAACGAATCCTTCAGGCGGTTCTCGTTGCCGTCTTGGTCTGTGCCATCGACTCGGAAACCGGTGTTGGGATCGCTGTCGAAATTTGCCGCAGTCTCGCCATAGGGGCGGTTTGCCGGGTCGCTGGCAGCGGTGCCATCGGCATAGGGCCAGCCGTCGTCGAGATTGCGTTCTTCGAGGTCGCGATAATCTTCTTCACGGGAAAGCTCGGGGGCCTCGCGTGAAATCGGGGTCTTGTCACCGATCCTTGCCATTATAGTCGCTCCTAGTTTCTCTCGGGACAACGTCGACAGGGGCGAATGGTTCGGTGTGGCGGGCAATTTGTCAGCCTTGGGTTTTCTCCCATTTTTTGACGAGGCGTTCGCGTTTCAGCCGCGAAAGCCGCTGCAGCCAGAAGATACCGTCGAGCTGGTCCACCTCGTGCTGGACGCAGATGGCGAGGAAACCTTCGGCGGCCTCCTCGTGCACTATGCCGCCAGCATCCTGATAGCGAAAGCGGATCGCTCGTGGGCGTGTGACCTCTCCGGTCGCGCCAGGCATGGAAACGCTGCCCTCGGCATGGTTCATCGTCTCCGGCGACCTCCAGGTAATCTGCGGATTGACGTAGAGGCGCACACTGTTGGCCCGGTCGAGCTCCAGCACCGTCACACGGAGGAAGACGCCGATATGGGCGGCGGTGATGCCGACGCCGGGGGCTGAGCGCATCGTCGCCAGCAGGTCGTCGGCCAGCGCGGCCAGCGAGGCATCGAAGGCCGTCACTGGTTCGCAGACGGTCTTCAGGCCCGGATGCGGATAGCGCAGGATCGGACGGATGGGCATGAAGCGGGCTCCCCTCTCTTTGAGCGGCAGGGAAACTATCGCCGGCCGCAGACATTGTCATCACGAAGCACGGTTGGCGCTTTACGACAAGGATGCTTTGAGCTAGCAGGGGCCAAGAATTCTGACTGCGGGAGCCTCGCGCGGGATTCGCTTATCCGCTTGTTGACAATGTGTTTTCGGCCGACATTTGCGAATGCGGTGCGGCAGTCGCTGAAATTCGAACCAGGTGCGAGGGCGGCAGATGACGACGACCGACACGGAAGACCGCATTCGCCGGCGCGATGACGAGGAAGCGGATATCTACGACGAGGACGGCAATGTCCGCGGCGATTTCCTGGCACTCGTCGGTGCAGCGATCGCCGATCGCGATACGCTGTTCCTGCGTGGGAATGTCGCCCGCCTGCATGAATCCGAGATAGGCGACCTGCTGGAATCGATCCAGCCGGATCAGCGCCTGGCGCTGGTGCGCCTGCTCGGCGAAGATTTCGACATGACGGCGCTGACTGAGGTCGACGAGGCAATTCGCCGCGAGATCGTCGACCAGATGCCGAACGAGCAGATCGCGGCCGCCATCGGCGAGCTCGATTCGGACGATGCCGTTTACATTCTCGAAGACCTCGACAAGGAGGACCGGGAAGACATCCTCGCCCAGATGCCGTTTACCGAGCGGGTGCGGCTACGGCGGGCGCTCGACTATCCCGAAAGCTCGGCCGGCCGGCGTATGCAGACCGAGTTCGTCGCCGTGCCGCCGTTCTGGACGGTGGGCCAGACGATCGACTACATGCGCGACGAGGAGGATCTGCCCTATTCCTTCTCGCAGATCTTCGTCATCGATCCGACCTTCAAGCTGCTCGGCGCCGTCGATCTCGATCAGATCCTGCGCACCAAGCGGCAGACGAAGATCGAGCAGATCATGCGGGAGACCAACCATCCGGTGCCCGCCGAGATGGACCAGGAGGAGGCAGCCCAGCTCTTCGAGCAATACGACCTTCTCTCGGCTGCCGTCGTCGACGAGAACGGCCGGCTGGTCGGCGTGCTGACCATCGACGACGTCGTCGACGTCATCCACGAAGAGGCAGACGAGGACATCAAGCGCCTCGGCGGCGTCGGCGACGAAGAACTGTCGGACAACGTGATCTCGACGGCGCGCTCGCGTTTCCTCTGGCTTCTGATCAATCTCGGCACGGCGATGCTGTCGGCGAGCGTCATCGGCCTGTTCGACGCCTCGATCGAGAAAATGATCGCGCTTGCGGTGCTGATGCCGATTGTCGCTTCGATGGGCGGCAATGCCGGCACCCAGACGATGACGGTGACCGTGCGTGCGCTCGCCACCCGCGATCTCGACATCTACAATGCTGGCCGCATCATCCGCAGGGAGGCCGGCGTCGGCATTCTCAACGGCGCCGTCTTTGCGACGATCATGGGCGCGATTGCCGGCATCTGGTTTCATGACTATCAGCTCGGCGGGGTGATCGCGGCGGCGATGATCATCAATCTGATGGCGGCCGCGCTTGCGGGCATCCTGCTGCCGCTGCTGCTCGACAAGGTGGGCGCAGACCCGGCGATCGCATCCTCGGTGTTCGTCACGACGGTAACCGACTGCACCGGCTTCTTCGCCTTTCTCGGCATCGCCACGTGGTGGTTCGGCATCTGACGGTTTGCCGAAATTGACTATTACGTAAAAGTCAATATTATTGCCGGTTCGACGACGGGGAACACATGCCGGTGAACAAATATTATAGCATAACGGAGCTGACGCGCGAATTCGGTGTCTCGACGCGCACGCTCCGCTTCTACGAAGACGAGGGATTGATCCATCCGGAGCGGCGAGGGCGCACGCGTCTCTTCCGGCCTGCGGACCGACGGCTCATCGGAGAAATCCTGCGCGGACGACGAATCGGCTTCACCATCGCGGAAATCCGCGAGATTATCCAGGTCTATAAGGAGCCGCCGGGTGAACTCGGCCAGTTGAAGCTTCTGATGAAGCGCGTCGACGAGAAGCGTGAGGACCTGCGCCAGAAGCGCAAGGACATAGACGACACGCTGACGGAACTCGACAATATCGAAGAGGCCTGCCTCGGCCGCCTTGCCGAAATCGGCGTCACCACCTGACACTTGCCGCAGAACGGTTGCCGGTCCTCTATTGCGCCTCGGCGCTGCATTCGCCGGCGATCGCCTGGACCCGCTCATCGTTCTGTAGATCGATCTTGCCCGCCTGCAGCGGTACCAGCAGCGACTGAGCCTGTAATCTGTCGAGCGTGCACTGGCAAAAGCTGCGGCAGAGCGCTTCGCCTTGCTGCATGACGCAAGCGGAGTTGCATTGCCTAAGGTAAGTTTCGACTGGATCCGGCTGCGGCGGCGGGACGATAAGGGAAAGTCCGTAAGCGATCGCGATCAGCACCGGCTGATGAATGAGGTAGAAGGCAAGGCTGTGGCGGCCAAGCTTCGCCGGCCACCAGGAGCCTGTGCCGACGGCGGCGAGCCGATGCGGCAGCCTGGTTCTGATGGCAATCAAGGCGATGCTCAAGCCCACGAAGAACGGCGTAGCCCAGGGAAACAGCGGCACGTAATCGTTGGAGCGTTGCGGCGTTTCGGCAAGGCCGATCCAGGCGAGATATCTCGGATCGAAGAAGGATGAACGGAGCAGGCCCGGTGTGCCGAAATTATCGAGGATCCAGGCGGCAAGCAGCGCGACTGTGACGAGGAGCGTGAAAGCGAGCGGCAATCTGACAAACACGACGCCGATGAGCGTGAGCACCGCAATACAATGCAGGATGCCGAAATAGATCCACGTGTCCGGCATGGCGACGCGGGTGGCGATCGAAATGACCGCGGCCGCCGCGGCAATCATGCCGAAACGTTTCCAGAAGGACGGCCAGCGAATCGTCGGCGTGCTGGAGAGCACCAGGCTGATGCCGACGATGAAGAGAAAGGTTGTGGCGATCGCCCGGGCATAGATCTTCAGCCAGCCAGTCTCGGCCGTGCCCGGCGCCAGATAGGCCATGAACTCCATGTCCCAGGTGAAATGGTAGCTCGCCATGGCGATCAGCGCGACGCCGCGCGCCGTATCCAATAGACCGATGCGCGGCGGTCTTGCCACCGCATCGGCCTGCATTGCCGGCATTGTCATCAAAGTCCCCCGGTCAAATCATTTCCGTCGTTCGACGGCGTGTCGCGGCGAATAGCAGAAAGGTGTGGATTTGATGGCGGGCCGGCATCCATGATCGCCAGCCGCGCCTGCGAGAAGAACTGCCGCCGTGTCAGCACGAAGATGACGGTCGCCGTCGTCAGCATGAAGACGTAAGGATTGATGAACCAGCCGAGATAGCCGATCGACAGGAAGATCGCCCTGAGGCCCTCGTTGAAATTGCTGCCGGCGATGACATTCATGCGGATGACGCGTTCGGCGGCCCGCTCGGCGGCGATGACGTCGCTCTCGGCTTCGCGCATCATCGGAATGGAGCCGAAAAGAATGGTGCAATAGTTGAACAGCCGATAGGACCAGCCGAACTTGAAGAAGGCATAACCGAACAGCGCCGCCAGACCGCCGACCTTGAGCTCGAAGGCGGCGTGGCCACCATGGAAGACGACGGGCAGGTCGGCAAAGACGGCGTCGACCTTTTCCGTCGCGCCGAGCAGGGCAAAACAACTGCCGAGCGCAAAGATCGAGGTCGAGGCGAAAAAGGCCGTGCCGTTCTGCAATCCGGACATGATCTGCGTGTCGATCATCTTCAGGTCGCGCCGCAGCGAATTATAGATCCACTCCCGCCGCCGTTCGGTCATCGCATGGGTCAGGCTGGTGCGCCCGAAGAAGGTGCGACCCTTCAGCAGCCAGGAGTAACCCATCCAGACACAGGCAAAGAAGGTCAGAGCGATATAATCCGCCGTCGTCATCAATGATTCAGTCTCCGCATGATTGCGGCCACCTTACATATGCGCTGAGATGCTGCAATGACCGGTAAGCCCGGCTCACATGGATTTAGACCGCTGCGCGTCCATAAGGGGACACACATGGCGATATAGCCATGAAAAGCGATTCCGATTTTCAGGGCTCTGCGCTAGTGTGAAATGTCGCACCGACTCCAGGCGATGTCGGTTCGCCGCTTGGATCCGAAGCCGGCGGCGTTTAAATTTGCATTCCAGTGGTTCAGAAGGCGCATCCATGTTTCTTTCGGTATTCGACGTGTTCAAGATCGGTGTCGGACCGTCGAGCTCACACACGATGGGTCCGATGTCGGCCGCCAACCGGTTTCTCGACCTGATCCTGTCGAGCGAATGGCCGCGCCCGTCAGGTGCTCAGGTCGCTGCGATCAACGTCAGCCTGCATGGCTCGCTCGCCCATACCGGGATCGGCCATGGTACGGGCAGGGCTGTCATTCTCGGACTGATGAGTGAGGCGCCCGACAGTGTCGATCCCGACAGGATGGACGGTATCATCGACACCGTGGAGCGCACCGGCCGCATCACGCCTGCGGGCCATCCGGCCTACCAGTTCCAGCCGAAGACCGATCTGATCTTCGACAAGAAACAGCCGCTGCCAGGCCATGCCAACGGCATGATCTTTTCGGCGTTTGACAAGGACGGCCGGCTGCTCCTCAAGCGCATCTATTATTCGGTTGGCGGCGGCTTCGTCGTTACCGACACCGAGCTGGAACAGATGCGGGCGAAGAAGAATGCCACGGGCGGCGTGCGCGTGCCCTATCCCTTCTCGACCGCCAAACAGATGCTGGAGATGGCGGAGCGCTCCGGGCTTTCGATAGCGCAGATGAAGCGGGCGAACGAGGAGAGCCAGCGCTCGCGCGAGGAGCTCGATCAGGGGCTCGACCGCATCTGGGAAGCGATGCGCTCCTGCATCGAGCGCGGCCTCAAGGTCGAGGGTGTCATGCCCGGTGGCCTCAACGTCAAGCGCCGCGCCCGCCGCATCCACGACAAGCTGCAGGAGGAGTGGCGTAGCAATCGCGTCAATCCGCTGCTCGCCAACGACTGGCTCAGCGTCTATGCGATGGCCGTCAACGAGGAGAATGCCGCGGGCGGGCGCGTCGTCACCGCGCCGACCAATGGCGCGGCCGGCGTCATTCCGGCAACGATCCGTTATTATGAGCATTTCCACGAGGACTGGGATCAGAACGGCATCCGCGATTATCTGCTGACGGCAGCGGCGATCGGCGGCATCATCAAGCACAATGCCTCGATCTCAGGCGCCGAGGTCGGCTGTCAGGGCGAGGTGGGCTCGGCCGCGGCGATGGCGGCTGCAGGCCTTGCAGCCGTGATGGGCGGCACGCCGGAGCAGATCGAGAATGCCGCCGAGATCGCGCTCGAACATCATCTCGGCATGACCTGCGATCCTGTCGCAGGCCTCGTGCAGGTTCCTTGCATCGAGCGCAACGCGCTTGGCGCCGTCAAGGCCGTCACGGCGGCATCGCTTGCCGTCAAGGGCGACGGCCAGCATTTCGTGCCGCTCGACGCTTGCATCGAGACGATGCGCCAGACCGGCCACGACATGAGCGAGAAATACAAGGAAACCTCGACCGGCGGCCTGGCCGTCAACGTCGTCGAATGCTGAGCGTGCGAACTCCTTCGCTAGAGCGGCTCAGCGCTTCACGCGAGCGCTGAACAGCCCTAAGCTCTTGTTTTTACGCAATTGTCGGCAAACGCTTCGCGCTTTGCCTGGGAAAACCGATTCACACTTTTCCTGGAATTGCTATAGGCGCTTGACGCCCGCCGCCAAAAGGATTTCAACGGCGGCATGGCATTGCATCTCATCAAACTCTGTGTCGGCGCCGACTCGATCGAGGATCTGCGTGAATGGGTGGCGGAGCGCTCGCTGCGCGCCATTGCCGCCGGGCTCGAACCGCATTCGGTTCACACGACGCGCATGGTGCCCAAACGCATGGCAGAGCTTCTCGACGGCGGCTCGCTCTACTGGGTGATCAAGGGGCAGGTGCAGGCGAGGCAGAGGCTGCTCGACATCGAGACCTTCACCGATGACGAAGGGATTTCACGCTGCCGCCTGATGCTCGGCCCGGAGGTCATCGAAACCGCGGTGCAGCCGAAGCGGCCTTTCCAGGGCTGGCGCTACTATACGCAGGATGACGTGCCGCCCGATCTGACGAGCTTGGGCGCCGGAATCGCCGAAATGCCGGCGGAGCTGCGCCGCGAGCTGACAGATCTCGGCCTGCTCTAATTCTATCGCCCAAAATATCGGTTTCGGACGACGGCATGCGGATTTCAGCGCAGACGCAGTTGCACCGGCGCGCTGCCGTCCGGCGACGTCACATGCAGATGAATGCGGGCTTCCGGCTGAGAATAGCGCCAGGCGCGGGCGCCATGGCAAAGCAGCAGATTGATGAGATCCCGGGTCTTGGCAGACTTCGCCCTCGGCCGTTGCAGACCGATTTCGGCAAGTCGCAGAGCCGCTTCGTGCAGCGGATGCAGGGATGAACGCCCTTTGGCCCCGCTGCGGCGGTCGCCTGGCATTCCCGGAACATTCTCATTGATCGCCATAGTTTTCCTCGTACGCACTACTGATCGAGTTCAAACCGATGGCCGGAAACGCAAACACCGATTCCGGCCGTTACGGATGCCGCCGGCCATGTCGCAGGCAGCACCGAATAACTCATTGTGCTGCGGCCCAGCACTTGATGCCGGCCTTCTTCAAGGCCTTGCAGGCGTTGACCGCATCGCGCTGGTCGTCAAAGCCGCCGAAGCGGGCGCGGTAGACCTGGTCGTTGCCAGCGCCGTAGGCGACGGCGAAGGGCTTCGCCGAGGCCAGCGCCTTGCCGCCCTTGCTCTTGGCGCTCTCCAGGAGGTCCATGGCCATCTGCCGGCTCGGCGAGACGCCGACCTGGACGACCCAGCCCGCAGGCGCAGCACTTGCCGGCGTGGCGCTGGTCGAGGCGGTCGTGACGTGGTCGACGGCGGCGTTATCCTGTGCAGCCGGTGCGGCGACCGGAGCCTGCTGCTTGAAGCTCGTTGTCTTGACCCTGGTCGGCGACGGCATCGCCTGGGCGACCAGCGGGTTCTCGGATTTCGGCGCCGATGTTTCGGTATAGGCGACTTCGGCCTCGGCTACCTGATAACGGGCATCCGGCAGCGGGCCCTTATGCGGCAGGCTGAGATCGGCGGCAGCGGCAGAAACCGGTGGCTGCGCCGCAGTGATCGTCTTTGCGACCTGTTCCGAGGCGACCTGCTGCCGAGCCTTCTGCGGCTGAACCGGAGCAGGCGTTTCGATCATTTCAGGGGCAGGGGCTGCCTGGGCCACCAGCGCCGAATTTCCGCCGCGGCTCGACGCCTTCGGGAGGTAGGTGGCGATCAGATTGCGCATCTGAGCGTCTCGAGCCGACCCGGAAGTGCCGCCGAGCACCACGCTGACGATCGACTTGCCGTCGACCTGTACCGAACTCACCAGGTTGAAGCCGGCGGCGCGCGTATAACCGGTCTTGATGCCGTCGACGCCGCGCACGGAGCCGACCAGCCGGTTGTGGCTGCGGATCGTGCGGGTGCCGAACTTGAAGGCGCGGGTGGAGAAATAACCGTAATATTGCGGGAAATGCTGGCGAAGGGCGATGCCGAGGCGGGCCTGGTCGCGCGCCGTCGTCATCTGCGCCGTATTCGGCAGGCCGTTGGCGTTGCGATAGGTGGTGCGCGTCATGCCGAGCGCATGCGCCTTGGCGGTCATCATCTCGGCGAAGCGGTCTTCGCTGCCGCCGAGCATCTCGCCAAGCGCGGTTGCGGCATCATTGGCCGACAGAGTGACGAGACCAAGGATGCCCTGTTCGACGGTGATGGTGCCGCCGGGGCGCACGCCAAGCTTGGTCGGCGCCTGGGCGGCCGCGTGAGCGGAGAAGGGAACCGGCGTATCGAGGCGGATGCGACCCTGCTCCAAGGCCTCGAAGGTCATATAAAGGGTCATCATCTTGGTCAGCGAGGCAGGATATTGCAGCCGATCGGCATTCTCGCTGTAGAGAACGTTGCCGGTCTTGGCGTCGACGACGATGCCCGCATATTTCGGATTGGCCGCCTCCGCGTCGGCATTGACCGATTCAACCAGGACGACCGTGAGAGCCACCGAAAGGATCGCCAGGAGCTTTGCGAAAAAGCTGCCGGACCGGGATGATGATACGGAGGAGACTGACCTTGACACTATTCCACTCTTCGCTTTGCATTTCAGATATTGGGCAGGAACCGCACACTCCCGCCGTACAGCTCGTCTTTTGAAATTACCGATTCAGCGTTACCAATCCGTTTATGATGAACCGTTTAACTCCTTGTCCGGGAGCATTTTAGGGGCTTGTTACAGAACGGTTCATAAGACGCGCTTCCACAAAGATGCGGATCGCGGCATCAATATGTTCCCAGTCGGCGAGATGGCTGCTGGAGAAGCGGTAGAGGACGCTGAGATCCTTGCCGACCTTGATGTCGCGCTGACAATCTCCGCTCGCGGCCTTGTCCGGAGTTGAAGGCAATATGCAGCGCACGACATAGTCCGGCCCGCCTTTGACCGTTGCCGTGAGCAGCACTTCTCCGCCGTAACCGGCGTCGGCGCGAAGTCGATGGAGTGTCAATCCGTCCCGGAAAGGCTCGGCTGCTCCTTCGATCAAATGCGAATAGATTGGCTCCAGCCGGCCGGACATGTCGCGCGACATGGTGCTCTGAGCGATCTGCAGGAAGATGAGGCCGGAGGATTGGGCGATATCGTCGAATCGCAGATGGTTGTCCTTGCCGTAACCCTGCATCGAGGGCCAGGCGAGGTAGAGATCGACGCGCTCGGCGGCGCCGTCATGCCTCTGGCTCGGGAAGCGGATGGTATTTTCGGGGAATCTCACTGTGTCGCGGCCGATGGTCAGCGTGATTTCCGCCGTGCTGTCGGTATTGCCGGCAAGGGAGATGTGCCGGCCGAACCAACGGCCGGCGATGCTGATGGCGACGGTCAGGACCGCCAGGACTGATATCGCCGCCATCGTACGCAGAAGAAACCTCATCGAAAGAAGCGGTTGCTCGTCGGGTGCGCTTTGGGCGGCTTGGCTCATGGCGGTTCTTTGCGTTTCGGTCCGCCGCAGGAAGAACATGAGCCGCCGGTGCCGATGATGAATCTCATCGCCATGATCGAACCGGCAGGGTTAATACTTCGCTAAGATTGTGGGTCGCAGCTGTCCCGGGATGGACGCATGTCCCAAAAAGGAGCGAGCCGTTCCCGGGACAGCGGGAACGGCTCTTGGGCACCGGTCGGGGACGGGATGCGGGGACTGACCGGGCCGAAACCTGTGCCGGCTTTGCCGGCTGGCTGGTTTACCTGACGCTGCCGACCGCGACAGCGCGGCCGTCCTGAAGCTTCGACCAGCGGGCCGGATCGCTGGCGGACTGGCGCTTCAGATAGGTGTATTCGGTGTCCGACCACAGCAGCACCTTGTTGCGCATGTTGTCGAGAATGAAGTCGCCGTGATCGGTGCGGACCGTCAGTACGGCATGGCCTTCGCCGTTCGGCTGCAGCACGACGGTGATCAGCGTGTCGGATGGCGAGAAGCCGTCCTCGATCAGCATCTTGCGCTTCAGCAGGGCATAGTCCTCGCAATCGCCGACGGTTGTGGGATAGGCCCAGCGTTCCTCGACGCCGTAGATCTGTTCATCCGTCTCCGGCTGGATCGATGAATTGACCGTGTAGTTGACCTTGAGAATTTCCTTCCAGCGATCCTCCGTGAGGACGGCCGGCCCGGCATCGCCGCCGGCATAGGTGCATTCCGTCGGATTGGCCTTGCAGAATTCATAGTGTCCGATCGGCGGGCTGGCATTGCCGGCGAGGGCCATGCTGGCGGGCGTTGCCTGTCCCGAGCCCGCCATTGCCATCATGATCGCACTGGCCAGAAGGCCGCCTTTCAGGATATTCGCAGCTGTCATTGCCGTCTCCCCTAAGTTGAGGCGACAATGACACGGACGTTTTTATCTCACGCAAAATTACGCAATAGAATTAAATGCTTAGTTGAATAAAATGCCGATAAAACTTGGCTCGAATGCGAATAAAATTCGGTGCGTATTTGTGTCGAAATCGATTAAAATTGTAGTGCACGCGACAAGGACTTCGCCAATGGAAAGCCTGCGCCGCCGTCGCGTCGTTAAGAGTTTTCGCTGAGCCGGATAAGTGCCGGCGGCGCTGCGGCGGGATGCTTGCAGTGGCGATGCCGGTGGAATCTGCCGGTTGGAACGGGCCGAAAGCAGAATATCGCTCGGATTCCGGGGGCCGACATTAAAATTATTTTTGACAAGAATCGCGAAATCGATCGGTGGCGGCGACGATTGCCGCGCTCATATCGGGGTTTGCTGTGGAATGGGAAGCGCGCGGAAGGATCACGAGCTCGCTTTGCGGCCAAGCGCGGGCCAGTTCCCAGGCGGTGACGAGCGGTGCCTCGATGTCGAACCGTCCCTGCAGCAGGATGCCGGGAATGCCGGCAAGCCGCGCGGCGTTCTTCAAGAGCACGCCATCCTCCAGCCAGGCGCCGTTGACGAAGTAGTGGGTGATGATACGGGCGCGCGTCAGCAGATAAGCCGGATCGGCCCAGCGGCGCGGCAGTCCTTCCCCGGCGAGCAGGATCGAGGCTGATTCCCAATCATGCCAGTCACGCGCCGCCTTGAGGCGCGTTTCAGGATCCGGAGCGTTGAGGAGGCGGTGATAGGCGCTGGCCATGTCCTCATCCAGTTCTGGCGCGCCGGATTGTATTCCCTGACGGAAACGGTGCCACTCTTCCGGAAAAAGCGGCGCCATGCCGCGGCAAAGCCAGTCGATTTCCGATCGCCGCGTGGTGGTCACGCCCGATATGACCATCGCTGTGACATGCTGCGGATGCGTTTCGGCATAGGCGAGCGCCAGCGTCGAGCCCCAGGAGTTACCGAAAAGCAGCCATCTGTCGATGCCGAGAAAGAGCCGCAGACTCTCGATATCGGCCACGAGATGCCAGGTCGTATTGAGGGAGAGATCGGTTTCGGGATCTGCGGCACTCGGCAGGCTCCGGCCGCAATTGCGCTGGTCAAAGAGGATGATTCGATAGGCGTCCGGATCGAACTGCCGGCGCGCCGCGGTCGAACAGCCCGAGCCCGGCCCGCCGTGCAGCACGAGTGCCGGCCGTCCCATCGGGTTGCCGCAGGCTTCCCAATGGATCAGGTTGCCGTCGCCCGTATCGAGCAGGCCGTGATCATGGGGTTCGATTTCCGGGTAGAGGGCTGGCATCGGTGCACCTGCGGTCGAGGCGGACCTTATCCATCATGTTCATGACGAAGGGAAGACGTACGACGGCCGGAAATTCCTCGACGCAAGATCCTGCCCAACTTCGCGCGGCCGGCTTCCGCCCGACCAGTGTCGCAGCTTGTTCCACCCATAATTCTACATGACTTACTGGTTGGAACGACTTGCGACAGGATTTCGCGCCAGCCTTCCAAAGCCGGATTTCCCGCCGCTTGCAGATCGCTTGCCGTGAGGCTCGCGCTTTCAACACGACCCGACCCGGTGCGCGCCGGCCCTCGCACGCGCTTTCGGAGCAATCGGCCACGAATTGATCCGCCGCAAGGCATCGCGATTTTTCGGGCTGTCAAAGGAATTCGCGCAATGTCTCGCGGGACTGGATCGAGAGGAATTCGATCGCCACACCTTCGACGAAGTGACGCACGACGCGGCCGCGCATGTTGCCGAGGCGCACCGCCGTTCCGATCGACGGACGCATCTCGACATCGATGGCGGCGCCCGACAGCGACAGATCCATGATGCGGCAGGTATAGCGCGTGCCATCCTCGAGCGTGAGTTCGGTCTTCGTATCGCGCGGCGTCAGACGGTCGTGGCGACGATCTTCCGGCAGGCCGAGCTCGTGCTTGTTGGCAAGCCAGGTGAGCTGGGCGGCGAGCTTCTCGCGCTTGCGCTCGGTGGCATTGATCGACATGGTGAATCCGCGGCCGTCGAGTGTCTGGACGTAACCTTCGACGCGCCCGAGATGGTCGATATAGGCGACAACGCGTTCGTTGGCGCGCGGCCGGCCGGAGCAGATGACGTACATGTCGCCGGGCGACATGTCGATCACCATGCATTCGAATTCCTCGTAATTCGCAAGCATCAGCCGGCCCTGCATATTGATCGGCACGCGCTGGAAAACGCCTTGTTCAGGGCGCGGCGCAGGTCGTTGCGTCTGAGCTGGCTGGAACGAGTGCATCAAAGGGCTTCTTCATACAAACTGGAGAGATTAATCCTTACCTCCAATCCATTAACAGAAGGTTGTTTCGCCTTATTGTGACATAGCCGAAAACGAGTGCGCGCCTTGTCCTGAAACAAGACGCTTAACGCGCCTCGGCACTCAGCAGCTGTGACACCATGCGGCGCATGGCCTGGCCGAATCCGTTGCCTTTTGCCGCGACGACTTCGTTGATCGAGCGCAGTTCGGCCGGCATGGCCTTGCTGAATTTTTCGGGCAGCAGACGGCTGCGGTCGAGCGCCAGGAATTCCAGCGGCACGATCTCCAGCCAGCTCGCAGGCGCCGTCGGTGCGATCGCGCCGAGCAGCCGGTCGCAGGCGCCGTCCGACGAGCGCAGCGGCATCATGATGATCTCGAAGGAGGCCTGATGACCGACGGTGCTGTAGCCGGTGGTGTTGAACAGGGCCGGCATGGCATGGTCCATAACGCCCATCGCCGTGCGTTCGATGTCCGCGTGCTGGCCATGCGCCCAAAGGGACGAAAAACGTTCACCGCGCAGGTCGCGTCCGAAGAAATCGCAGATGCGGGTGCCGGCGAGCCGGAAAACGATGTCTCCGCCGTCGCGCGTCTCGAGGATGAAGAGACTTTGTAGAAGATGGGGAACGGCAGAGGGTTCGACCTGTGATTTCAGCGGCGCATCGGCAGCGCCGCGGATACGGTTCCAATAGTCAAAAATTTCGATGGTAGTTTGCACACGCATTTCACACCAACCTGTCCCATTCCGGAGCATTTTCGGGCAGTCATTGCCCGTACAGCTTCTACCTTGCGGATTTCATGCCAGATCCAGGCCGTTAAGGTTAAGAAAGGGTTTCGGTTGAGGCGCGACGTCTATCGTGGCAATGTCCAGTCATCGCTTCGACTTTCGGAGTTCAGCACGATCTGCCGATCCTGGGTCTTTCCAGGAATTCGGGTTACGCCGCCCGGCACTACGGGCGGCTTTTTTTTTGACAGGCGCTCCTGTATGGCTGAGGCCTCAACGAGGCGATAAAAATGAACGAGCAGACGGGCGAGCCAGACAAGGCGCCGGAACCTCCCGAGGCCCGGCCGCCGGCGCGGCCCCCGCGCGTACCGGTCTTCAACCTTCCGCCGGCGCTGCTCTTCAGCCTTTGCCTGCTCATCCTTATCTATGCGGTGCAGGCGCTCGTTCTCTCGGACGATGCGGTGGGCTGGCTGCTGTTTACCTTCGGTTTCGTCCCCGCTCGCTACGTGATTCCGTTGTCGCAGCAGGGGCTGGAGCTGTTCTGGACGCCCGTTACCTATTCGCTGCTGCACGGCAGCACCCAGCATATCGTCTTCAACGCCTTCTGGCTGATGGCCTTCGGCGCGCCGGTCGTGCGCCGCATCGGGACGTTGCGGTTCCTGTTCTTCTGGATCTTGTCCGCCGTCGCTTCCGCCGCCCTGCACGCGATCCTCAACTGGGGAGACGTATCGCTGCTGATCGGCGCCTCGGGCGTCATTTCCGGGCTGATGGGGGCCGCCTGCCGATTCGCCTTTCCGGCCGATCGGCGACCGATGCCGGTGGCGCATCTCAACGCCCGGCTTTCCATCATCGACGCCCTGAAGAGCCGGACCGTCGTCATCTTCATGCTTCTCTGGCTGGTCGGCAACGCCTTGATTGCCGCCGGCATTCCGCTCGTCGGCGACAGCGACCAGGAGATCGCCTGGGACGCGCATATCGGCGGCTTCGTCTTCGGCTTCCTTTTGTTTTCGCTGTTCGACCGGGCGCCACGGCCGCCCGCAGAACCGGCGGGAGCGGAGAAGGATATGTTGCAATCCTGAGCCGGGCGGTGCACCATCGAACGATCCGCGATTGGGGGGAGAAACCGCCGCGGTTGCCTGTGACACATGTCACAGGCTCGACATAGGAGGTTCGAATGACCAGTTCAGTCAAAGCAATCCTCGACCTGAAGGGCAGGGACGTCATCACCGCCGGGCCGAACACCACCGTCGCCGAGGCGGCCGCCATTCTGAGCAAGAAGAAGATCGGCGCCATCGTCGTCGTCGGCATGGAGAACCGGATTTCGGGCATGTTCACCGAGCGCGATCTGGTGCATGCCATCGCCAAGCACGGCAAGGATGGCCTCGATCAGCCGCTCTCTCAGCTCATGACTTCAAAGGTCTACCGCTGCCACGAGGAGACGACCGTCAACGAGTTGATGGAACTGATGACCAGCCGCCGCTTCCGCCACGTGCCGGTGGAAAGCAACGGCAAGCTTGCCGGCATCATCTCGATCGGCGACGTGGTGAAATCCCGGATCGCGGAAGTCGAGCGCGAAGCCGAGGAGATCAAGGCCTATATCGCCGGCTGAGGGTCCGGCTGTTTGTTCAAACGTGCTGTCGCCCCTTTCGGGGCGCTTCACGGAGGGCTGGCGTAGACTTCCTGCATGCGCTTGATCTCGGGAAGCCTGGCTCTCGCTTCCTCGTAGCCGCGTTCGATCGCCTCGCCGGCCCGATGGAATTCCGAGAGGCCGATATAGCTGAGGCGCGGCTGCAGCGAAATGTCGGGCGGATCGCCGGCAAGGCGGGCGCGGGCAATCCTGTCCTGGATGATGTTGAAAGCCTGCACCATCACGCCGGTCATGCCGAGACGAGCATAAGGCGCCTCTTCCTGTTTCTGCATTTCCTGCTGCGAGAGGCTGGCATTGTGCCGGACCACGGCCGAGCGGCCGTAGAGATCGTAATTGAGATTGACGGCGACGACCAGCGGCTGCTCATAGGCACGGCAGACGGAGACGGGAACCGGGTTGACCAGCGCGCCGTCGACCAGCGTGCGGTGATTGCTGCGGACCGGCTCGAAGATGCCGGGCAGGGCATAGGAGGCACGCAGCGCCGTGATCAGCGAACCATTGGCGATCCAGACCTCGTGGCCGGTATTGACCTCGGCCGCGACCGCGACGAACGGCCGGTCCAGATCCTCGACGTTCAGCCCCTCGAGATGCTCCTGCATGCGCTTGGTCAGCCGCATGCCGCCGAACAGCCCGCTGCCGCCGATCGTCAGATCGAGCAGACTGGCGATGCGGCGCATGGTCAGCGAGCGCGCGAAGCTTTCGAGTTCATCGAGTTTGCCGGCGAGATAGCAGCCGCCGACCAGCGCGCCGATCGATGTGCCGGCGATCATGCCGATCTCGATCCCAGCCTCGTCCAGAGCGCGCAAGACGCCGATATGGGCCCAGCCGCGTGCAGCGCCGCCGCCAAGCGCGAGCGCGATCTTGACTCTGTTGACAGGCACGGGGGAAGGAATTGTCTCGAGTATCGTCGACATGCCGGAACCGGAACCTTCGCCTTCAGCGCTTTGACGGTGTAGACTCCAGTTCAGCATTGCGCTCTCCCCTCCAGCAGAACACGTATGTCACGATAGTGTGCCCGATCGGTTGCCAAAAGGTATATAGAACCGGTTTCTGGCACAATAAGGGGCAAATGCCGGGACGGTCAGTCTATTTTCCGTAGACATCCTGCGGATCGAAATGCCGTTCGTCGTCAACGATGTCGAGCATCGGCTTTCCGTCGCGCAACGTCACCGTCCGATAGAAGCAGGAGCGGCGGCCGGTGTGACAGGTGGCGTCATGGCCGGCGACCTCGACCTTCAGCCAGATGGCGTCCTGATCGCAATCGGTGCGAATTTCCTTCACCGTCTGAAGATTGCCCGAGGTCTCGCCCTTTTTCCAGATCTTGCCACGCGACCGGCTGAAATAATGGGCCGTGCCCGTCTGGATGGTCAGCGCCAGGGCCTGGGCGTTCATATGCGCCACCATCAGCAGTTCGCCATCGCCGGCGTCGGTGACGATCGCGGTGATCAGGCCGCGGTCGTCGAAACGCGGCGTGAAATCGCCGGCGTCTTCCAACGCCGACTTGTCCTCGGATGGTTGATTGAAGATCAGTTGACTCATTGCGGCCCTCCTGAGGGAGCCGGTATCAGCGGCTCCGCACCATGCTCATGAAACGGGCCTGATCGGCCGGTTCGGTCTTGAACGTTCCGGTAAACGTCGTGGTCAAGGTGGTCGAACCCTGCTTCTGAACGCCACGCATCGCCATGCACATATGTTCGGCCTCGATCAGTACGGCAACACCGCGCGGATTGAGCGTATCGTCGATGGCCCGGGCAATCTGGGCCGTCATCGTTTCCTGAGTCTGCAGGCGCCGGCCATAGATCTCGACTACACGGGCAATCTTCGACAGGCCGAGGACGCGGCCATCAGGCATGTAGGCGACATGGGCCTTGCCGATGATCGGCACCATATGGTGTTCGCAATGCGAGTAGAACGGAATGTCCTTGACGAGGACCATGTCGTCGTAACCGGCGACTTCCTCGAAGGTTCGACCAAGCACATCTTCCGGCGCCATGTCGTAGCCGGCGAAAAGCTCGCGGTAAGCTTTGGCGACACGGGCCGGCGTCTCGATGAGGCCTTCGCGCGTCGGATCGTCACCGGCCCAGCGCAACAGAACGCGAACGGCTTCCTCAGCCTCCTGCTGGGAGGGGCGCTCCGAGTCACGGTTCGGTTGCGGAAAGTTCTTTACGATGGCGTCCATGATCAATGGTCTCCTGGCCCGCATCGCGGACCCATCTGTCGGAATCGCCACTGGTCAGTCCCATGCGGGAATTCATGCACCTTTGGCAGGCTCCGGGGCTTTCAGGGCTAATTCAAGCGCCCATCCGGCACGGTTTCCCAATCAAACTTACACAAGGCCATTGCATTTTCATGGCCTTGGAACGACATACATATAGGAAGACGGCCATTATATGTAAGTATCCTCAGATGACACGGTGTGTTTTTTGTTTCAACGACAATGACAGCCCGATTTAGGCCGATCCGCAGCGATTTTGGAGCGGAAATCCAGCATGGACGACATCTACAACAGCAAAATCCTCGAATTCGCCGGCAATATTCCATTGACCGGGACACTTGATGATGCCGATGCGACCGCCCAGGCGCACTCCAGGCTTTGCGGCTCCAAGGTGCGGATCTGGCTGAAGATGGATGGCGATGTCGTGACCGGTTTTTCCCATGACGTAAAGGCCTGCGCGCTCGGCCAGGCCTCGTCCTCGATCATGGCCCGCCATGTCGTCGGCGCGACATCGGGCGAATTGCGGCAGGCGCGCCTGGACATGCTCGCCATGTTGAAGGCGGACGGGGCAGGCCCCGGCGGACGGTTCGAAGACATGCGCTATCTCCTGCCGGTGCGGGACTACAAGGCCCGCCATGCTTCGACGATGCTGACCTTCGATGCGGTCGTCGACGCGATCGGGCAGATCGAGGCCAAACGGGCGGAAGTTGTCGAGGCGTAACCGAAATGTGCGAGTTCTGCATCCGGCAGGCTGACGATGAGGACGATGGCGGTGCGGCCGCATCGAGACGGCCGCACGCAAGGACTGCGCGCTACTCCCGCAATTACACCGGACCGTTCCGCAAGACGCCCGACCGCCTGCTCGGCATGGGGCTTATCCGTCTCTATCAGCTGACGCTTTCCGGCTTTGTCGGTAACTCCTGCCGCCATATCCCGACTTGCTCGGAATATGGTTACGAGTCGATCGCCCGCCACGGATTATGGGCCGGCGGTTGGATGACGCTGTTTCGCGTCGGCCGCTGCGGTCCGGGGGGCAGCAGCGGCCTAGACCAGGTGCCCGAGACGCTCGGCAGCGATTTTCGCTGGTGGACCCCATGGCGCTATCTCGCGCTTGGACGCAAGAGAGGGCGAACGCGGTGACGATGCCCGGCGAACATCATTGTGTTTCGGAGGTCGGGGCAGCAACGATGCGGCAGGCGCGGTCACTATTCGGTGACTACGATCGCGAGCAGGAGGGCGAGTGGCTATGAGCACGTTCATCGCCCTTCTGCACAGCATCGTGCTCTCGCCCGACCGCCGGGTGATCATGGAAGACCTGCGCGGGCTTGCCAGAGAACTCGGCTGTCGCGAGCCGCGCACGCTGGTTTCAACCGGCAATCTCGTTTTCGAGGCCGACCAGATGCGCCCACACGAACTCGAGGTCGCGCTGGAAGAGGGCTTCGAAGCGAAATTCGGCAAACATGTCGATATCATCGTGCGCAGCGACTGCACCTGGATGGCGCTCTGCGGCACCAATCCCTTCCGGGACGGCAGCGGAGACCAGGTGATCGTCCGGGTGATGCGCCTGCCGATCGATCCTGAGAAGGTGGAGGCGCTGAAACCGCTGATGGCGGAAGGGCAGCGCATCGCAGTCGTCGGCGGAGATCTGTGGATCGATTTCGCCGGCAAACCGAGCCAATCGAAACTGCTTTCGGCTCTGACGACCAAACGGCTCGGCGTCGGTACGATGCGCAACTGGAACACCGTTTGCGGTCTTGCGCAAATGATCATGTGAGCCGGCTGCTTCTTTACTACCGCGGGAAATCTGAGTATCAGGCGGCAGCACATCCCGAGTGGGTGATGTTTCCATTTCAACCACCCGCATTCGTTGGCGGGACTGGACAAGGAGAATTTCGATGTCCCAATCCGTTTCCCTGACATTTCCCGATGGTTCCGTGCGCAGCTTCCCGCCTGGCGCAACCGGCAAGGATGTCGCCGAATCCATTTCCAAGTCGCTTGCCAAGAGCGCCGTCGCGATTGCGATCGACGGCGGCGTGCGCGACCTTTCCGATGCCGTCACCGACGGCAAGATCGAGATCGTCACCCGCAAGGACCCGCGCGCGCTGGAGCTCATCCGGCATGACGCCGCGCATGTGATGGCCGAAGCGGTGCAGGAGCTTTGGCCCGGCACTCAGGTGACGATTGGTCCCGTCATCGAGAACGGCTTCTATTACGACTTTGCCAAGAACGAGCCCTTCACGCCCGACGATCTGCCGAAGATCGAAAAGAAGATGAAGGAAATCATCGCCCGCAACGCGCCGTTCACCAAGCAGATCTGGTCGCGCGAAAAGGCCAAGGAAGTCTTCGCCGCCAAGGGCGAGCAGTACAAGGTCGAACTCGTCGATGCGATCCCGGAAGGGCAGGATCTGAAGATCTATCATCAGGGCGACTGGTTCGACCTCTGCCGCGGACCGCATATGGCCTCCACCGGCCAGGTCGGCACTGCCTTCAAACTGATGAAGGTTGCCGGCGCCTATTGGCGCGGCGACAGCAACAATGCCATGCTGTCGCGTATCTACGGCACGGCATGGGCTGACCAGGCCGATCTCGATAATTACCTGCATATGCTGGCGGAAGCCGAAAAGCGCGACCACCGCAAGCTCGGCCGCGAAATGGACCTGTTCCATTTCCAGGAGGAGGGGCCGGGCGTTGTCTTCTGGCATGGCAAGGGCTGGCGCATCTTCCAGACGCTCGTCGCCTATATGCGCCGCCGGCTTGCCATCGATTATGAAGAAGTCAACGCACCGCAGGTGCTCGACACCTCGCTCTGGGAAACCTCCGGTCACTGGGGCTGGTATCAGGAAAACATGTTCGGCGTAAAATCGGCGCATGCGATGACGCATCCCGACGACAAGGAAGCTGATAATCGCGTCTTCGCGCTAAAGCCGATGAACTGCCCCGGGCATGTGCAGATCTTCAAGCATGGCCTGAAGTCCTATCGCGAGCTGCCGATCCGTCTGGCGGAATTCGGGCTGGTGCATCGTTACGAACCGTCGGGCGCTCTGCATGGCTTGATGCGCGTGCGCGGTTTCACCCAGGACGACGCGCACATCTTCTGCACGGACGAGCAGATGGCGGCCGAATGCCTGAAGATCAACGACCTGATCCTGTCGGTCTATGAAGACTTCGGCTTCAAGGAAATCGTCGTCAAGCTTTCCACCCGTCCGGAAAAGCGAGTCGGTTCCGACGCTCTCTGGGATCGCGCCGAAGCCGTCATGACCGATGTGCTGAAGACGATCGAGGCTCAGTCCGAAGGCCGCATCAAGACCGGCATCCTGCCGGGCGAGGGCGCCTTCTACGGGCCGAAGTTCGAATATACGCTGAAGGATGCGATCGGCCGCGAATGGCAGTGCGGCACGACGCAGGTGGACTTCAACCTGCCGGAACGCTTCGGCGCCTTCTACATCGACAGCAACTCCGAGAAGACGCAGCCGGTGATGATCCATCGCGCCATCTGTGGCTCGATGGAGCGCTTCCTCGGCATCCTGATCGAGAACTTCGCCGGCCATATGCCGCTCTGGGTATCGCCGCTGCAGATAGTAGTCGCAACGATCACCTCGGAGGCTGATCCCTACGGGCTTGAAGTGGCGGAGGCGCTGCGCGAGGCCGGTCTCAACGTCGAAACCGACTTCCGCAACGAGAAGATCAACTACAAGATCCGCGAGCATTCCGTCACCAAGGTTCCTGTCATCATCGTCTGCGGCAAGAAGGAAGCCGAGGAGCGCACGGTCAACATCCGCCGCCTCGGCAGTCAGGACCAGGTTTCGATGGAGCTTGACGCAGCCGTCGAGAGCCTCACCCTCGAGGCGACGCCGCCCGACATCCGTCGCAAGGCCGCCGCAAAGAAAGCCAAGGCGGCCTGAAAATAAGGGGAATACGACAGCGCCGACTTCGGCGCTGTCGGAAATGTCTTTCGCGAAGGGCAGCCGCCCATGCGCCTCCCGCCTGCACTTCCAAATCTTCTGTCGATGAATGAAATCCGGGCCTAGCACATCGGCCGATGCGTAGATCCAAAATGATAGCGTCCTTTGCGCGTCTGATCAGACGCGCGGCGCTGCAGAGCGCCGGCCGATCGGCTTGATCGCTGGTACGCCGCAGAAGCGTGCCCGGCAGAATCAATCCAGGCTGGCGCCGTCGCCGCCGCCCTGCGGCACGAGCTGTTCGTAGGAGGGCAGAGGCTCCTCCGGAGCCGCCTGGACACCTGGGGGCGGCGGCGTGCCGGCCGGCGCCTGCTGCACCGTGCGGGCCGCCGGGCTCTCGGGCTGCTGCGGCTGCTGGTCCTTCATCAGAACCTCGACATCGGTGTTCCGGCCGGCAACCACTTTAAAATCGCGCTGATAGATCTTGTCCTTGTTGCGGGCGATGGCCGAATATTCGCCCTCGGCAAGAACCATGGTCGGAAAGGCGCTGACGCTTTCGCCGACACTGTCGCCGGCGGCCGTCAGGATCGACCAGGCGGTGTCGGCGATCGCCTCGCCGCCGGCTTCGGAGACCAGCTTGAAGGTCATCTGGGCGGCGCGGTGCTGGATCGTCGCTTCCGTCAGCTTGCCGGCCTCGACCTGGATGTCGGCGCGGATGACGGCGTTGACGCTGCCATATTCGGAAACGATGTGATAGGTGCCGGCGTTGAGGCGCACGACGGTGTTCGGCGAGACATCGGCCAGGACGAGACCGCGCTCGCCATCGTCGCGCACTTCCGAGGAATAGATCGAGAAACTCAACTGGTCGGGGCGGATGCGGGCATCGGTGCCGGAGACAGCGTTGAGCAGCAGGCCGCCGGCATCAAGGACCATCACCTGCTTGTCGACCTCGCCGTCAGCGGGCACGGTCAGCTTCTTGGTGACGCCGGCGCGGCCGAATGAGACATTGACGAAATAATCGCCCGGAGCGAGCTGGAAGGCGGCGGGTCCGCCCTTGGCGCTGGCGATCAGCGGCAGCTTGCCGTCGGCTCCGGCGATCGGGCTGAAGACATACCAGGAAAGGCCATCCTCGACGGGCGTACCGTCGGCCGTCAGCTTGGCTTCCATCGCGACGTCGCGCAGCTTGGCGCCCTCAGGTGCGGTGCCGGGCGCGATGAAGGCGTTGAGCTTCGGCATCTTCGACGTCGAGTCGAGCTGTTTGAAATCCTTGAAGGCATCCTGCGCACCGGCGCCGACGACAGGCATCAATACCATCAGGGCAATGGCGAGGCCGGTGCGTGCAAGAGGCGAAATGCCAAACATCTGTTTCGTGAACCGATTGACTTCTGAAATCGCAAAGGCCACTTCAAGACCAACGCGATGGCAAATTCAAGACCCACGCTTTGCAGCAGCATAAAAATGAAAGTTTCTCCCGCATGAAATCCGATATCAAGTTGATCGATTACCTCGCCGTGCGCCGTTCCATCCCCGCTTTCCAGATGTGCGAACCCGGCCCCGAAAAGGCCGAGATCGAAGAGATCCTGCGGCTTGCTTCGCGTGTTCCCGACCACGGCAAGATCGCTCCCTGGCGCTTCATCGTCTATCGCGGAGATGAGCGTGCGCGCCTCGGCAAGGAGCTTCTCAAACTGGCGCTCGAGGCAAAGCCGGACCTTTCCGAAGAAATGATCCAGGTCGAGCGCACCCGCTTCACCCGCGCGCCGGTCGTCGTCGCCGTGGTCAGCAAGGCGGGGCCGCATATCAAGATCCCGGAGTGGGAGCAGCTGATGTCGGCGGGCGCGCTTTGCTTCAATGTCATTCTCGCCGCCAATGCCAGCGGCTATGCCGCCAACTGGCTGACGGAATGGTTCGCCTATGACGAGCGCGCCTATCCGCTGCTCGGCGTCCAGCCCGGCGAAAAGGTGGCGGGTTTCATCCATATCGGCTCGACGACATTCCCGGCGATCGAGCGGCCGCGGCCGGAGCTTGCCGATACGGTGACCTGGGTCGGCGGAGCGGACTGATGTTCTACACGACGGACAGCAACCGGCACGGCCTCGCGCATGATCCCTTCAAGGCGATCGTTTCGCCGCGGCCGATCGGTTGGATCGGCAGCAAGGGCAGGGACGGTTCGATCAATCTTGCGCCCTATTCCTTCTTCAACGCCGTCGCCGACCGGCCGAAGCTGGTGATGTTTTCTTCCGCCGGACGCAAGGACAGCCAGCGCAATGCGGCGGAAACCGGCGCCTTCACCTGCAATTTCGTCAGCCGCGATCTCGCCGAAAAGATGAACCTCTCCTCGGCGGCGCTGCCTTACGGCAACAGCGAATTCGATTTCGCCAGGCTGACGCCGAAACAGTCCGAACTGATCGACGCCCCCTATGTCGGCGAGGCTTACGCCGTGCTCGAATGCAGGGTCACCGAAATCTTCGAGCCGAAGACGTTATCGGGCGTGCCGTCCGAAAACGTCCTCGTCTTCGGCGAGGTGGTCGGCATCCATATCGACGAGTCGATCGTCAGGGACGGCCGGCTCGACATGTCGATCGCGCGGCCTGTCGCGCGCATGGGCTACATGGATTACAGCGAAGGCAGCGATGTTTTCGAGATGTTCCGGCCGCAGATACCAAAGGCGGAAGCCTGAGCGCAAGGCATACAAAGCCTTAAGAAATATGGTGAACCAATCTTAAACCTTTTGTCGCTACGGTCACAGCATTGAATGAAACGCGAAGGAATCGCGTTCAAGTGCTGGGGCGTCGCGTGATCGTAGAAGCTTTCCTTCGTTGGATCGAAACGGCCAAGACCGGTGATCGGGCCCGGGCCGCGAACGCACTCGGTCGAGCCTATCTGCAATCCGAGATGAGCGGCGAGGAGCGGGCGGCAGCCGAGATGGCGATGACCGTTCTTCTTGATGACCCGTCGCCGCGTGTGCGGCTTGCGCTGGCCGAGGCGATCGCCTGGTCGCCTGATGCGCCGCGCAGCCTGATCCTTTCGCTTGCCGCGGACCAGCCCGAGGTTGCCTGCCACGCCGTCACCTGTTCGCCGCTTCTCAGCGACGCCGATCTTGTCGATCTCGCCGCACGCGGCAACGGCGCCACCCGCATGCTGATCGCGGCCAGAGCCCATGTCACCCGTCCGGTCTCGGCTGCACTCGCGGAGGTCGGCGATGAAGACGAAGTGCTCTGCCTGCTCGAAAACGACGGCGCGGCCATCTCCGGCCAGTCGTTGAAACGCATCGCTGAGCGGCTTGGCGATTGCTACGATGTCCGCAATCTGCTGCTCGACCGCAGCGATCTTCCGGCCGATGCCCGCCAGCTGCTCGCCCAGCATGTCAGCAATGCGCTGGTCGGCCTGCCGCTGGCGCAGGCGGCGATCGGCCTGCAGCGGCTCCAGCGCATAAGCCGCGAGGCGACCGAGGCAGCCATCGTTTCGATCGCCGGTGATATCGCGCCGCGGGAGGTACCGGATCTCGTCGAGCATCTGCGCCTCAACGGCCGGCTGACGCCGTCCTTGCTGATGCATGCGCTCTGCGCCGGCAAGCTGGATTTCTTCGCTGCTGCAATCGTGGATCTGACAGCGTGCAGTGAGCGCAGGGTGCGCTCGATCCTGGCAACCGGGCGCATGCACGCCGTGCGCGCGCTCTACGAATCCGCCGGCCTGCCGAGGGATATCAGCGTAATCTTCGTCGAGGCGACGCTTCTGTGGCGCGAGGCCGCGCGAAAGGCGCCAGGCAGCATGCTGGGCACTGTCGGCGGCCGTCTTCTCGAAAAATTCCGCCATCACCATGGCGCACACGGCGCGGCCGGAGAACTGCTCGACATGGTGGAAAAGCTTCATGTTGCCGAGCAGCGCCAATCGGCCCGTGTCTATGCGGCGCTTGCGGCGGCCTAGTCGTTCAGCCGGGTCACTACCCAGGAATAGCTGGCGGATACGAAATGCACGGGCTTGGAAAGCGTCTCCTTGACGTCTCGCCCGGATGGCAGATGGGCGCGGACCTGGCCTGCGATGTTTTCAGCAAAGCCGGCGAGGCCTCTTGGTTCTTCGGATGCCGCAGGAGTGGTGTCGGCCGCGGCGACAGGCAAGGGCGCCGGTTTCGGCGGTTCGGCGGCGGCCAGCGCTTTCGGCGCCTCGCACACGGCGATCACCGAGGGATAGCTGACATTGGCATAGGCCTTGAGCCGGCGTTCGGCTTCGGCATCGCAAGCGGCAACGGTTTCCCAGCGTTTGTCGACCGTTGCGACATAGCTGCATTGGCTGACGGAATCGTCGCAACCGAGAATGGTCATTGCGATGAGCACCGCTTGCATATTCTGCCTCCTTGGCTATTGAACTGAGATCGCCTTAGACGGCGCAATTCCAACCGAAACAAGGCGAAGGCATTAACTCTTCGTCATGTCAGCAAAAATCTGCGCCTCCCGCAAACATTGGAAACCATCATGTCCGTCACTATCGCCCAGGAGCCGCCGCGCCAGGACGCCATCATCCGCCTTCTCGATCTTTCCGACGCCTATGCAGCGTCGCTTTATCCCGCGGAGAGCAACCACATGGTCGACCTCACCTTGCTGGAGAAACCTTCGGTAAGCTTCTTCGTCGCCCGCAATGGAGGGGGCGATCGTCGGATGCTGCGCGCTGGTCGAGGCCGGCGACGGAACGGCGGAGATCAAGCGCATGTTCGTTGACCCACAGGCGAGGGGATTGAGGATCGCGAGCGGGCTGATGAATGCGCTGGAGGCGATCGCGAGGGAAAAGCGGCTGACGGCGATCCGGCTCGAGACCGGCATCTATCAGCCGGAGGCGATCGCTCTCTACCGCAAATACGGGTATCGGGAGATCGAGGCTTTCGGCACCTATCTGCCGGATCCGCTCAGCTTGTTCATGGAAAAGCGGCTGGGATAGGCTTCACCAAGGCAGTTCAGCCTTCGGCGACGCGCGGGATCGGCTTGGACGGCGGCGGGGCCTGTTCGTCGATGACGATCTGCGGCACCCTCTCGCTGCTCTCGGCGTTGCGGGCCTCATGGATCCATTCGCGCCAGATGGCGACGATCAGCGCCATCAGCACCGGGCCGATGAAGAGGCCGAGAAAACCCATCGTCTTGACGCCGCCGACAAGGCCGAAAAAGGTCGGCAGGAAGGGCAGCTTGATCGGGCCGCCGACGAGCTTCGGCCGCAGCGTCTTGTCGACGATGAAGAGCTCGACAGTGCCCCAGACGAAAAGGCCGACGCCGGCGACATGCGAGCCGCTCGCCAGGAGATAGATGGAAACCAGCGTGAAGGAGAGCGGCGCACCGCCCGGTATCAGAGCCATCACCCCCGTGAGCACGCCGAGCGTTACCGGCGACGGCACGCCGGCGATCCAATAAGCCACACCGAGCACGATGCCTTCGCCGATGGCAATCAGCGTCATGCCCATGACGGTGGAGCTGATCGTTGCCGGGACGACGCGGGAAATGCGCTCCCAGCGGTTCGGCAGGATCCGCTCGCCCAGCATGTCGATCTGCTTCGAGAAGGAGAAGCCGTCGCGATAGACGAAGAACAGGGCGATCAGCATGAAGAGCAGCGTCAGGAGAAGATGGAAAGCGCCGCCGCCGGCTGCCAGCACGGCGCGATAGATGTTGCCGATGTGGGCGCCGCTGATCGCCTGGATGAGTTCGCCGAGCGCGCCGGGACTGCCGACATATTTGGTCCAGAGATCATCGAGATAGGGGCCGGCAAACGGCAAGGCAACGATCCAATCCGGTGTCGAGGCGCCGGCGCGGTTGGCGTGGATCGCCCAGGCGAGCCAGGTGCGCACTTCGCCCGTCGTATAAGTGACCGCGAGCCCGATCGGGATGACCAGGAAGGTAAGGATCATGAGGATGGCGATGGTCGCGGCGACCGTCGTATTGCCGCCGACGCGGGCAAGCAGCTTGCGATAGAGCGGCCAGCTGGCAAAGCCGATGACGAGGGCCGCCAGCACCGGCACGAGGAAACCGTAGAAGAAATAGACCCCGGCGGCGGCGACCAGCACCAGCAGCCAGCGCGCCGCCGAAATGGAGGGAATCAGCGGCGTGCGCGTCGGCGCCGACGGCCCCAGCCATCGCGGCTCATGATTGCTTTTCTGACGGTCGAACACACCCACGCGCGCCTCTTCTTATTCTTGTACTCTGGTTATGGGCCATGAACCCGGCGGTTTCAAGGTCCGCGCCGTGAAAGCTGATATAAAGCATCACTGTTCGGCCGTCGGACACGGCGTCTTACTGCCGCGGGCGGCTGAGAACCTTGAAGGCGTAGAATTGCGTCTTCTGATTGGTCGAGAAATTATTGTCGGAGCCGAGGATGAGGACGTCGGTCCCGTCCTTGGCCTTGCCAAGCGACATCGCCTCGATATTGTCGGGAACGAGGCCAATTGCTCTGAGATCGAGGATCTGGCTCTTGCGGGCGGGGACGACAGGCTGGTCGTTCTTGGCGAGTGACGGGATGGCGGATATGTCGGTCGCGTCGGCGAGATCCATCATCATGATCTTGACGTTATTGCCGAAGCCTTCGGCGTAGCTGCGCTCGACGGCGAGCAGGTGGTTATCGTCAAGGGCGATCATTTCCGACATGCCGTTGTCGTTGCCGCCGTCGGCCTTGGTGGCGGCTTGCGGGATCGGCGACACGGGATAGACATACTCAGCCTTCGGCTCGCCGGTTGCGCCGTCATAACGAATGATGCGCGACAGGCTGCCCGTCGTCAGCAACGGTTTCGGCCCATCCTGGTAGAGGGCGGCTTCGACGCCGACGAAAACGTCGCCCGAGGGCGCGACGGCGAGATCTTCGAAAGCGAGGTTGTCGCGGATGCCGGTCGACTTGTCGATGGCCGGAGCAAAGCCCTCCGGCAGTTTGAACTCGCGCACGAACGAACCGTCCGGCGTCGTGACGCGGATGAAGGGCGGCAGCAGCACCTTGGCATCGCCTTCGCTGCCCCAGTAGATGCCGTCCTTGCCGAGGCGGATCGATTCCGGGTCGACGGTCTTGGCGGCGAAGGGCTCACCGGTCTTGTCTTTCAGCGTCACATGCTTGTCGACGGAAACGCCCTTGAGGCCCGATGCATCGACGTCGATGTCGAGTTCATAGAAGCGGGCCGGCGCCTTGTCCGAACGGTCGTCGCTGATGGCGATATAGTGGCCGGTGGCGGCATCGAAATCGAGGCCTGAGATGCCGCCGAACTCGACGCCGTTTTCCATCTGCCCCGTGGGGATGACGAATTCGCCGAGATAGGAGAGCGAAATGCCGGCGGCGCAATCGCCGAAGGGGCAGGCGCTCATGAAAGTGGCGCCGATATCGGTGGCGCTGACGGTGACGGTGCTGGACAGGAGAACGAAAGCGGCAGTCGCGGCAAAACGCTTGGTCATGGCAAAATCCGGCAAGGGTTGAAAACGGCTCGAACCGGCGCAGGCGCTTCTCCCCGGGGGAGGTCGCGCGCCGTCCGCTTCATGCACCGGTTATTTGACCGAGTTGTTACGGTTCTTCGTCAGTTCCGTGAAATCGCAGATGCTGAAATGCGGCGCGCCGGGCGTATCTGTCAGATCGTTCGGCGCGCCTGAGATGTATTTAAATATCAAGGTTTTCAGCGAAGGCCGCACGCTCCTGGATGAAGCGGAAGCGGGCCTCGGGCTTGGTGCCCATCAGATCGTCGACGGCGCTGCGGGTGCCTTCGAAATCCACCTCGTCGATCAGTACCCGGAGCAGGGTGCGCTTGGCCGGGTCCATGGTGGTTTCCTTGAGCTGGGCCGGCATCATTTCGCCGAGCCCTTTGAAGCGGCTGATCTCCACCTTGGCCTTGCCCTTGAATTCCGTCTGCATCAGCTCGGCGCGATGATTGTCGTCGCGGGCATAGGCGGATTTCGCCCCTTGGGTGATCTTGTAGAGCGGCGGCACGGCGAGGAAGAGATGGCCGCCACGCACCAGTTCCGGCATTTCCTGATAGAAGAAGGTGATGAGCAGCGAGGCAATGTGGGCGCCGTCGACATCGGCATCGGTCATGACGATGATGCGCTCGTAGCGCAGATCTTCCTGCCGGTATTTCGAACGCGTGCCGCAGCCAAGCGCCTGAATGAGATCGGCGAGCTGCTGGTTGGCGCCGAACTTCTCGCGGCCGGCGCTGGCCACGTTCAGGATCTTGCCGCGCAGTGGAAGGATCGCCTGGTTGGCGCGGTTGCGCGCCTGCTTGGCTGAACCGCCTGCCGAATCGCCCTCGACGATGAAGAGTTCGGCGCCTTCGGCGGTGTTCTGCGAGCAGTCGGCAAGCTTGCCGGGCAGGCGCAGCTTGCGCACCGCCGTCTTGCGGTTGACTTCCTTTTCCTTGCGGCGGCGCAGCCGCTCCTCGGCGCGCTCGATCACCCAGTCGAGCAGCTTGGCCGCTTCGTTCGGGTTGTCGGCAAGATAGTGGTCGAAGGGGTCGCGCAGCGCGTTCTCGACGATGCGCTGGGCTTCGACGGTCGCAAGCTTGTCCTTGGTCTGGCCGACGAATTCCGGCTCGCGGATGAAAACCGACAGCATGCCGACGGCCGAGATCATCACGTCGTCGGTGGTGATCTGGGCAGCGCGCTTGTTCTGGGTCAGCTCGGCATAGGCCTTCAGGCCCTTGGTCAGCGCGATGCGAAGGCCGGCCTCATGTGTGCCGCCTTCAGGCGTCGGGATCGTGTTGCAATAGGAATGCACCTGCGGGTCGCCGCCATACCAGGTGATCGCCCATTCCATCGAACCGTGACCGCTGGCCTTCTCCGTTTTGCCGGCGAAGATCTCGCGGGTGACGGTGAATTCCTTGCCCATCGTCGCCTGGAGATAGTCCTTGAGGCCGCCGGGGAAATGGAAGGTGGCCTTGTCGGGCACCTCGGAGCCTTCGGGCAGTACGCCAGGCTCGCAGCTCCAGCGGATCTCGACGCCGCCGAAGAGGTAGGCCTTGGAGCGCGCCATGCGAAATACGCGGGCGGCCTCGAACTTCATGTGGTCCCCAAAGATCTGGGGGTCGGGATGGAAGCGCACCCGCGTGCCGCGGCGATTGTGGACGTCGCCCAGTTCTTCGAGCCCACCCTGCGGCAGACCGCGGGAGAAGCGCTGGCGGTAAAGCTTGCGGTTTCGCGCCACCTCGACTTCGAGGAAATCGGAGAGCGCGTTGACCACCGACACGCCGACGCCGTGCAGGCCGCCCGATGTCTCGTAGGCCTTGCCGTCGAATTTGCCGCCGGCATGCAGCTTGGTCATGATGACTTCGAGCGTCGACTTTCCCGGCACCTGGGGATGGTTCTCGACCGGAATGCCGCGGCCGTTGTCGGTGACGGTCAGATAACCTTGCAGATCGAGATGCACCTCGATGAAATTGGCGTGTCCGGCAACCGCCTCGTCCATGGCGTTGTCGATGACTTCGGCGAAGAGGTGATGCAGCGCCTTTTCGTCGGTGCCGCCGATATACATGCCCGGGCGCATGCGCACCGGTTCGAGGCCTTCGAGGACCCGGATCGACGAGGCGTCGTAGTCATCCGCGTTCGAGGCGACAGGTGCCGGGCGCGCCGGCGCCGAGGGCACGGCCGTCAAGGGAGCAGCCGCCGGCGGACGTTCGCTCGGCGCGGCAGGTTTCTGCGCCTCCTCGCGTTTTTCGGAGAGGGGCAGTCCGGAAAAAAGGTCGTTGCTGTCGTCCATGGAGCCGTTCAGATCTTCGTCCTGTCTTGGGTCTGGCGTGGGGCTTGCATCCGCCGCCGACCCAAAATCACCGCATTTCATGTCACGTTTGCGAATCAGGCAGATTCTGCCAGAAAGCACCGCGATACGCGACACCGCCGGATTGGCGGGCTTTGACACATGATTTGCGTTGCCGGGCGCGGAATGGCAAGCGGCGGCAGGCTTCAGGAAACCATCCGCATGCGAATGTCCACAAGTGATTACACCGTTATATCAGCAATTGCGGCCTTTTTCCTATCCGCAGCCGTTCTTTCCGCCGGTGGACCGTCACGGGCGGGCGATGCCCTGCCGCCTTTCAAGGACGAGCTGTTCTCGAAGCAGTCTGTGCTGCAGACCAGCGACGGCGGCGCCTCCGAGGTCATCGATTACGACGAGATGCGCGATATCAACGGCCGCGATCAGATCCCGGAGAAGCGGGCGCAGCAGAAATATGTGTCGCTCGGCATTCGCAAGGCCCAGGCGGATGAAACCCTCTCACTCGACGGCATCAGGCTCGATGTCACCAGGGTGGGACCGGCGGCGAATGCCGTCTTCACGGTGATTTTCATCCACGGCCGCGACGGCGACCGCCGGCTCGGGGCCAATGATTACAGCTTCGGCGGCAATTTCAACCGGCTCAAGAACCTCGTCGCCGGCAATGGCGGCGTCTATTATTCGCCGACGGTCAAGAGCTTCGACAGCAACGGCGTTGCCGCGATCGAAGGCCTCATCCGCTATGCCAGTGCGCAATCGCCCGGCCGGCCGGTGATCCTGTCCTGCGCCTCCATGGGCAGTCAGGTCTGCTGGGGCATCGCGCGTGACGAGGCCAGCGTCAAGCGGTTGAAGGGCATGTTGATCATGAGCGGCGTCACCGATCCGGATTTCACCAGAAGCGCCTTCTACAAGGCGAAGCTGCCGCTCTGGTTCGCGCATGGCAGCCGCGATCCGGTCTACGCCGCCGCCGACCAGCAGGCGCTGTTCGAGAGCCTGCGCAAGGCAAAATATCCGACGCACTTCACGCTGTTTCAGACCGGCAATCACGGAACGCCGATCCGAATGATCGACTGGCGCAGGGTCTTGAACTGGATTCTTGCGGCTTAACGGGCGTTTTCCGGCAGAAATATGCCCGAGATCGCAGAGATTCCCGTTACGTCAGGGGCATGATGCTTTTCTTTGCCGCAAGCTTTTGATAATGCGGCCAGGGATATGAAGTTTTGTGGAAGGCCGGCATGACACCTGACGTGCGCCCGCTGGTGGCGGGAAATTGGAAAATGAACGGCACGCGTGCCTCCCTCGATCAGATCAAGGCGATCGCCGAAGGTGTTCGCCCGCCGCTCGCCGACAAGGTCGAGGCGCTGATCTGCCCGCCGACGACGCTGCTCTACGTGGCGACCGCGCTGTGCACCGACAGCCCGCTGGCGATCGGCGCGCAGGACTGCCACCAGAAGCCATCCGGTGCGCATACCGGCGACATTTCCGCCGAAATGATCGCCGATAGTTTCGGTACCTACGTGATTGTCGGCCATTCCGAGCGTCGCACCGACCATGCCGAGACGGATCATCTCGTCCGCGCCAAGGCGGAGGCGGCTTTTGCCGCCGATCTCACTGCGATCATCTGCATCGGCGAGACGGCCGACGAACGCCGCGCCGGGCAGGAGCTAGACGTCATCAAGCGCCAGCTTTCCGCCTCGGTTCCCGATGCCGCAACCGCCGAGAACACGGTCATCGCCTACGAGCCGATCTGGGCGATCGGCACCGGGGTCACGCCGACATCGGGCGATGTCGAGAAGGCGCATGCCTTCATGCGGGCGGAACTCGTCTCCCGCTTCGGCGACGAAGGCCGCAAGATGCGCCTTCTCTACGGCGGCTCGGTGAAGCCCGCCAATGCCGGCGAGCTGCTTGGCATCGCCAATGTTGACGGTGCGCTGATCGGCGGGGCGAGCTTGAAAGCCGCCGACTTCCTCGCCATCTACCGGGCCTATGAGGCGCTGCTCGCCTGACGCGTTGTTCATAGCTCGGTTTATTCCGGCAGAAGGGCTTGGAATAGGCGAGAGCCTCATGTAAAGAGCCGCCAGAATTCTTATTTATGTCCGTCTCCAGACGGGCAGGACTGGACCCATGCAGACAGTATTGATTGTCATCCATCTCATGATCGTGCTCGCCCTCGTCGGCGTCGTGCTCATTCAGCGCTCGGAAGGCGGCGGCCTCGGCATCGGCGGCGGTTCGGGCTTCATGTCGGCCCGCGGCACGGCCAATGCACTGACCCGCACGACCGCGATCCTTGCGACCTTGTTCTTCCTCACCTCACTTGGCCTCGGCATACTGACGCGTTACGAGGGCCGTCCGAGCGACATCCTCAACCGCATCCCCGCGACGAGCGGCCAGGGCAACGGCATTCTCGATTCGCTCGGCGGCGGTGCACAGGCCCCGGCGAACCAGCCGGCCGGCAATGGCGTTCCGAGCAGCGGTGCGGCTGCGCCCGCACAGCAGGCTCCGGCACAGGCTCCGGCGGCCACCGCGCCTTCAACGACAGCGCCGGCAGCAACCGCTCCGGCGACGACCGCCCCGGCAGCGCCCGCAACTCCGGCCACGCCGGCGCCGGCTCAGCCTTCGGGCGTCCCGACGGGACAGTAAACCGATCTTCGACATAAACCGCCGGCAGGCCCTCGGGTCTGCCGGTTTTCTTTTGTTCAGATTCCCGCGCCACCCTCCGAAAATTCCGGAAAAGAGTTTTTGGGGCTGGCGGAATCGTTTTTGAAAAGGTATCCGGTGAAGCCCATGGCGCGATACGTATTCATCACTGGCGGCGTGGTTTCCTCCCTCGGAAAAGGAATTGCGGCCGCGGCTCTCGGAGCGTTGCTGCAGGCCCGTGGATATCGGGTCCGGCTTCGCAAGCTCGATCCCTATCTGAACGTGGACCCGGGCACGATGAGCCCGACCCAGCACGGCGAGGTCTTCGTCACCGACGATGGCGCGGAAACCGATCTCGATCTCGGCCACTACGAACGCTTCACTGGGCGTTCGGCGACCAAGACCGACAACATCACCACCGGCCGCATCTACAAGAACATCATCGACAAGGAACGCCGCGGCGACTATCTCGGCGCGACGGTGCAGGTCATCCCGCACGTCACCAACGAGATCAAGGATTTCGTCACCGAGGGCAATCAGGACTACGATTTCGTCATCTGCGAGATCGGCGGCACGGTCGGCGATATCGAAGCAATGCCCTTCATGGAGGCGATCCGCCAGCTCGGCAACGACCTGCCGCGGGGCACCGCCGTCTACGTCCATCTGACGCTGATGCCTTACATTCCGGCGGCCGGCGAGCTGAAGACCAAGCCGACGCAGCACTCGGTCAAGGAGCTGCAGGCGCTTGGCATTCACCCCGATATCCTGCTGGTGCGCGCCGACCGCGAAATCCCGGAGGCGGAGCGCCGCAAGCTCTCGCTGTTCTGCAACGTGCGTCCGTCGGCGGTCATTCAGGCGCTTGATGTGGCCAACATCTACGACGTGCCGATGGCCTACCACAAGGAAGGGCTCGACGACGAAGTGCTCGCCGCCTTCGGCATCGAACCGGCGCCAAAGCCTCGTCTTGACCAGTGGGAAGAGGTCTGCAACCGCATCCGTACGCCGGAAGGCGAGGTGACGATCGCGATCGTCGGCAAATATACCGGTCTCAAGGATGCCTATAAGTCGCTGATCGAGGCGCTGCATCACGGCGGCATCGCCAATCGCGTCAAGGTCAAGCTCGAATGGATCGAGTCCGAAGTCTTCGAAAAGGAAGATCCGGCGCCCTATCTCGAAAAGGTGCATGGCATCCTGGTGCCCGGCGGCTTCGGCGAGCGCGGCTCCGAGGGCAAGATCCATGCGGCGCGCTTCGCCCGCGAGCGCAAGGTGCCTTATTTCGGCATCTGTTTCGGCATGCAGATGGCCGTCATCGAGGCGGCGCGCAATCTCGCCGATGTGCCGGACGCTTCATCGACCGAATTCGGCCCTGCGAAGGAGCCGGTGGTCGGCTTGATGACGGAATGGATCAAGGGCAACGAGCTGCAGAAGCGCACGGCGGCCGGCGATCTCGGCGGCACCATGCGCCTCGGCGCGTACAAGGCGGCGCTGAAGAAGGGCACGAAGATCTCGGAGATCTACGGCTCGACGGATATTTCCGAGCGTCATCGCCACCGCTATGAAGTCAATATCGACTACAAGGATCGGCTCGAGAGTTGCGGCCTGGTCTTCTCCGGCATGTCGCCCGATGGCGTGCTGCCGGAGACGATCGAATATCCTGACCATCCCTGGTTCATCGGCGTGCAGTATCACCCGGAACTGAAGAGCCGGCCGCTCGACCCGCATCCGCTGTTTGCAAGCTTCATCGAAGCGGCGACCGAACAGAGCCGTCTCGTCTGACGCATGCGGCGCCAGATCGCGCTGTAATGCGCGATCGGGATAATTCGTCATCCTACTTTCAGGCAGCGGCCGGCAACGGCCCGATATAGACGGAACGCGGGCGGATCAGCCGGCCGTCGAGCGCCTGTTCGCGGGCATGGGCCAGCCATCCCACAGTACGACCGATTGCAAAAACGCCGGTGAAGGCCTGCCTGGGAAAGCCGAGGGCTTCGAGCAGCAGCGCGGTATAAAATTCGACATTGACGTCGAGCGGCCGGTTCGGCTTGCGCGCCTTAAGGATCGCCAATGCGGCGGCTTCCACCGCCTCGGCGAGTTCGACGCGGGCCCCGTCGACCTGGCCTGACGCGATCAGCGGCTTCAGCGCGCCTTTCAACGCATCGGCGCGCGGGTCGCGGACGCGGTAGATGCGGTGGCCGAAGCCCATCAGTCTTTCGCCGCGATCGAGTGCATCGGCAAGCCATGTGCCGGCATTATCAGGCATTCCCACCGCATCCAGCATGTCGAGGACGGGACCGGGTGCGCCGCCATGCAGCGGCCCCTTCAGCGCGCTCAACGCCGCCAGAACCGAAGAGGTGAGGCCGGCCCGCGTCGAGGCGATGACGCGTGATGCGAAGGTCGAGGCGTTGAGGCCGTGGTCTGATATCGTCACGAGATAGGTGTCGAGTGCCGCCGTCTGCTCCCTGGTCGGCAATCGTCCGGTCAGCATGCGCAGGATATCGGCTGCCTGCGGCAGCGAGGCGTCGGGCGCGATCGGCTTTTGACCGCGCTGCAGCCTGAGAATCGCCGGCAGGAAGACTGCCGGTGCTGCCAGAAGGCTGAGCGCGATGTCGAAATCCTCACGGTCCGGCAGCCTTGCGATCAGCGCCCGCATCGCATCGACCGGTGGCAGGGCGATCAAGGGGGCGTCGGCGGCTTTGATATGGGCGAAAACCTTCGTTCGTGCCTGTGCCAGCCAGTCGCGCAAGAGCGCCTCATCGAAGCTTCGCTCCATCAACCCGTCGAGAAGCAGTGCAGCGACGCGCTCATAGGTGCCGTCTGCGACCAGATGATCCAGCGATACGCCGCGGATGATCAGTCGACCCGCTTCGCCATCGACATCCGACAGCTGCGTTTCGGCGGCAATAACATCTTCCAAGCCGTTTTTCATGTGGGTTCTCCTTTACGGTTCGAATGATCCGACCTAGTCTTATTGACGTCAATCTTGACGCAATTGATCAATGTGAGGCCGTGATGCCGTGGTTGACCACCCACGAGGCGCTGCAGGCGCTGAAGACCAAACCGCAGACGCTCTACGCCAATGTCAGCCGAGGGCGCATCCGCGCCAAGCCCGATCCCGCCGATCCGCGCCGCAGCCTCTATCACGCTGCAGACGTGCGGCGGCTTGCAGATCGCCACGCCGGCCGCCGCAAGGCCGAAACGGTCGCGGCCGAGACAATCCGATGGGGCGACCCCGTTCTCTCCTCGACAATCTCCACCGTCACGGGCGGACGCCTTTTCTATCGCGGTAAGGACGTGGCCAATCTTGCCGAGACCGCGACGCTTGAGCAGACGGCGGCATTGCTTTGGAATGGAGCGGAGATGCCTGCATCCGCTACCGCGGCCGCGCATGGCCGTCCATCGCTTCAGGCCGCGTTCCTGGCGCTTGCCGGGCGGGTGACATCGGACCTGCCGTCGCTTGGCCGCTCGCCGGCGGTACTCCGGCGCGAGGCGCATGGGATTCTTGCAACGATCGCGGATGCGCTGGCGCCCGGCGCTTCGGACCAGCCGCTGCATCGCAGGCTGGCGGCTAGCTGGCATCGGCCGGAGGCCGGCGATTGCCTGCGTCGCGCGCTGGTGCTGCTTGCCGATCATGAACTCAACGCCTCGGCCTTTGCGGCACGAGTCACGGCCTCATCGGGTGCGGCACTGTCGGCCGCCGTGCTTTCCGGTCTGGCGACGCTGACGGGGCCGCTGCATGGCGCCGCCTGGCAGAGCGTCGACGCGTTGATCGAGGCAGCTTGCGCCCTCGGTCCGGCGCAGGCGATCCGCCGCACACTTGCCCAAGGCAATCGCTTATCCGCCTTCGGTCACCCGCTCTATCCGGATAGCGATATCCGGGCGCTGGCGCTGCTTTCGCAATTTACACTGCCGCCTGAGTTCGCCGAGGTCAGGGAGAGGGGCGAGGAGATCGTCGGGGAAAAGGTCAATATCGATTTCGCGCTTGCCGCGATGGCGGCCACCTTCGATCTGCCGAGAGAGGCGCCGATCATCATTTTTTCGCTTGCACGCTGCACCGGCTGGCTTGCGCATGCGATGGAGCAGATCGAAAGCGGCGAATTGATCCGGCCACGGGCACGTTATACCGGACCGGCGCCCGATATGAAGAGCAGCACTTGAGGATGCGCGGTACGCTTTTTTTCGCCTATGGAAATATCCGAATTCGGCTATCATGCCTTGCATGGAAGAAGACGGTTGGCGGGCGCTTTCGCAGAAGCAGTTCCGCACGGTCACGGGGGCTTTCCATGAATATGACGTTTCTCAAGCTGTTTGCCGCCGGACTCGCTGCCGGCCTCATTCCGCATGACGCGGTGCTCGCGCAATCTGCGGGCTGCGCAATCTCGCGCGATGCCGGCGCCCGCCAGACGCTCAGTTGCCCTGGTGGCGTCAAGGTGACGGCGGAGGCCGGCGCGTCTTTCCAACTCTCCGACCGCAATCGTGATGGCAGTCCCGATTCGGCCTCGCTGCGGCGTAAGGCCATCCTCGTCGATGTCGACGGCAGTCAGCATGCGGGTGGTTTCCAGGTGGTGACACCGCAGGCGATCGCTGCCGTGCGCGGCACACGATGGGCTGTCGACGTCGCGGGCGGCAAGACCTCGGTCCTCGTCGTCAGAGGCAGCGTGGCCGTCCGCCGGCCTGCCGGCGAGCCGGTGGTGCTGTCGCCGGGCGAGGGCGTCGATGTTAGCAGCGGAGCCGAACCGCTGGTTGTGCGCCGCTGGCCCGCACCGCGTGTCGCCGCCCTTCTCGCCCGCCTCGGCCAATAAATACCATGAGCCATCGCCTGCTGACCGTGATCGCGCTGCTGCTCGCCGGTCTCTGGGGCGCGGCGCTCGGCTATCTCAATCTCAATGGCGGGATCGGCCTTCTCGACCGGATGGAGGCCTCGCTCGCCGACATTCGCAGCATCGTCGTCGGAGCGAAGGCGCCGCCTCCCGTCGTCTCGATCGTCGCGATCGACGACCGTACGGCGGCGGCCCACGGCTATCCCCTTGACCGGGCGACACTGGCGCGCCTCATCAATGCGATCAACGCTTTGAAGCCGAAGGCTCTGGCTCTCGACATCCTGCTCGTCGATCCGGGACCGGAGGAAGGCGATGCGGCGGTGACCGCTGCCCTTGGAGAGGGACCGAGCGTGATTGCGGCGGCGGCCACCTTTGCGCAGAGCCGGCAGCGAGTTACCGACTTGGCGGACGATCCGCTTGCCGCCATCCCTGAGGCAGATCAGCTTCTCTTGCCGCTTCCCCGCTTTGCCGGCGCGGCTGCGGTCGGGGTCGTCAATGTCGCTACCGACCAGACCGGCACGCCGCGTTTCATTCCACTGATCTCGCGCGCCGCAGACCGGCTGGATCCGGCTTTTCCGCTGCGAGCCGCCTCGGTGGCGCTCGGTGTCGACCCGACTATCGAACGCGATGCGATCATGCTCGGAGCATTGCGCATTCCCACGGATATTGGCCAGCGCCTGCCGGTGACCTTCTATGGCCGGCGCGGCAGCATCGCCACGTCAAGCGCCGCCGATGCGCTTGACGGCAAGCTGGCGGCGGACGCGGTCACTGGCCGCATCGTGGTCATCGGTTCGACCGTCACCGGCGGCGGCGACGTCTTCCCGACGCCGTTCGATCCCGTCATGCCGGGCGTCGAGGTGATGTCGACCGCGATTACCCATCTCGTCACCGGCGACGGCATGGTGCGCGACCACAGGATCAGGCTGATCGATGCCGCCATGGCCGTCGGGCTGGCGATCGTGCTGGTTTCGCTGACCGCCTGGCGGCGCAGTGCTGCCGGCTATGCCATCATCGTGCTGGCGCTGGTCGTCTGGGCAATGCTCAATCTGGCAGCCTTTGCGCATGGCTATTGGCTGAGTGCCGCCCTGCCGATCGCCGCAGCATTGCCGCCGGTGCTGATCTTCGGCGCAGCCGAGCTCTGGCTCGACCGCGGCCGCGCCCGCCATTTCGCCGAACAGAGCGCGCTTCTGCAGCGTATCGAGGCGCCCGGCCTTGGAGAATGGCTGGCGCGCCATCCGAATTTCCTTGCCGCCCCGGTGCGCCAGAACGCCGCCGTCGTCTTCATCGATCTCTCGGGCTTCACCGGCCTCAGCGAAACCCTCGGCCCGGTCAAGGTGAGCGAAATGCTGAGCGGCTTCTTCGAAATCATCGATGAGGAGGCGCGCGCCCACCGCGGCGCTATCACCAGCTTCATGGGCGACGGGGCGATGATCCTGTTCGGGCTGCCGGAGCCGGCCGACGACGATGCCGCCCGCGCCGTCGCCTGCGCGGTCAGCCTGTGCGAGCGGACGCGGCAATGGCTGGACGTTCATGCCGGGTTTGCCGAAAAGAAGATCAGCTTCAAGGTCGGCGCCCATTGCGGGCCGATCGTCGCCTCGCGGCTTGGCACCGGTGACCGGCAACAGATCACGGCAGCCGGCGATACGGTGAATGTCGGCAGCCGGTTGATGGAGATCGCTGCCCGCCACGGCGTCGAGCTGGCGCTCAGCGCCGAAATCGTCGGCGCCGCGGGGCCGGACAGCGTGCTCCTCGCGGCCGGCAGCATAGAGGGTCCGCTGGAAACAGCGCTGCGCGGCCGGGCCAGCCATATCGACGCCTGGCTGTGGCGCAGCCGCACGCTTTGACAATCGCTGCGGGAGCCGCTAGGAACGGCGCAAATACCCCGCCGGCTGGCTCCGGCCATGGCGCATTTCGCGCCTGAAAGCTCCGAAAGATCGAACTCATGACAGAATTCAACGGCGTCGTTCCGGCGATCGCCAAGGCGTTGCAGAAGCGCGGTTACGCCGAACTCACCCCGGTGCAGAAGGCGATGCTCGATCCTGATCTCGCCGCGTCCGATGCACTGGTTTCGGCTCAGACCGGGTCCGGCAAGACCGTCGCCTTCGGGCTGGCGCTGGCGCCGACGCTGCTCGACGGCAGCGAGCGTTTCGCCGCTGCCGGCGCGCCGCTCGCTCTCGTCATCGCCCCGACGCGCGAACTTGCCCTGCAGGTGAAGCGCGAACTCGAATGGCTCTATGAGATGACCGGTGCGGTGATATCAAGCTGTGTCGGCGGCATGGACATCCGCAGCGAGCGCCGGTCGCTCGAGCGCGGCGCCCATATCGTCGTCGGCACGCCCGGCCGCCTCTGCGACCATATTCGCCGCCACGCGCTCGACATGTCGGAACTGAAAGCCGCCGTGCTGGATGAAGCCGACGAAATGCTCGACCTCGGCTTCCGTGAGGACCTGGAATTCATCCTCGACTCGGCACCGGACGAGCGCCGGACGCTGATGTTTTCGGCAACGGTGCCGGCGGCAATCGCCAAGCTCGCCAAGAGCTATCAGCGCGATGCCGTGCGCATCAGCACCGCGGCCGAGGAGAAGCAGCATGTCGATATCGAATATCGCGCCCTTGTCGTTGCCCCGAGCGACCGCGAGAACGCCATAATCAACGTGCTGCGTTATTACGAGGCAACCAACGCCATCGTCTTCTGTTCGACGCGCGCCGCCGTCAATCATCTGACCGCGCGCTTCAATAACCGCAATTTCTCCGTCGTGGCGCTGTCCGGCGAGCTGACGCAGAACGAGCGCAGCCATGCGCTGCAGGCGATGCGCGATGGCCGCGCCCGCGTCTGCATTGCAACCGACGTCGCCGCCCGCGGCATCGATCTGCCGGGCCTCGATCTCGTCATCCATGCCGACCTGCCGACCAATCCGGAAACGCTGCTGCATCGCAGTGGCCGTACCGGCCGGGCCGGACGCAAGGGCATCAGTGCCATGATCGTGCCGCTGAGTGCGCGGCGCAAGGCCGAGCGTTTGCTGGAGAATGCCGGCATTTCGGCAGCCTGGGCGCGGCCGCCGTCGGCCGAGGAGGTGAACGAGCGCGACGACGAGCGGCTGCTCGCCGACCCGATCTTCCGCGACGAGCCACAGGAGGAAGAACAGAAGCTGGTGCAGCAGCTTCTCGCGAGCCACGGCGCCGACAAGCTCGCGGCCGCTTTCCTGCGTCTCTACCGCACCAACCATTCGGCGCCGGAAGATCTCATTGAGGTTACCGTTCAGGACGATCGCAGCCGTAAGCGCCGCGACAATGCCGCCCCCTTCGAGCCGGCGCAAAAGGGACCGCGCGAAGATTTCGGCCCGAGCGTGTGGTTCTCCGTCTCGGTCGGGCGCAAGCAGAATGCCGAACCGCGCTGGCTGATCCCGATGCTCTGCCGCAACGGCAACGTGACGAAGCGCGAGATCGGCGCGATCAAGATGCAGCCCGAGGAAACCTATGTGGAGATCGCGGCAGCGAGCGCCGAGAGCTTCCTGAACGCAATCGGACCGAACAAGGCGCTCGAACGCGGAATCCGCGTGACGAGGCTTGCCGGCACGCCGGATTTCAGCCGCGCGCCGTCGCCGAAACCCTATGCCGGCAAGGCATCCCGTGACGAACGGCCGGGCGAGGCGTTCCGCGACGAACGGCCGAAAAAGAAGTTCGGCAAGGGTTCGAGCGGCGGCTATGCCGCAGCCGACAATGGCGGCGGCGAACGGCGGGACGCCAAGCCCTGGAGCAAGAAGGCAGGCAAGCCTGGCTACGATGGCGCGAAATCCGACAAACCCAGATTTGACAAGCCGAAATTTGAAGGCGGCAAGCATGAGGGCAAAGGCGGCGCTGGGCCAAAAGGCAAATTCTCGAAGAAGAAGCCCGGCTGATTTCGATCGCCGCGTGACCTCTTGACCGGCAGGATCAGACGACGATGAAACGCTCCGGCATGCCGCGTCCCGATCCGGCCGCCTTCATCAGGGCCAATCTGCCGATCTCACGGGTCCCCTCGATCCCCGAGATCCTGCTCCACACCGCCGGGCCTGCGAGCGGGCTCTGGCGGCTTGCCGGCCGTCGACAAGCCGACGCGCCACCTTACTGGGCCTATCCATGGGCCGGCGGCGCCGTGCTTGCCCGCCATCTGCTCGACCGGCCGGAAATCGTTACCGGTCGACGCGTCCTCGATCTCGGCGCTGGCTCCGGGTTGGTCGCCATCGCGGCGGCGAAGGCTGGAGCAGCGACGGTGATGGCGGTCGATGTCGATGCCAATGCGATTGCCGCGATCAGCCTCAACGCGACGATCAATGACGTCACCATCTCGGCAGTTGCCGCCGATATCCTTGATGCGCCGCCGCCGGAAGCGGCGGATCTCCTTGTGGTCGGCGATCTTTTCTATGATCCCTCGCTTGCCTTGCAGGTGATGACTTTCTTGCGGCGTTGCCAGGCAAGCGGCATCGAGGTGCTGATCGGCGATCCCGAGCGGGCCTATCTCCCGCTGGGCGATCTCAGCCGCGTCGCCACCCACGCCGTTGCCGATTTCGGCGCAAGTACCGGGGGCAAAGCGGTGCAGGCGGGTGTCTTTTCGCTCCGGCAATAGCCGGAAGCGAATTAACAGTTCACCTGTGTGCCGCCATACGCTCTATCCGCACCGGACGACTGCTTGGCGCATGTAGACGAGGTGCCTTTATTTCCTGTCACCTACAAATGTGGCTCCTGCTGCTGGCAGGACGGGAAAGGATCGGCCACCTCAGGTCAGGAGATCCGGCCGCAGCAGCATGACCGGGCAGGGCGCTCCGGCCGGCAGCTCCGGGGCATGCGGCGGGCGGATAATGAGGCAGTCGGCTTGCGCAAACACCTTCATCATCGAGGAATCCTGCTTGCCGAAGGGTTCGGCCAGCCAGTTTCCGGTCGTGGATTTCGCAAGCCTCGCCCTGATATAGTCCTGCCGGTGATCATTGGCGCGCAATGTGACGGCTGCCTCCACCGTCGTCTCACGTCGCACCGGCGGCAGAGAGGCGAGCTTGCGGATCAGCGGCTCGAGGAACAGCAGCGAACAGACGAGGCTCGAGACCGGATTGCCGGGCAGGCCGAGCACATGGGTTTCGCCGAAGCTGCCGACCATCAGCGGTTTGCCAGGGCGCATGGCGATGCGCCAGAAATCGAGCTGCATCCCGGCCTCGATCAGCGTCGCCTGCACCAGATCATGATCGCCGACCGACGCGCCGCCGAGCGTGACGATGACATCGGCCTTGGCATCCCGGGATTTGTTGATTGCCTCGGTGATTTTAGTCTTATCGTCCGGCACGATGCCGAGATCAATGACATCCGCGCCGGCTTTGCGGGCAAGGGCTGCTATACCGAAGGTATTGGAGGCGATGATCTGCGAAGGTCCGGGCTTGCTTCCGGGCGGCAGCAGTTCGTCGCCGGTCGCAAGGATAGCGATCAGCGGGCGCTTGAGAATCTCGACATCGGGCCGGTTCATGCCGGCCGCGACCGTCAGCCGGGAGAAATCGAGCACGGTGCCGACAGGCAGCACCGCTTCGCCTTCGGCGAAATCCTGACCGCGGGGGCGCACATGCTGGCTCTGTCGCACCGGGAACCTGGTTCTGATGCCGCCGTCGATCTTCTCCGCATCCTCCTGCAGCAGGACGCTGTCGGCGCCGGGCGGAACAGGCGCGCCGGTGAAGATACGCACGGCCTCTCCCTTGCCGACGCTCCCCTCGAAGCCGTGGCCGGCAGACGATGTGCCGACGACCTTCAACACGGCGCCCGGCTCAGGTGCGTCCTCCCTGCGCAATGCGTAGCCGTCCATGGCCGAGGCATTGAAGGGCGGCTGGGTCAGGCGCGCCGTGAGATCAACCGCCAGAACGCGGCCTTCAGCCTCGGCAAGCGGCAGCGTCTCGGACGCGGTGACGGGCTTTGCGCGGGAGAGCAGGCGGTCCAAGGCGTCGGCGACCGGCAGAAGGTTCATTTCGCCTCCGGATGACGGAAGTCGCCTGATTTGCCGCCGGATTTTTCGAGCAGCCTGACGCCGCCGATCTCCATTGCCTTATCGGCGGCCTTGGCCATGTCGTAGATCGTCAGGCAAGCGACCGAGACGGCGGTCAGCGCCTCCATTTCGACACCGGTCTTGCCAGTCAGTTTGGCGGTTGCGGTGACGCGCAGGCCGGGCAGGGCGGCATCTTCCTCGATTTCGACCGTGACCTTCGTCAGCATCAGCGGATGGCAGAGCGGGATGAGATCGGCGGTGCGTTTTGCAGCCATGATGCCGGCTAAGCGCGCCGTGCCGATGACATCGCCCTTCTTGGCATTGCCCTGACGGATGAGCTGAAGGGTTTCCGGCGCCATCTTTACATGGCCTTCGGCGGTGGCAATGCGCACGGTCTCGGTTTTATCGGAGACGTCGACCATATGCGCCTCGCCGGAGGCATCGATATGGGTGAGGCCGGGCTTGCCGCCGCTCATATCATTCGGCCGCGATGGCGGCTTCGCCGAAGAGCAGCGCGCGGGTGGCGGCGGCGACGTCGTCCTTGCGCATCAGGCTTTCGCCGACAAGGAAGGTATTGATGTCGACGGCCTGCAGGCGCTGGCAATCGGCATGGGTGAAGATGCCGCTTTCGCCGACGAGGAGCCGATCATCGGGAACCATGGAGGCAAGTGTCTCGCTGACCATCAGGCTGACTTCGAAGGTCCGCAGGTTGCGATTGTTGATGCCGATAAGCGGCGAGGAGAGTTTCAGCGCCCGCTCCATTTCCGACGCGTCGTGAACCTCGACCAGCACGTCCATGCCGAGGGAGAAAGCTTCGTCCTGCAGACGCTCCGCATCGTCATCGCTCAGCGACGCCATGATCAGCAGAATGCAATCGGCACCCCAGGCGCGCGCCTCGTGGACCTGATAGGTCTCGAACATGAAATCCTTGCGCAGGGCCGGCAGCGCGCAGGCGGCTCGTGCCGCCGCCAAAAATTCCGGCGCGCCCTGAAAGCTCGGCGTGTCGGTCAGCACGGAAAGACACGCCGCGCCGCCGGCTTCATAGGCTTTCGCCAGTGCCGGCGGATCGAAATCCGGACGGATCAGCCCCTTGGACGGGCTTGCTTTCTTGATCTCGGCGATCAGGCCGAAATGGCCGGCCTCCTGCTTGGCGACGAGCGCCTCGTAAAAACCGCGCGGAGCGGACTGGTCGGCCTGCATCGCCTTCAAATCGGCAAGCGACACGGCAGCCTTGGCGGCGGCAATTTCCTCGCGCTTATAGAGTTCGATCTTCTTCAGGATATCGGTCATCGGCCAATCCTAGTCGATATCGTTGGAAACGGCGATGAGTTTGTCGAGGGCGAGCGCCGTGGCGCCGCTATCCAGCGAATGCGCGGCCAGCGCCATGCCGTCGCGGATCGTCTCCGCCTTGCCCGCGATGACGAGCGAGGCGGCGGCATTGGCGAGCGAGACATCGCGATAGGCATTCCTGGCGCCGCCGAGCACTTCGCGAAGCGCTGCGGCATTGGCGATGCCGTCACCGCCCTTGATATCGGCGAGCATGCAGGGGCTGACGCCGAAATCGGCGGGCGACAGCTCGAAAGTACGGATCTTGCCGTCTTCGAGCGCCGCCACCTTGGTGAGGCCGGTCGTGGTGATTTCGTCGAGGCCATCGCCATGGACCACCCATACGCATTCGGAGCCGAGATCGCGCATGACTTCGGCAAGCGGCACCAGCCATTGCGGCGAGAAGACGCCAAGCAACTGGCGGCGGACGCCGGCTGGGTTGGAAAGCGGCCCGAGCAGGTTGAAGATGGTGCGCGTGCCAAGTTCGACGCGCGAGGGGCCGACGTGGCGCATGGCGGAATGATGCAGCTGGGCAAACATGAAGCCGACCCCGGCATCCGCGATGCAGCGCGTGATGATCTCGGGACCGACATCGATATTGACGCCGAGTGCCGCGAGATTATCCGCCGCACCTGATTTCGAGCTCAGCGCCCGGTTGCCGTGCTTGGCGACGGGCACACCGGCGCCGGCGACGATCAACGCTGCCAACGTCGAAATATTATAGGTGCCGCTGGCGTCGCCGCCGGTGCCGACGATGTCGATCGCATCGGCCGGTGCCTCGACGGTCAGCATTTTCGACCGCATGGTGGTGACGGCGCCGACGATCTCGTCGACGGTTTCGCCGCGCACGCGCAGCGCCATCAGGAAGCCACCGATCTGCGAAGGCGTTGCCTGGCCGGACATCAGGATGTCGAAGGCATCGCGGGCCTCGTCACGCGTCAGCGGCTCGCGGCTTGCGGCCTTGGCCAGGAACGGCTTCAGATCGGTCATAAAACCTCCTAGCGGGTCGTTGCCTGTTCGGCGAGCGTCTGGTTGATCGAAGCCCCATACTGCGTCTGCAGCAGGTTGACCATCTGGTCGAGGATATCATCGCCGGCGGCATTGGCCATGGCGGTGAGCTGGGCGTCGCGGTTGTTCAGCACGTCGCCGGTCGGCTGGCTGTTGACCTCGGTGACCTTCATCAGGATCTGCGTCGAGGGATCGGCGCCGACCGCGCTCGCAACCGTATCGACCGGGCCGGAGAAGGCGGCCTTGACGGCGGCGCGTCCGAGGACCGGATCATCGGTGGAGCGGGTGATACCGCTCTTGCTTTCGACGGCAATGCCGAGCGGCGCTGCAATGTCGGCAAGGGCGGTACCCTTTTGCGCCTGGGCCTTCAATTCCTCGGCCTTCTTGGCGAGTTCGGCCTTTTGCCGCTCTGCTGTCCAGTCCTCGACGGCTTTCTCGCGCACCTCGGCAATCGGGCGGTCCCGGTCCGGCGTGATTTCGCGCACGTTGAACCAGACATAGCCGTCATTACCGATCGGAAGCGGCGAGGCATCGACGCCGACCTCGGTCTTGAAGGCTTCACCGAGCAGCTGCTGCTTGGCGGGAAGATCCTTGACCTCTTTGCCGTCCTTGTCGGCGCCGGTCGCATCGACGGCGTCGACGGTCACCGCCTTGAGCTTGAGCTGACCGGCGATATCCTCGAGCGTGGAGCCGCCGGCGCGCATATCCTCGATACGGTCATGAACGTTGATGACTTCCTGAGAAGCGTTGGAAAGCGCCAGCTGCTTGCGGATGTCTTCCTTCACCTCGTCGAAATTCTTGACAGTTTCCGGCTTGATGTTGGTGATGCGCAGGATGACCGGGCCGAAAGAGCCGTCGACGACAGGCGTCGTGCCGCCATCCTTCGACACCGCAAAGGCGGCATCGGCGACGGCCTGGTCGGGAACCTTGTCCTTGGTGAACTCGCCGAGCAGCACGTCGCTTGCCGTCTTGCCCTGGTCGGTGACCAGCTGATCGAAGCTGGTGCCGCCCTTCAGCGCCGTTTCGGCGGCGGTGGCGAGATCCTTGCTGGTGAAGGTCAGCTGTTCGATCGTCCGGCTCTCCGGCGTGCGATAACTATCCTTGCCCTTCTCGAACGCTTCGCGGATCTGGTCGTCGGTAACGGTCGCGGCATCGGCGATATCGGCCGGCTGCAGCTTGAGATAGATGAGCTTGCGGTATTCCGGTGCGCGGTAGCGCTGCTTGACGCCTTCGAACCAGCTCGCCAGCACGTCGTCGGCGGGCGCCTTGATCGGTTCGATATTGGCGTTGGTCAGCAAGAGGTAGTCGATGCTGCGGCTTTCATCGCCATAGAGCTTCAGTGCGTCGATCAGCGTCTTCGGCGCGGTAAAGCCGTTGGAAACGGCATCGACGATCTGGCTGCGGACGGCGACCTTGCTGCGCTCCTTGATGTAATCGTCCTGGCGGATGCCGGCATTGCGCAGGCGCGAAACGAACAGCTCGCGATCGAACTGGCCATTGACAGCCTTGAAAGCCGGATCGTCGCCAATGAGCTGGGCGAGACGATCCTCGGAGAGGCCGAGGTTCATATCTTCGGCGAGCTGGTCGAGTGAGGCGCCGGCAACGAGCTGTGACAGCACCTGCTGCTCGACTCCGAAGGCGCGGGCCTGCTCGGGCGTGAGGCGCATGCCGAACTGCTGGCCGATGCTTGCCACCTGACGCTGATAGGCAAGGTGGAATTCGTCGACCCCCACCTTCTGATCGCCGACGGTCACGACCGTGGTGCTGCTGCCGCCTGATATCAGCTCACGCGATATGCCCCAGATGCCGAAGGAGGCCACCAGGAGAAGCAGGAGCAGCTTGGCAACCCAGGTCTGAGCAGCTCTTCTCAGAAGATGGAACATGGAAACGCAAACCTCGCAGTATTTATTGACCCGCGCACGGGCAGACATTCGACGTTCCTTAAAACAAAGCCGACAGGAAATGAAGGGTTGTCACGCGAAAAGCTGCGCATGGCCGCGAGGTCGACGCAAGGCGTTGATGGCGAACAAAAGATCGCCTCCCGGCGGAACCTTTCAGGCCGCCATTTCGTTGAAGCGGCATCCCATGAAACAGGAGCAGACCATGGCAGAAATGAAAACCGCTTCCGCCGAATCCACCGCTGCGCGCGTCAAGGCGGATATCGCAGCAGACGATCTGTCGGCACAGGTTACGGCACTCCGTGAAGATCTCTCCAGATTGACGGACAGTGTGCGTGCGCTGGGGCAGGGGGCAAAGTCGGTGGTTACGGACGAAGCTTCGCTGATGACGGAACGGCTGCGCGACAAGGTTCGCGAAGAACCGATCATGGCGCTCGCGATAACGGCAGGCGTAGCCTATCTTTTCGGCCTGCTGAGCCGCCGCTGAACATGGAATTCGGGACGGAAAAAGCCGGACGCAAGGCGCGCCCGGCTTTTAGTCATGTCTGCCAGTTATGTCTGGACAATCAGCGGCGGATGGCGCGGCCGATGAAAATCAGAATGCAGGCACCGATGAAGCCGGTGATCAGGTAACCAAGCCACCCCGCCAACGGCTGGATGTGCAACAGACCCAGAATCCAGTTGGCGACGATCGCGCCGACGATGCCGAGCAAAATGTTCATGAGCACGCCCATATTGCTGCTCATGACCTTTTCTGCCAGCCATCCGGCAATGCCGCCGATGATGATGGCCGCAATCCAACCCACGCCTGCGTTTTCCATAGTGATCCCTCCTGGTGAAACGACTCGCAAATGCACGAAACCAAGGAAAGTTCCACTCCTGGAGGAACTTTAGCCCCTATGGATGCAGCACGGTGACCGGCGTTTCCAGCAGGTAAGCGATGAGTTGGAACATTAGGCCGCTTAGTGCAAGAATTGCGAAGCCGAAAGGCATGATCAGGCTTTTGCTAAACATTCTTCCTCTCCCTTCTGAAGTAAAGCATAAGCCGAAGTGTGGGTTTCGCAAGGTTATTACTAACAATTGGTTAAGTGCGATATTTAAGTAAAATGCTACATTCAGAGTGTGATGTCGAAATTGTTCGCGGATATCATGCTGAAATACACGGAGTAATGGTATATGCCGCCGCTTCCCGTCCAGCCATTCTACATCTCGGAGAGTTTTGGCCGGCCTAATCGGTTTCTCGACGGAACAGGAGCCGCGGGATGCACCAATTCGGCGCAGGTGCTGATATATGTCCGGCCGCCGGCGGATTGATTTTGGCTCGGACTGCGTCATTTTTCCGGGGGTTCGTTCAATCAGGGAAAGACCTAAATGCCAAAAGCTGCAATCGCTATCGCCTGCTGCCTCTGCCTGCTTACGCTCCCCGGCTGCGGCAATACTGCATACGGGCTGAAGAAGGATGGACAGGAGGCGAGCCACGCAATGGATAATGCGACCCATCGGGTGCTTTCGGCCGGCGCCAAGAAGTAATGGCGGCTGCGGCGACACGCAGCAAATCTTGCATGAAAAAAGCCCGCCTGGGGTGAGGCGGGCTTAGCATAACAGAGAGAATGGACGGACGAAAACCGTCCCGACTGATACAGCATTTCCTTAAAGGCGCCGCCGTACGTCATTCGACGTAACCGCGACCGAAGGGTTCCGGCAGCGGCGTCAGAATCGGGTCAGAAGTTGCCCCAATTCTGAGCGCGGGCACGGGCGCGAATAATCCGATATTCGCGACCGCCATAGAGCGAACCGATGGTCAGCAGAAGCGTCAGAACGTCCCAGATGATATGCATGTTATCCTCTCAGGTTGGACGGCTCTGCCGTCGATCGGTGAAGGTACAATAGCAATCTTTCGAACCTGCTTATATGACAAGAAATCGGGATGAGCGGGGAAAGGGCAGGCCGCTTGCGGCGTCTGATGAGACGCGCGGCGCTGTAGGAGCAGCAATGTGAACAAATCAGCCGGCGCCAGTCCATGACGATTTTCTCCGTTCGCCACATCACGTCCTATCGTTACCGCCGCGAGGTCGATTTCGGCGAGCATCGCCTGATGTTTCGGCCGCGCGACAGTTTCGACCAGCGGCTGATCGAGGCGTCGCTGACCACCTATCCGGAGCAAAGCCATGTGCGCTGGATCCACGATGTTTTCGGCAATTGCGTGGCGCTCGTCGATTTTTCCCGCCCGTCGGTGGAGCTTCGTTTCGAAACTTGGATCACACTCGATCATACGCCTCAACTCGCCCCGGACATTCGGATCGACGAGGCGGCGCTGACCTATCCTTTCTCCTACGACAAGGACGAAATCGCCGATCTCGCGCCGGCGATGCAGCGCCATTATCCCGATTCGGGCGATGAGGTCGGTCGCTGGGCGCGGCAGTTCGTGCGCCTGGGGCACCCGACAGAGACCGGGCACCTGCTGATGACGCTCTGTTATGCCATTCGCGAAAGCTTTGTCTATGCACGCCGCCAGGAACATGGAACGCAAACGCCGCTGCAGACCTTGCAGCTTCGCTCCGGCACCTGCCGAGATTTCGCGCTTCTGATGATGGAGGCGGCACGCTCGCTCGGCTTGGCGGCGCGGTTCGTCACCGGTTACGTCTACGTCCCCGACCGGGACGGCTCCACCGTCCTCGGCGGCGGCTCCACGCATGCCTGGTGCCAGGTCTATCTTCCCGGGGCCGGCTGGGCCGAGTTTGATCCAACCAACGGCATCGTCGGCAACCGCGATCTCATTCGTGTGGCCGTTGCCCGCGACCCGCGCCAGGCAATTCCTTTGAGCGGCAGCTATGACGGCGAGGGGACGGATTTCGAGGGCATGACGGTGCAGGTCAACGTGACCACGCGGCAGTCGTGGATCACCGAGGGGTAATGGTTCATTGCCCCAGGCGATGGTTCATTTCCTCAGGCAATGTTCTTTGCTCGGGAAGTGCGGGATGGCAGTTGCGCGGTCGCGGGAACCGGGCGGCGCGATCGACGTTCCATTCTCACCTCCGCCCATGCCGGGAGGGACGAGGAAGCCACAATGAAGATACGCGCCGGGTTTCATCTGGGCTATAAATGCATACAGCCGACGCCGATGCTGCTGGTCCTCAACATTCATCCCTCCCGTCGCGCCGATCTTCTGAGCGAGCAGGTCCTGACATTCGACCGGCCGATTGAAGCGTGGGAATATACCGACGGCTTCGGCAATGCCTGCAGCCGGATCGTCGCTCCGCCGGGGCTGACGACGATTTCCACCGAGTTCGAGATCTATGACACGGGGCAGGCCGACATCGTTCCCGTCCAGGCCGTGCAGCACGCAATCAAGGATCTGCCCGACGAGGTGCTCGTCTTTCTGCTCGGCAGCCGTTACTGCGACACAGACAGGCTTTCGGATTTCGCCTGGGCGACCTTCTCATCAACGCCCCTCGGCTGGGCGCGCGTGCAGGCGATCTGCGATTTCGTGCATGACCACATCACCTTCGATTATCAGAAGGCCGACGTTCTCAGAACCGCACATGGCGGCTTCACCGATAAGAGCGGCGTCTGCCGCGACTTCGCCCATCTCGCCATCGCGCTTTGTCGATGCATGAATATTCCTGCCAGATACTGCACCGGTTACCTCGGCGATATCGGCGTTCCCGCCGATCCGAATCCAATGGATTTCAGTGCCTGGTTCGAGGTCTTTCTCGGCGGGCACTGGCATACGGTCGATGCCCGCCACAACACCCCGCGTATCGGCAGAATTCTGATGGCGACAGGCCGTGATGCGACCGACGTGGCGATGTCGACGGCTTTCGGCCCGGCGACGCTTTCCCGCTTCGAAGTGATCACCGAGGAAGTGCCGTAAGTTGCAGCCACGGACCCACGGGCCGCCGCAGGTAGATGCTACGCCTTCTTCAGGAACTCCGTTTTCAGCACGAGGCCTTTGACCTGCTTGGTGTTGCACTCGATCTCGCCGGGATTGTCGGTCAGACGAATGCCTTTGACCAAGGTTCCACGCTTCAGCGTCTCAGAGGTGCCCTTGACCTTGAGGTCTTTGATCAACGTCACGGAATCGCCGTCGTGAAGCTGGGTTCCGTTGCTGTCCTTTACGATAATGTCCTCGGCCATGATATCCTCGCTTGATGATGCGAGGGGGAAAACACGACGACAGGGGAGAGTCAATTACCAGCCCCGTCCCATCCCGTCGGATTCTCGTTCTCCTGCCCCCGATCCGCGGCTGAACAGACCTCACGAACACAGCTGCGCAGCCAGCGATGCGCGGGATCGGCATCCATCCTCGGGTGCCAAAGCAATGAAACCGTGAGCTCCGGCGTCGGAACGGGAAGGGGGAAACTGTGCATTCCCGCCCGCAAGCCTGCCGTGTGCCGTTCAGGAACGCTGGCGACCATGTCCGAGGCGCGGGCGAGCGCCAGCGCCGTGGAAAAGCCGCCGACGACGGTGGCGACCTGCCGTTCCAGCCCGAGCGCATTCAGAGCGTCATCGATCGCTCCTTTGTCGAACCCGCGCCGCGAGACGGCAATATGGCCGCCGGCCGCGTAACGGGAGGGCGTGATCTCATCGCGGCAAAGCGGATGGCCGGTGCGTACGACACCGATGAAGCGGTCGCGGAACAGGGCCTGCGCCCGCACCTCCGGTCCCATCGTCTCGCCAACGACACCGGTTTCCAGATCGACGCTTCCGTCACGCAACGGTGCGCTGTCCTTGTCCGGTTTCTGCATGAAACGCAGCCGCACGCCAGGGGCTTGCTTGCCGAGGCGGGCAATGAGATCGGGGCCGAAGCTTTCGGCAAAACCTTCGCTGGCGCGCAGCGTGAACGTCCGGACGAGCTTGCCGAGATCAAGCGCTTCGCCAGGACGCAGAACCGCCCGAGCATCCTCGACGATGCGGCCGACCCGCTCGCGCAGCTCGAGCGCCCGGGGTGTCGGAACCAGGCCGCGGCCGGCGCGCACCAGCAGCGGATCGCCCGTGGCCTCGCGCAATCGCGCGAGCGCCCGGCTCATGGCCGATGGGCTGAGCCGTAGCCTCTCGGCCGCACGGGCGACGCTGCCTTCGGCGAGCAAGACATCAAGGGTGACAAGCAGGTTGAGGTCAGGAGTCGACATGCATGCGGTATAACACAGTTTCGCAGTGATGTGGCGCTAGACGCATGAATGAAGTGCAAATGCTGCGCGTTCCGCCATGCCAGTTGCAGGATTAGGGTTCGCTGGCTCCCTTTCCAGGAGCGTGAACATGGAGGTCCTGTTGAACCCGATCATTGCAGAACAGGGCGAGGCAGTCGCCGAACGCCCCTATTCCGTCCGCTGGGGACTCGGCAGCCTTTGCCTCTCCATGCTCTTGCCGTCACTCGGCACCAGCATCGCCAATATCGGTCTGCCGGCCCTGGCGCAGGCATTCGGCGGCTCCTTCCAGGAGGTGCAGTGGATAGTCCTGGCCTATCTTCTTGCCATCACCACGCTGATCGTCAGCGTCGGGCGGCTTGGCGACATGACCGGCCGCAGACGGCTTCTGCTCATCGGCATCCTGCTGTTTACGCTGGCCTCTGTCCTCTGCGGGCTTGCGCCCGCGCTCTGGCTGATGATCGCCGCGCGGGCGCTGCAGGGTCTCGGCGCGGCCATCATGATGGCCCTGACCATGGCTTTTGTCGGCGAAACCGTGCCGAAGGCGAGGACCGGCAGCGCCATGGGGCTGCTCGCAACCATGTCGGCGATCGGCACCGCTCTCGGCCCGTCGCTGGGCGGCGCTCTGATTGCCGGGTTCGGCTGGCCGGCGATCTTTCTCGTCAACGTGCCGCTCGGCATCGTCGCCTTCACTCTCGCCTATCGTTTTCTGCCTGCCGACGGCAACATTGGGAAAACAGAGCGCGCCGGTTTCGACATGGCAGGCACCTTGCTGCTTGCCCTGGCGCTCTCCGCCTATGCGCTGGCGATGACGACCGGGCGGGGCAGCTTTGGATTGCTGAATCTCACCTTGCTGACGGCGGCTTTTTTCGGGATCGGTCTCTTCGTCTTCGCCGAGAGGAAAGCCGCTTCACCGCTGATCCGGCTGGCGGTGTTCCGCAATGCGGTGCTGAGCGCAAGCCTGGTCATGAACGCGCTCATCTCGACGGTGATGATGGCAACGCTGGTGGTCGGCCCGTTTTATCTCTCCTTTGCGCTCGGGCTCAGCGAGGCCGCAGTTGGCGCCGTCATGTCGATCGGCCCTGTCATCTCCATCCTTGCTGGAGTCCCGGCCGGCCGCCTGGTCGATCGCCTGGACACGCCATTCGTGATCGCCGCAGGCCTCATCGCCATGGCGGCGGGCGCCATCGCACTTGCCGTGCTTCCCGGAATGGCCGGCTACATCGCCGCCATCGCCATCCTGACGCCCGGCTATCAGCTGTTCCAGGCGGCCAACAACACCGCCGTCATGGCGGATGTCGGCCCTGACCAGCGCGGCGTCATCTCGGGCGCGCTCAACCTGTCGCGCAATCTCGGCCTGATTACCGGCGCCTCCGTCATGGGTGCGGTATTCGCGCGAGCATCGGGAACATCGGATGTCGCCGTGGCAGGCCCCGAGGCCATTCACTCAGGGATGCAGATCACCTTTGCCGTCGCAGCCATGGCGATCGCCGCGGCACTCGCCATCGCCGCCGCGACTTACCGCCGCGGTCGTTGAAGCAGAGCGCCGTCGAGACTGAGACCAAGGTCCGATCCGACCCGGACTTCATGCCGATACCAAACCCTCGGTCGCTGCAATAGGTTTTCGCGGTGGAACGAATTTGCGGAGTTTAGCGGTGACCAAAATCTTCGTTGTGGGGATGATACTGACGCCGGTTATTTTCTGGGGTTCCATCGGTGCGCTGATCTACTCGATGTTGTCGTGAACGGATGTTTTCTGACCCAGCTTTGCTGATCAACTCGGGAGCTGAGCCTTTGTTCATCGGCTCGGAACAAGCCCGTCAAGCAGGAAGTCCAGGCCTTTCCTGAAGACGCCGTCCCAGTCATTGTCCAACAGCAGACGAGCACGCTCGATCGTCGGGTATTCTGCGCTGAGATGAGCAAGGCGCTGCTGCCCGGCGAACATGTCTTCGTCCGAAAGGTCGAAGTTCGCACGAGTGATGGTCGCGCCCATCACATAGTTCCAGAGGGACCATATCGCGCCGTTCAAATCCGCCTCCTCGACACCGGCTCTGGATAAGACCCTGCCCAGCAGCTCCAGACGACCGAGGATGTTCGGGCCGAGCGCCCGGCGCGGCAACAGCGACGCCGACCAGGGATGGCGCAGCATGCTGGCGCGCCAGTCTTCAAGCATATGAAAGACCGCCTGACGCCAATCCGGCGATTCGATCATTTGCGACGGTCCGCGATATTCGAGCACCGAGTCGAGCGCGAGATCAAAAACCTCCTCTTTGTTGGCGACGTGCCAATAGAGGCTCATCGCGCCCGAGCCGAGGCGATCGGCCAGCCGACGCATCTTCAATCCCTCGACGCCTTCGGCATCCAGCAGTTCGACCGCGGTCGCTACGATCCGTTCGAGCGAAAGAGGCGGTTCCTGTACGGAGGAGACCGGGGCAGCTTTCCGGTGAGGCCGTTTACCCTGAGTGCCGTCGCGTTTGGCTGCCATGTGTCTTTCCTAAAAGATCGGGACATCGATTTAAGCCGGCGCAGCGACGGATGTCGATCCTCGCAGTTGACTCGTACAATGTACGATGCGATGGAGTCGTACGTTGTACGAGTCACTCTGTTGCCGAAGAGTTAAAAGCGCAATCCAGCAGGCGGCCAGGATGGTTCTTCGCAGTCCTCACGGCCGAAAGAACATCATGTCACACGCAATCAAACATCTGCTCATCGGAGGGCTGATCATCATGACCACAGGAATTCCCAACGCGACGACGGCGAATGAGGGTGACCTCAAGCTGACTATCGTCAATCCAAAAAACCTCTACGATCCCACGCGGAATGGCTATAGCACGGCAGTGATCGTCCCCCGCGGCGCCCGGCTGGCCTATATCTCCGGACAGGGCGGCCAGGACAGCATGGGAGCCTTGTCGGCGGACTTCGCCGTACAGGTTAAGCAGGCCTACGCAAATTTGCGCAGCGCTCTCGACGGCCTCGGCGCAAGGCCGGATCAGGTCGCCAAGCTGACAGTCTTTGTGGTCGATCACGATATGTCCAAGCTCGAGGTGCTGACGCGGAACGTCAAAGACGTGTTCGGCGACGCACTCCCGGCCCAGACCCTTGTCCCCGTTCCCAAACTTGCAATCGATCCGATGCTGTTCGAAGTCGAGGCGATCGTCATGCTTGAATAGTGGCCGCGACTGATCCGCCGGCTGGTCTGATGGAGAAAATTGCAAAATGGCGGAAGAGGTGGGATTCGAACCCACGGTACGGTTTCCCGCACGCCGGTTTTCAAGACCGGTTCCTTAAACCACTCGGACACTCTTCCAAGTATTTGGGAAGCCTGAAGAAAGTCCGTTTCGGTCTTTCCGGTGGATCGGTGGTTTCTGCCGATTTGCTGCCCATTCACTCACAGGCCGGCTTTTTAGCAGCTTTGATGGCAGCGTCAACTTGTTCTGCAGAGAAGCGGCTATGAGAGCCGCTTCTCTCTGCCGCCGTCAGACCAGGACGGTGAAGTTGTCAAATGCGAGCTGTGGAAAGCCCGTCGGCTCGAGGTCGGGCTGAATATCGAAGCGGATAAAATCGACCGCTCCCAGCGCTGCCAACGAAATGTGCTGGCCATCGGCAATGGTGTCACCATAGACCGTCAGCGACATCTCACTCACCTTGTTGCCACCGATATAACCCTCGAAGGTTACGAGAGCATCGACACCTTCATAGGCGGGGTCGAAATTGGTTGCGACGTCGACGCCCTCTATGGTGAAGAGCTTGCCATCAACACGTTCGAAAAACGGATTATAGGGATTGGTGACAACGTACTCGTTGCCGGCGGATTCGGCGACCGCCCAAAGGTTGCCATCGAGTTTGTCGCCAAACTTGAATCCTGCATAGCCCGAGGCGATGTCAGGCAGCCCGGGATATTCCGTGGGAGCATCCTCGAAATCGATCGAATACTGCCCTTGCGGAGGAGTGTGGACTCCGATGTTGAGACTGCCGACATCCGTGCCGCCTTTTCCATCGGAGATCTTGAATGAAAAATTCTCGCCGAAGATCCCGCCGGGCTCAAGCGCGCTCGGATCATTGACCGTGTAACTATAGCTGCCGTTGCTCCAAATCGTCAGCGTTCCGTGCTCACCCTCGATGGTAAGATACCCCGGCTCGCCTGCCTTATTAGGAATTCTCATTCCGTTGACGAACTGAACCTGGAGCAGATCGCCGTCGGAATCCGAGGCGTTGTCGAGAAGGTTTCCTTCGATGGCCTCCGCTGGTGCGTAGTCGTGGACCGACACGTCAGGCACTATTGGTTTGTGATTTGCCATGGCTCGTCTCCTAAAGATGAGCGTGGAAAGGACGCCGGGCTGCGACCCAACGCTGCAAATAAACTTTCTACTCCACTTTGAGTCAAGCAACAAACTACACGCCCTAAGGGAGTGACGGCCGATGCCATTGCCGTGAAGGACACGCAAACAAGAGAGCAAAAGCCGATCTACTACCTTGGGACGAAGGCGCCAGTTGCAGCCAGCGTCCTTAGAACAGCTGCTGCTATCGTCGGTGTGTCGATCCGGTACTTCCCGACCTCTAAAATCCCGCCAACGTTTACCATGTGCTCCGCATCGGCACGCCGATTTCGGCTCTCATTGCAACAGCGGGAGGCCAGGGCGGAGACTTCGCGTTAGCAATTTATAAACCATAATCGTTGGAATTGTCGCTATCGCTGCGAAATCGTTCGTAAATTTGCCACGAACTCAGCAAGATTAAAGTCTCGTTAGGCGGGCGGGGATAAGGCGTTATTGACCCAGGATGGGGCAGAGTTCCTTAACCATAACGATCTTTGAGCGGCGTGGGGCACATGAAACTGGAATACGGGGCGTCTTTCGCAACGACAGCGCGGTGGTTGGCGATATCGGCGATGTGTGCGACGGTTGCGGCATGCGGCACGACACAGGGGGTGCCGAAAAAAAGAGCCCACGGCAAAGAATATTTCTCCGAATCCGAATATGGCGTGAAGGCCAGCCCCCGCGTCGCCACCGGCAACAATATCCCCAAGGGCGGCGGCCGTTACATGGTCGGCAACCCCTATGAGGTGAAGGGCAAGTGGTACTATCCGAAGGAAGATTTCGCCTATAACAAGGTCGGCGTTGCCTCCTGGTACGGCTCGGCCTTTCACGGGCGGCTGACGGCGAATGGTGAAGTGTATGACCAGATGCATCTTTCTGCCGCGCATCCGACCTTCCCGCTGCCGAGCTACGCCCGCGTCACCAATCTCGAGAACGGCTCCTCCATCGTCGTGCGCGTCAACGATCGCGGTCCCTATCACGAAGGCCGCATCATTGACCTTTCCAACAAGACGGCCGACATGCTGGATCTGCAGCACAGCGGCACCGGTAAGGTGCGCGTGCAATATGTCGGCCGCGCCCGCATGGACGGCCATGACATGCCCTATCTGATGGCCTCCTACGTGCCGAAGGGCAGCCGCATTCCCGGCATCAATCCGGAAGGGCAGATCGCAACCGGCGTGATGGTCGCATCCAACAGCCACAAGATCACCCGCGATCAGTTGCAGAACGCCGAAGACTACGGGACGCCGGCTAATGTGCCGGTGCCGATGTCGGCGACCTCCTATGCCGGCTCGACGCCGAGCGCGCGCTACAATGCGGCGCCCGGCCTTGCGCCGGCCGTCCATGTTCTGGTGGCGCCGCCGGCTTCTTCCCCCAATGCCTCGCCGGGCTTCGATCAGATGGTCGTGCTGCCGGAGATCGGTCCCATGCCCTATGAGCGGCCCTATGGCGGTTCTCAGCCTTCCCTCGCTCTCGGCTACCAGAACGAGGCGGTAAAAACGATAACGGTCGATCTCGCCTTCGATGCGGTGATGGTGCGCAATGACGGGCTGACAAAGGCTTCCATCCTTGCCTCGGCCAAGCGCCAGCAGGCAAAATCGGCAGCGCGTTGAGCATGGCGATTGCATCGAATTTCGCCGCGCTCTAACCTTCTCAAAACGCCGTTGACCGATGGGAATTGCGATGCTGAGGCCTGTGCTTCGTCTGCTTGCATGTCTGATGCCGCTCGCCGCCGGCGCACATGCCGCCGATGGGGGCGCAGCCGGTTTTGCCACCAAGGCGGCGCAGGCCTATATGATCGAGGCCTCCACCGGCACGGTGCTTCTCGCCAAGAATGAGGATCAGAGCTTTTCGCCGGCGTCGCTCGCCAAGCTGATGACGATGGATCTGGTCTTCGAGGCAGTGACCAAGGGTCAGATCACGCTCGATACCGAATATCCCGTTTCCGAATATGCCTGGCGCACCGGCGGCGCGCCGTCAAGGACGGCGACGATGTTTGCGGCCCTCAAATCACGCGTGCGCGTCGAGGATCTGATCAAGGGCGTCGCGATCCAGGGCGCCAATGACAGCTGCATCATCCTCGCCGAGGGGATGGCCGGAAGCGAGCAGCAATTCGCGCAGTCGATGACCCGCCGCGCCCGCGAACTCGGGATGGAGAAAGCGGTGTTCGGCAATTCCACCGGCCTTCCGGACGGCAAGAGCAAAGTGACGGCGCGCGAGATGGTGACGCTTGCCGCTGCCCTTCAGCAGTCCTATCCCAATCTCTATCCCTATTTCGCGCAGCTGGATTTCGAATGGAACAAGATCTTCCAGCGCAACCGCAATCCGCTGCTCGGGCTCGATCTCGGCGCCGACGGCCTTGCGACCGGCTTTGCCGAGGGAGAAGGTTATTCGATCGTCGCGTCGGTCCAGCGCGACGGCCGGCGGCTGTTTCTGGCGCTTGCCGGCATCGCTTCCGACAAGGAGCGGACCGAGGAGGCCAAGCGCGTGCTCGAATGGGGGCTGACTGCCTTCGAGAGCCGTCAGATCTTCACCGAGCATGAAGTGATCGGCGCAGCCAGCGTCTATGGCGGCTCGGCGCGCACCGTCGATCTCGTCGCCAAGGTGCCGGTCAGTGTCTATATTCCGATCAGCAACCCCGACCGGCTTTCGGCGCGCATCGTCTATCACTGGCCGCTGATGGCGCCGGTGAAGCCGGATTATCAGGCCGGCACGCTCAGGATTTTCGCCGGCAGCCGGCTGCTCAGGGAAGTGCCGCTCTATACCGCGCAGGCGGTCGGCGAGGGCTCGCTCAGCAGCCGGGCGGTCGACGCCGTGCTGGAACTCGGCGAATCGCTGTTCTTCTCCTGGCTCTGGGACAAGTCCGCCCCCGGCTGAACGCCGGGATGAGGCTCTTGCGCGCAGCGTTTCTTTTCCCGCGTGTCGTTGCCGCACAGTCATGCTCCAGACTTGAATGCCTGACCTTCTGATACAATTTGCGGGGAAGGTGATTATGTCGCCGCCGCGAAAGGTTTTCCTTCCCGATGTCTTCGGATAGATAGAAGAGGCGGGGCGCGCGGGCGTGCGGCGTCCGGAATGCGGGAAGTTGTCATTGTCATCCGGTACGGGACTGTTCGTTACGTTTGAAGGCGGGGAAGGCGCGGGGAAATCCACGCAGATCCGCCGCCTCGCTGAAGCGTTGAAAGGCGAAGGGCATGACGTGCTGGTGACGCGGGAACCGGGCGGGTCGCCGGGCGCGGAAGCCGTGCGCCATGTGCTTCTGTCAGGCGCTGCCGAGGCCTTCGGCACGCGGATGGAGGCGATCCTCTTTGCGGCGGCGCGCAACGATCACGTCGAAGAGGTGATCCGGCCGGCCCTGACATCAGGCAAGATCGTGCTCTGCGACCGCTTCATGGATTCCTCGCGTGTCTACCAGGGCATCACCGGCAATCTTGAGCCCGATTTCATTGAGATGCTGCAGCGGGTCGCCATCAACGGCGTCATGCCGGATTGCACCTTGATATTGGATATTCCCGCGAAGATCGGCCTGGAGCGGGCGCAGAAGCGCAACGCTTCGGACGGTCCCGATCGCTTCGAAAAGGAGCGACTCGAAACGCACGAAAAACGGCGCGAAGCCTTTCTCGATATCGCCGCCCGCGAGCCGGAGCGCTGCCACGTGGTCGACGCCATGCAGACGGAAGAGGCGATCGCCGCCGAAATTCTGGCGATCGTCAAGCGGCTGATGTCGCCCGCAGACCGCGCTCGGATGCCGGAAGCCGCCCATTATGAGTGAAGATCGGCCGGGACTGCTGGACGGCGCCATCTGGCCCGCCGAAAATACCAGGCTGTTCGGCCATGAGGAGGCGGAATCCTTCCTTGCCCAGTCCTACCGATCCGGCAAGGGTCATCACGCCATTCTGATCGAAGGGCCGGAGGGTATCGGCAAGGCGACGCTCGCCTTCCGCTTCGCAAACCACGTGCTCTCGCATCCCGATCCCGACGCGGCGCCGGAGAAGATTGGCGATCCGGATCCCGCTTCCGCCGTCAGCCGGCAGATCGCCTCCGGCGCCTCGCATAATCTCCTGCATCTCGCCCGGCCGGTTGACGAAAAGACAGGCAGGGTGAAATCGGCGATCACCGTCGACGAGGTGCGCCGCGCCGGCAAGTTCTTCTCGCAGACCTCAGGCACCGGCAACTGGCGAATCGTCATCATCGACCCGGCCGACGACATGAACCGCAATGCGGCCAACGCCATTCTGAAGATCCTCGAGGAGCCGCCGAAGCGGGCGCTGTTCCTGGTGCTGTCGCATGCGCCGGGGCGGTTGCTGCCGACCATCCGCTCGCGCTGCCTGCCGCTGAAACTGGCGCCGCTTGCCGACGAGGCACTCGTTGCGGCCCTTGCCCATCTCGGCATAACAGGCGAGGGCAGCGTGCTTTCGGCGGCCAAGGGCAGTGTCGGCGAAGCCTTGAAGCTCTTGAACTATGGCGGCAGCGAAATCATCGCCGGTTATGACGAGGTGCTTTCCGCCGAGGGGCCAGCCGCCCGCAAGGCGATGCACCGGCTGGCCGAGACGCTTTCGGGCAAGGAAAGCGATACGATTTTCGATTTCTTCGTCAGCCACGTCGGCGACGACATCATGAGCCGCGCTCGCGCGGCGGCAGGCGAGGGACAGATCGCCGCGGCCGAACGGCTGGCACGGCTCTACTCGGAGGTTACCGAGCGACTTACCGTCTCCGATGCCTACAATCTCGACCGCAAGCAGACGATCATCAGTATCCTCGCCGATATCAGGCAGCCAAGATTCTAACGGATCAACCGGCCAGCAGCTTCCATGCGACGACGCCAAGTGTCACGGCAAGAACAATGCGAATGATGCGTTCGTGCAGCCTCGGCGCCAGAAGGCTTCCCAGTATGATACCGGGAATCGAGCCGATGAGCAGGGCAAAGAGCATCGCCCAATCGATCTCGCCGATCAGCCAATAGCCGGTGCCGCCAATCAGGGTCAGGGGTACGGCGTGGACGATGTCGGAGCCGACGATTTCGCGCACATCGAGCCTCGGATAGAGCACGAGCAGGATCGTCACCCCCAGTGCACCGGCGCCAACCGAGGTCAAGGTGACAAGCACGCCGAGACAGAATCCGAGAATGACGGTTAGGGCAAGAATGGTCGTCGCTCGCGGCGGCGTGCGTTCGCCGATGGCGCGGCGCGCCAATTGAAGGATCGGGCCGCGAAAGATCAGCATGATCGCGGTCATGACGAGAAGCCAACCGAGGGCTGATGTAATGGTGTTGGTCACGCCGATGCTCTTGCGATCGACACCTGCTAGCAGCCAGAGCATCAGCAAGGCGGCCGGGACGCTGCCGGCGGCGAGACTGCCGACGATCTTCCAGTTGACACGCCCATGCACGCCGTGAACGGCGGTGCCCGCTGTCTTGGTGATCGCAGCATAGAGAAGATCGGTGCCGACGGCAGTTGCCGGATGGACGCCGAAGAGCAGCACCAGCAGGGGTGTCATCAGCGAACCGCCGCCAACGCCGGTGATGCCGACAAGGGCGCCTACAAACAGTCCCGAAATTGAATAGAGAGGCTCGAATGTCAAGCAAGCGCCTCCAACGGCGCCCGGCCACCGGGATTGTGGTAGGTGAAAACTGGCACGTCGTTCGGTCCCGCCTCTCTTTCTGACGACCGGTAAATTGCGTGCGAGACGGAGTCAAGCTCACGACCCCGTGTCCTGGAAATCATGGACCGCAGCGAAACTTGATGTTTCGCTTGACGGTGACATGCGCTAAGAGCGGCTAACCATTGATAGAATAAGCCGGACATTGGCCGCCATGACAGACAAGACACCTTTCTACATCACCACCGCGATTTCCTATCCCAACGGCAAGCCGCATATCGGCCACGCCTATGAGCTGATCGCGACGGATGCGATGGCGCGCTACCAGCGCCTGGACGGCAGGGATGTCTTCTTCCTGACGGGCACCGACGAACACGGCCAGAAGATGCAGCAGACGGCGCGGGCCGAGGGGATCTCCGCGCAGGCGCTTGCCGACCGCAACTCCGGCGAATTCCAGGCAATGGCGAAGCTGCTCAACGCCTCGAACGATGACTTCATCCGCACTACGCAGGAGCGTCATCACGAAACGTCGCGGAATATCTGGAAACTGATGGCCGACAATGGCGACATCTACAAGGACAGCTATGCCGGCTGGTATTCGGTTCGCGACGAGGCCTACTACCAGGAAAGCGAGACGGAGCTGCGCGCCGACGGCGTGCGTTACGGCCCGCAGGGCACGCCCGTCGAGTGGGTGGAAGAGGCAAGCTATTTCTTCAAGCTTTCCGAATACCAGGACAGGCTGCTTGCCCATTACGAGGCCAATCCCGATTTCATCGGTCCGGCCGAGCGCCGCAACGAGGTGATCTCCTTCGTCAAGTCGGGCCTCAAGGACCTGTCGGTGTCGCGCACGACCTTCGACTGGGGCATCAAGGTGCCGAACGACCCTTCGCATGTCATGTATGTCTGGGTGGACGCGCTGACCAACTACATCACGGCGACGGGCTATCTCGAGGACAAGAATGGCCCGAGAGCGAAGTACTGGCCGGCGGATGTGCACATTATCGGTAAGGACATCATCCGCTTCCACGCGGTCTATTGGCCGGCCTTCCTGATGTCGGCTAAGCTGCCGCTGCCGAAACGCGTTTTCGCCCACGGCTTTCTGCTCAACAAGGGCGAGAAGATGTCGAAGTCGCTCGGCAACGTCGTCGATCCGGTCAATCTGGTGAACCATTTCGGCCTCGACCAGGTGCGCTACTTCTTCCTGCGCGAAGTCTCCTTCGGTCAGGACGGCAGCTATAGCGAAGAGGCGATCGGCACGCGCATCAATTCCGATCTCGCCAACGGCATCGGCAACCTCGCCAGCCGGTCGCTGTCGATGATCGTCAAGAATTGCGACGGCAAGATTCCGGAATGCGGTCCGCTGACCGACGAGGACAAGGCGATGCTGGCCCAGGCCGACGCGCTGCATGCATCGACGCGCGAGGACATGAGCAAGCAGCTCATCCATCGCGCGCTCGCCTCGATCATATCAGTCGTTTCGGAGGCTGACCGCTATTTCGCCGGCCAGGCGCCATGGGCGCTAAAGAAGACGGATCCGGCGCGGATGGCCACGGTGCTGTACGTCACGGCCGAGGTGGTGCGCCAGATCGCCATCCTGCTGCAGCCCTTCATGCCGGAATCATCGGGCAAGTTGCTCGATCTCGTCGCCGCGCCTGCCGACAGCCGAGATTTTGCCGCGCTTGGCGAAGCTGGCCGCCTCGTTGCCAGGACGGCGCTCGAAGCGCCGGCGCCGGTCTTCCCGCGTTATGTGGCTCCGGAGGCCTGAGGCCGTGCTGATCGATACCCATTGCCATCTTGATTTCGCCGATTTCGAGGCGGAGCGCGACGAGATCGTCACGCGCGCCCACCAAGCCGGCGTCAAGCAGATGGTGACGATCTCGACGCGCGTGCGCAAGCTCGACGGGCTGCTCGCCATCACGGAGAAATATCCGTCGGTGTTCTGCTCCGTCGGCACCCATCCGAACAATGCCGGCGACGAGTTGGACATTCAAACCGAAGAGCTGGTGCGCCTGGCGAAAGCGCATGAGAAAGTGGTGGCGATCGGCGAAGCGGGCCTCGATTATTTCTACGACACGCAGACACCTGAGGACCAGCAGACCGGCTTTCGCCGCCATATTGCCGCGGCTCGGGAAACGCAGCTTCCGCTCGTCATCCACAGCCGCAGCGCCGATGCCGACATGGCTGACATCCTGACCGAGGAAACGGGGAAGGGGGCCTTCCCTTTCATCCTGCATTGCTTCTCGGCGGGGCCGGATCTGGCGCGGACCGGTGTCGAACTCGGCGGTTACATCTCTTTCTCAGGCATTCTGACCTTCCCGAAATCGGAAGAACTGCGTGAGATCGCCAAGACGATCCCGCATGAACGGCTGCTGGTGGAAACGGACGCGCCCTATCTCGCGCCGAAGCGCTGGCGCGGCAAGCGCAACGAGCCGTCCTATGTCGTCGATACGGCCGAAGTGCTCGCCGAGACGATCGGCCTTTCCTATGCCGACGTCGCACGGATCACGACGGAGAACGCTTTGCGCCTGTTCTCGAAAATGCCAAGGATCTAGCAGGTGCTCTATCGGCGGCGCTTCACCATTCTCGGCTGTTCGTCGTCACCTGGCGTGCCGCGTATCACCGGCGACTGGGGCGCCTGCAACCCCGACAACCCAAGGAATCGGCGCACGCGCGCCTCATTCATGGTGCAGCAATTCGCTCCTGATGGCGGCGTGACGACCGTCGTCATCGACACCGGACCGGATTTTCGCGAGCAGATGATCAGGGCAGGGGCCGACCATGTCGATGCGGTGCTCTACAGCCATCCGCATGCTGATCATATTCACGGCATCGACGATCTGCGCGGCTATTTTCACAATACGCGCCGGCGAGTGCCGATCTACGCCGACCAATTTACGATGGACAGGCTGCGTGAAGCCTTCGGCTATTGCCTGGAGACGCCGCCGGGCAGCAATTATCCACCGATCGTGCTGCCTGTCGTCATTGAAAATCTTGACGAACCCGTCGAAATCCGCGGCCCCGGCGGCAAGATCGATTTTTTTCCGCATATCCAGCAGCATGGCGATATCAATTCGCTCGGCTTCCGCATCGGTGATGTAGCCTATTGCAGCGATATCAGCGATTTCCCGCCGCAGACTGTCGAGAAACTGCGAAATCTCGACGTGTTGATCATCGACGCCCTGCAGTACACCTATCATCCAAGCCATCTGTCGCTGGAACAATCGCTCGACTGGATCGGCCGGCTGAAACCGAAACGGGCGATTCTCACCCACATGCATACGCCGCTGGATTATGATGCAGTGATGGCGCAGACGCCGGACCACGTGGTGCCGGCGTTTGATCAGATGAGCTTCGAGACCGAGTTTCTCGCTTAACCCAGCGCTGCAGCATGCTTACACGCGTGCAGCAGGATCGGGGATTGAGCCCCGACCCTGGGACAGGTCATTGCATATAGGGAAGAACCTCGACGGCGCCGCGATAGATCATGTCGAGCGAGACGTAGAGGATGATCAGCAGACCGATATAAGCGATCCAGCGATGGCGGCCGAGCAGCCGGGCGATCAGGTTCGCGGCAATACCCATCAGCGCGATTGACAGGGCGAGGCCGATGACCAAGACGCTCGGATGTTCGCGCGCAGCACCGGCAACGGCGAGCACGTTGTCGAGCGACATCGAAACGTCGGCAATGACGATCTGGGTTGCCGCCTGGAAGAAGGTCTTTTTCGGCGCGCCTTTGCCGCTTTCCGCTATCTGATCCTCGTTATGGCCGTTGCGAAGCTCGCGCCACATCTTCCAGCAGACCCAAAGCAGCAGAAGGCCGCCGGCCAGCAGCAGGCCGACGATCGCCAACAGATAGACGGCGACACTGGCGAAGAGAATACGCAGAACCGTCGCGGCAAGAATGCCGACGATGATCGCCTTGCGCCGTTGCGTGGCCTCGAGGCCGGCAGCGGCGAGACCGATAACCACGGCGTTGTCGCCGGCAAGAACAAGGTCGATAGCAATGACCTGCAGCAAAGCCGTCAGACCGGCTGCCGTGAAGATGTCCATATGAAATGTCCCCAATGCGTCGAAAGCCGTGCTAGCGTCTCGATGGTTTGACGTCAACCGCCGAAGGCTGGAACAGACGGTGCGATTCACTGCCTGGTGTATCTGAAAAAGGACAGGCGGAAAAGTTATGGAACTGCCATGGAATGCCGCCGATCCGCCCCACTGCCGTGGAACATTCATCTCGGCTGCCGGTTCTTCAAGTCAGAAACCAGGCGTCGGGTCGACGGCTGGAACGAGACATCGAGAGGAGCGTTCCGTGAGCAACATTCACCACGATACCAACCCGGGCTCTTCAGGCCCGATGGGCGGCGGCAGTCTTACCGCATTTTTCGACAGCCGGTCCGAAGCCGAATCTGCGATCTCCCGTCTCGAGGACGCAGGTGTGCCGGTCGCGAGGATCAGATTGATGCCGGGCTATGAAGCGGATGGAAAGAATGCCGGCGCCATAAGCGACGACCGCAGCGGCTTCTTCGACGCGCTGGCCGACTTCTTCTTCCCGGATGAAGATCGCGCGATGTACGCAGAAGGGCTGCGGCGAGGCGGCTTCCTCGTTCAAGTCAACGATATCGACGACGCGCTCTATGAGACCGTTCACGATATTCTCGACGACGAGGGCAGCATCGACATTGATGAGAGGGCAGATCTCTGGTTATCGGAAAGCGGCCGGGAAGGCGGGGCGAATACCGGTTTTGCCGGCACAGCCCGTGGCGGCAGAGCCGCGGACGACCTGGCCGTGTCCGAAAGCGCGTTCGAAACATCATCCGAAGATGAAACCCGACCGGTGGCGATGCGCGACACCACGCATGGAAGCGCCAAGGTCCGCGCCTATACCTATCCCGGAGGCGGCTCGCCATCGACCGATCCTGGCCGGCAAACGCAGACGCAGTCGCAAGGCGGGTCGAGCCAAAGTCAGGGATTCCGACATGATCACTGATGTGTCGGCATGAGGAGCCGGCCTCGTTCGCCCCTGCTGAATAATTGAGGAGACGTCCATGCAATCATCCATCAATCGCGACGGTTTCCTTCCGCCGGATCCCGATGAGCTGGTCGCGGAAGGTGAGCCGCCGTTTGCCGACGCCGCCACCGCGACTGCGCGCGAGAAGGCCGACCACGATCTCGACCTCCTACAGCATGAAGTAAGGCTGTTGCGCGCCCGGATCGGCATCCTGCGCGAGGATGCGGAATCGGCGCTGAGAGCCCAGGCAAACCTGATTGACGCAAGCGCCCATGTCCAGCTCGGCAACTATCCCTGGGCAAAGCTCGCCTTGGCCACGGGCGCGGCTTTCATCGCCGCCAGAATCGTTCGCAGCCTTCCGTTCGGAGTTTTGCTGGCCGGATTTGCCGGCCACCCCTCTGAGACGAGACGGTGGTGAAGGGCTGACCATCTGAGACGCTCGGTCCTCCGACAACTCGGGGCGAGCCGATGTGCCGCCCGTAGTCTGACTGCGGGCCGCACCTCGCAGCTGTTGCCCCAGATTCATTTGTGACATTACCGACCGTAGCCAGCACTGTGCCGCAGGGAGTCTGCAGCCCGGGGAGGGCGCCCCGATGATGCGTCAGCGAGACAAGGATCGGCAATGATCGCAGCTGGGCAACGATCCGCCTGCCTCGGCCAGACAGGTTCGTCGATTGACGGAGATGGCGTGACGCTTCACAAGTGCCAAGCTTCTGGAGCAGAAGCGGCACCGTCCCGGGGATCACGATCACATGCGCAGCAACGACGACCGCCACCGCTTGCGGAAAATATTCACAGTCCTGACGATCGTGTTTTCCACGCTGCTGCCAATCGGCATCAATCCTGCTTCCTCGGCCGAGTCATCCGGATCCTCGGCGCCGATCCGCGTCATCATCGAATTGCCGAATGACGATTCCGGTCGCACTCTGGTCGATCGGATCGTTCCCGGCAATCAGGAGCCCACGCCGCCAGCCGCCCTCTCACCAGAGCCAGCGCCGCCGTCGATCGCGACCTCACTGCAGGATTTGCGCCAGCGCTTGCTCTCGCTCGTCAACGCAGTTCCAACCCTTCCGGGACAGATCGAGGCGGCGATCCGGCTCTTCCAGACAGACAATCGTATCGACCCTGTCGGTCTGATCCTGGCGGTCACACTCTTCGTTGCAGGCGGATTTCTCGCGCAGCGCATCGCCTGGTGGTCGGGGCGAGGGCTCCTTCATTTTATACTGACCGCACCTGCCGACACAGTCCGGCAGCGGATCAAACTGCACGCCGGGCGGCTGTCAATGGGGCTTCTCGCATTGATCGGCTACCTCATCGGAAGCCTCGGCGCCTTTATCCTGTTTCCCTGGCCCGCGGTGTTTCGCGATGTTGCGCTCGTTCTGCTGTCAGCTGCGCTCATGGTGCGCCTCGGCGTGCTGGTGGGCCGCATCGTGATCGCGCCGGGCGCCCGCCTGCCGCATATGCGGCTTGTGACCCTTGTGACGTCGCTTGCGTGGTTCTGGTACTACTGGCTCCTTGCAACGGTCGCTCTGTTGGCAGCCGGCTGGGCCACCATCGAAGTGATACGAACGATCGGGGCTCCGGCCATATTGGTCGATCTTTTTACCGCCGCATGGCTCGCGGTCGTCTCGATTGCGCTGATCGCGATGATTTGGCTGCGGCAGTTCCGTTCCGACGGGCGGCCGGTGAACCGGCTGATCAGCGTCGGCTTCAGCGCAAGCGTTATTCTCTCGTGGCTGTTATGGGTGTCGGGACTGCGTGCTGCATTCTGGACGGTGATCGTCATTGCGCTTCTGCCGCTGACGGTATCAGTAGCGCGCGATATCACTCGGCGCATCATCATAAATTCGCAGGATGAGCGTTCAGTGGACGATCCGGCCGTCTTGGGATGGTCGGTCGTTATCATGCAGACGTTGCGCAACGGCCTTATCGTGGTTGCCGCGCTGCTCATTGCCCGCGCGTGGGATGTCAATCTCGGTGATCTTGCCGCAGCCGAGACGGTGACCACACGTCTGATCCGCGCGGGAATCCGGATCGTGATCGTCTTGCTGGTGACCGACGTCATCTGGAAGCTCGTCAGCACTCTGATCGACACGCAGATGGAAGTGGCGTCGCGAAGCGTGAATGCAGGCCATCAGGAGGGGCCGGAGGCGCGCCGCCGTCAGCGGTTGAATACGCTTCTTCCCATTCTTCGCAATGTGCTGTTCCTCGCGATCGGCGCTGTCGGCTTCCTGATGATCCTGGATGCTGTCGGCATTCAGATCGGGCCGCTGCTTGCTGGCGCTGGTGTCGTCGGCATCGCTGTCGGCTTCGGTGCGCAAACGCTGGTCAAGGACATCATCTCCGGCGTGTTTTATCTGTTCGACGATGCCTTCCGCATTGGAGAATATATCCAGGCGGCAAAATACAAGGGTACGGTCGAGGGGTTTTCGCTGCGATCGATCCGCTTGCGACACCACCGCGGTCCTGTCACCATCGTTCCATTCGGCGAACTCGGCGCGGTGCAAAATCTGAGCCGCGACTGGGTCATCGACATCATTACGCTTACGCTGAACTATGACAGCGACCTCGAGGAGGTCCGCAAGACCATCAAGCGCATTGGCGTCGAGCTTCTGGACGATGCCGAGCTCGGGCCCAACATCATCGAGCCCTTGAAAATGCAGGGCATCGAGCAGATGGCGGATTATGGCGTGCAGATCAGGCTGAAATTCATGTCAAAACCGGGCGAACAGTTTGGCGTCCGCCGAAAGGCGCTTGCCATGCTGAAGAAGACATTCGCCGAAAAGGGCATCCAGTTTGCAACTCCGACGGTGCATGTCTCCGGCGGGACGGCCGATGCAGCGTCATCAGCCGCCGCGTCGGAGCTCCAGAGACCAACAAAACCCATCTCGCCGATTGAGGAGTGACAAACCGCAGGGCTTCCATGCCCCTTGTTTGGAATGCCCGTGGGCGATGTGCGAGTCGAACCTGTCGAGCAATCGACCTAAAGGTACAGCCAGATGATTGATTTCAGGTCACTGACAGAGGCAGATTTTCCGTTATTGTGTGAGTGGCTAAATAACCCTCATATGCGTGCTCACTACCAGAAGACGCCGATAACGATCGAGGAAGTTCAGAGGAAGTATTCCGAACGCCTGAATCCCCGCCATCCTACCCATTGCCATATAGCTTGTTATAACGGGGAGCCTTTTGGAAAATTGCAGTGCTATTTGCTTCGCGACTATCCCGAATTCGCGTCTGAGATGGGCGAGCACGACGGCGTAGCGGTCGACTTATTTATCGGAGATGTGCAGTTCTTAGGGAGAGGCTTGGGGAAAGCTATGCTTCGCTCATATGTGCTGAACGTGGTTCCTTCGCTTTTTCCCGACGACTGCAAATGTTTCATTTGTCACGCTAAAGAGAACAAAATAGCTATTCGTAGTTCGCTGTCCGCAGGTTTTCTGCCGTATCGAGACGTCATCGAGGGCGGAGTGGAAAGTCTGCTACTTTCATTCGACCGACCGAACTAGGCATCTCGGCCTTTTATCCGATAATCTCGTTCGGCGATAAATCCTGCTGACCATTGCGGAGAGACGGTTCGTGGCCAAAAGCAAAGGGTCGGAAATCCGCTCTCATGTTCCATAATCAGTCTTATGCGATTTTTGTTTGTAAGGGCTATTTAGTAATGCGACAGTTGGGCCAGTTAGAGATGCGACAGTCTCGCCTCTCGACGTGCTGGTCAATACCAACGTTGGGAGCAAGGATGGCGACTTCAGCCTGGTGG
>NZ_JAULSE010000024.1:0-77825 GCF_030518245.1 Rhizobium sp. CBN3
GGCTGAAGTCGCCATCCTTGCTCCCAACGTTGGTATTGACCAGCACGTCGAGAGGCGAGACTGTCGCATCTCTAACTGGCCCAACTGTCGCATTACTAAATAGCCCTTACAGTGCAATCTGGCATAAGATAGCTTATGGAACATCTAGGCGGTTTGCGGGCTGTTGTGTTTCGACCTGAAACCGCGGTTTCCGCTGATCATGGCACGCGAGGCGATGACCGCGGCTACTCACACCTTCAACAGTGCGGGTCTGACATTCCGGGCAGAATTGTTTCTTGTTATCGTCCTCACCTGGATTGGAAAAAACGGTTTATGGACGGGCACTAGTCTACCACTTTTGGATGCGTTGCATTTTAATTTCAGTTATGTCTAATGTATCGTTTGGCGTGGCATTGGGAGGCCGTGCCGCGCTCAAAAGATGCGGCATGCGTAACATACGGCCTGTCTTAAATCAGCTCAGCACTGTAGGAGGGAATAAAATGAAAACGATTCTTATCGTCACGACGGCGCTTGCGTTCGCCGCCTCCGCTCCCGCATTTGCCGATCCTAAAGGCACTGCGACGACAACCACCAGTGAACAGGGACATAGCGGAAACCCACCACACAACGATAACGGGACTACAACGACTACCACAACGACCGGACCGAGCGGGCAGGTGGATAACGGCAAGACCGACTGCAACAATTGCTCGACGACAACAACAACGACAGGACCGGGGAACAAGTAAACCACGATGATTGCGACAAGGTGGGGCGGGGAAACCGCATGCCTCCGGTGAGGACCCGTCTGGCGAAGGGAGAGGGTGCGCGGACATTTATTGGGAAACCCGCCCCCTCTTACCTAGGCGCGTGTAATTTGCACTCGGCTTCTCTGAGTCGGCATTCCGGAAGGTGATCGTGCCACTCGCCGGCTCGAAGAACGATCTTGGTGGGGCCTTTACGCGATAGGGTTCAGCGAGGCTTTCACTACCGCCGGACAATCAAGGAGTGGCCCTCTGGCCGCCATAGCCGTTTAAGAAAGCAACGAACGAACGTTCCGAGGCATGCAACAACCCAGATATTGTTGTGCTTCATTGCACGGCTTAAAGCAACAAAAGTTGGAAAATCGAACGGGCAACGCCGTGGCTTGAGTGGCCTGCGCTAAAAGCCGTGCTGAATAACGCCTTCTCATCACTCACTCACCCGGCTTCAATGCCGAAACCGCACTCTGCAGCCACGCCGGAATATCCTACTTGGCGTGCAGCACCCGCCACACATCGACGTGGTCGGCTCGTTCAAGATAGAAGATCACATAAGGAAAACCCTTCACGTCGTACAGCGCAGATCGGGCGGACCGAGTTCATATGAGTAGCGCAGTGAACCCGATGCAGGATGCTCTGCGATCAAAGTTCAGGTCGATTGCAGTGCATCGATGAAGCCTACCGCTATCTGCGCCCGGCGTACGAGCATAATAAATCCACGGCATTCTCCCCGCGAGCCGACTGGCGGGGGACGATAGGTTTCGCGATCACTTGGAGCTTTGTTTCGTTGCCCGCTCGCGCAAGCTATCGAAATAGCTGGTATCAATGGGTTCGGTCGTCTCGGACGACGCGCCCTCAAGTAGAAGATTGCGAAACTGCTGCCGATCCTTGTCGCGACGGATGAGTTCGCGCACATACTCGCTGCTCGTGCCATATCCTCGACTGGCGACCTGCTGGTCGACGAAGTGCTTCAGATTGTCCGGCAGCGAGATATTCATCGTGCTCATGAGACCAGGATAATCAGCATGGCAAAATTTGGCAACGCCTGGCCCTCATGCGGAGGCGCATCTCGCGGTCGGCGAGGACACGATGTCCGGCCTCATCCATTGAAGTCGATATCGCTCACCTTCCGGGAAACGCGGACGTTCCAATCCCGTAGAGCATCGCACGCCTCGGCTCGCGTGGGTGCGCCGATGCGTCCGCCGAACACCTGGCATTTGAGAGCCGCCGCCATGGACGACAATCGCATCGTCTCTTCGATCGGCATGCCTTCTGCGATTGCCAGCGCGAAGGCGCCGTGGAAGATGTCGCCCGCCGCAAGTGTATCGATTGCTCTCACCTTTGGCGCGGCAAGGTGACGGATGTCGCCGCTTGCATCGTCGAACCACAGAGAGCCGTTTTCGCCAGCCGTAACGCTGATGAAGGCATGTTCGAATTTCCGCTTCAGCAGGCCAACGGTCTCAATGAGATCTGCCGTCCCGGCAAGCCGCTCGGCAGCTGGCTGCGAGAAGACGATGTGGCTGGCGGCCGGCGCCAGCGTCTCGATGACGCCCTCGCCGGCAACGTCGCCGTCGAGAACCGCCGGTTTGCCGGCCTTGCCGGCTGCAAGCAGCGCCCGCAGCGCAAGCTTCGGCCATCGGACATCGACAAGCACCGCGTCGAAAGCAGACATCTCCTGCTCGGTGACCAGCCTCACTGTATTGTGGAGCCGCGCGTCGTAGAAAGGTACGATCAGGCGCTCGCCCTCATCATCGATGAGGATCGTCGAGACGGCCGAGCGGGCGCCCTGCACAACCGTCATGCCGCTCGTGTCTATGCCGTCATTCCCGAGGTCGGAAAGGATGCGTTCGCCCGTGGCATCGTCGCCGACCGCGCCCCAGAGGCTGGCATGGCCGCCAAGCCGGGCGACGGCGAATGCCGCGCTCGACGCCATGCCTTCGGCGATCTGCAGCATTTCGTAAGGCAGGATCTTGCCCTGGCCGGTGGGCAGCGAGCGCACGCGGAACAGGGTGTCGAGCACCGCCGCGCCAATGCAGAGCACGCGGCGTGGCGGACCTGGCGGCGGCTCGAAGGCGGAAGAAACCGTCAAAATCTCCGTCTCACCTGCTCACTTGACGGCGCCTGCCGTCAGGCCCGCCACGATCTGCCGCTGCGCGAACACCGTCAAGATCAGCACCGGCAAGGTGACGATTAATGCGGCGGCCGCGAGCGGTCCCCAGCTGACCTGTTCGAAAGACAGCATGTTGTAGACGGCGACCGGCAGCGTGCGTGTCTCGCGGCTGGCGAGCACGATGCCGAAGACGAAGTTGTTCCAGGAAAAGATTACCGACAGGATAAAGGCGACGACGATGCCGGGCCTTGCGATCGGCAGGGCGACCAGGCGGAAAACCTGCCAGGGTGTGGCGCCGTCGATGCTCGCGGCCTCTTCCAGCTCCATCGGCGTCGTCTCGAAATAGCCGATCATGATCCACACGACGATCGGCACGGTGACGACGAGATGGATGATGATCTGCGGCATCAGCGTGCCGAGCAAGTTCAGCCATTGGAACAGCAGGAAGAGCGGGATCAGGAACGACAGCCCCGGCGTCATGCGCGCGATCATGATGACCATCGCTGATTTCTCCGCCTTCAGACGCGCGATGCCATATCCGGCCGGCACGCCGATCAACAGCGCCAGAAGCGTGGCGCTGCCGGTCACCAGCAGCGAATTCCAGAGATAGAGGAAGAAATTGTTCTCCTCGAAGACCTTCACATAGTTCGACCAGGCGAAACGCTCCGGGATTAAGATCGGCGGATAGGCGCCGTTGTCGATCTCATATTTCAGCGACAGCGAGATCATCCAGAGGAAAAACAGGACGACCGGCGAGATCATCACCAGCGCAACGAACAGCAGTCCGATGCGATCGAGCGTCTTGCGCTTCATCAGCGTGCCTCCCCGTCAGACCAGTTCACGCGCTGCCGGATCATCATGAGGACGAAGGAGAGCAGCACGATGAGGATGAAGAAGACGACCGCCATGGCCGAGCCGTAGCCGATGTCGTAATAGGCGAAGGCGGTGTTGTAGAGATAGATGTTGATCGTTTCCGATGCCGTGCCGGGACCGCCCTGGGTCATCGCATAGATGATGTCGAAGCTCTTCACCGCATCGATGCTGCGGATGATCACCGCGATCATCAGGAACGGCGCGATCATCGGCAGCGTCAGATAGCGGAATTTCTGCCAGACATTGGCGCCGTCGATCTCAGCGCTTTCGTAGGGCTCGCGCGGAACCGCCGCCAGGCCGCCGAGCACGATCAGCATGACGAGCGGCGTCCACTGCCAGCTTTCGACCAGCACCAGCGAGGGAATGACGCTGCGCTGATTGTAGATCCACTCCTGCGGGCCGATGCCGACGAAGGAGAGGAGATAGTTGAGCACGCCGAGCTGCGGATGGTACATCATCGTCCAGACGAGCGCGATGGCGACGGGGGTCGCCATCATCGGCATCACGAATATGCCTCGAATGAGGCCGCGCAGCGGGAATCGGGCATCGAAGATCAGTGCGGCGAGCGTCCCCAGGAAAAGGGGAACCAGCACGGAGAGCGCCGTATAAAGCACCGTATGCCACAGCGACTCCCAGAAGCGCATGTCGGTGGCGAGTCTGATATAATTGTCCAGCCCCGCAAAGACCTGCGACTGGCCGAGCGTCCAGCTGTTGACGCTCATCCACACCGTAAACACCCATGGAAAGACGATGACGGCTGAGATGACGATGAGCGCCGGGATGACGAAGGGCCAGTAGTTGGGAGCAAACCGATCCGGTTTGCTCCTTCCTTTCGACGCCTTGGCCATAGCGGCCGTTTCGATGCCTGCCGAGGCCATTATCCCTCGCTTTTCGCCAGGACGGGTTCGAACTGTGCCGTCGCCGTCTTCAGTTCGGTTTCAGGATCGGCGCCGCCGATCATGTTGGTGAGACCGACGCCATAGATGTCGCGGAACTCGGTGACCGGTATGATGACCGGCAGGGCGAGCTGCGAGATCTTGCCGGAGCCGGCAACGGCATCCAGCCATGTGCCGGGCATCTTGACGCCTTCGCGGACCTTCGCATCCTCGAGCACGGACTGGCGGAACGGAACGCCGGCGCCGGCCTGCAGCAGGCGTGCGCCCATATCGTGCGAAATCGCCCATTGGCAGAACAGGTAGGCGGCTTCCTTTTTCTGGCTTGCCGCGACGACGCCGAGGCCGTCGCCGAAGGTGCCCGCGGCCTGCGCCTTCGGTCCTTTCGGCATGACGCCGTAACCGACCTGGCCGACGACACGCGACTTTTCCGGATTTTCGATCGGCGGGGCGAAGCCGACGCCATCGAGCCACATGCCGATCTTGCCCTGCAGGAAGGCCGACTGCGCCTCGGCCCAGTTGAAGCCGGAAACGCCGGGAGGAGCGGTCTTGGTCATCAGCCTCTGATAAAGCTTGGCCGCGTCGATCGCTTCCTGCGATGTCGTGCGCAGCTTGCCGTCCGGGCCGAGCGGGCTCGAGCCATAGCCGAGCAGCAACGTCGTCCAGACCGGGGTGTTGGCGTTCTTCAGGCCGCGGGCGACGAAGCCGTAGGTATTGGTCGAGGGATCGGTCAGCGCTTCTGCGGCACTTGCCAGTTCTTCGAAGCTCGTGGGGTAGGCAAGCCCCTTCTTCTCGAACAGCGCCTTGTTCCAGTAGATGATCCAGTAATCGACGGAGAAAGGCAGCGAACGCAGAACGCCGTCGGCATCCTTGGCGAAAGCGAGGCCTGCTTCGGCGAAATCGCTTTCCACCAAGGAGGGATCGGTCAGCGAAGCGTCCTTGAGGAAGCCGCTGATATCGGCAAGCCAGCCACCTTTCTCGAACTGCCGCTTTTGGACGTGGTAGCTCAGGTGCACGACGTCGAAGCTCGGTTTTCCGGAGCTCAGCTCGATGGTCGTCTTCTGGCGTTGCTGCTGTTCGGGCGTTGCTTCGGCATTGACCTTGATGCCGGTGAGCTCTTCGAACTCGGACAAATACTTGGTCAGGATTTCGCTGCGCGGGCTCTTGACCAGATTGACCTCAAGCGTGGTGCCGGCAAAGCGCTTCCAGTCGACCGCGGCGGCGGCCGGCCGCATACCGAGCATGCTGCTGGCCCCAAGAGCAGCCGTGCCGGCCAGAAAGCCGCGCCTCGTCGGGTTGAAGAATGATGACATGTAATCCTCCTCCTTTTGCCGGCGATCTCCTCATCTCCGGCTGTTCATTCTCGATTATATCCTCAGCGCACGATCCCTTGCACCGTTGATGTGTGCGACAAGGCTGTTGACGGCGTCCTCCGCCGAACGTCGTTCGATCGCCTCGAGCACCTTCAGGTGCTCGCCCATGACGGGTCCGACGTGACCGTCGATGCGAAAGCGGTCCTGGCTGATCAGGCGCATCTTGATCGAGTTCACGCGGTAGGCGTTCGAAATGATAGTATTGCCAAGGGCGTCGATAAAGGCATCGTGCATGCCCCAGTCGACAGCCTGCGCGCGCAGCTCCAATTCGTGCGAGCCGTCGCCGCTGCGGATGGCGTCGGCGATATCGCGGTGCTGCTTCAAGAGCTTTGCGATCGTCTCATCCGACGCGGATCGGGTGAAGAGGGCCACGGCTTCCTTCTCCAGGAACACGCGCAGCTGGAAGGCCTCGCGGATGAGGTTGAGATCGATATGAGCGATCTGCAACCCCCGCTGCGGCACCGTCTTGATCAGCCCTTCGGCTTCGAGCCTGGGGATGAGTTCGCGGATGGCGCCGAGCGGCAGCCCCGTCAGTTCCACGAGGCGGCGCTGGGACACGAACTGGCCGGGACGCACGTCACGTGCAAGGAGGTGGCGCGTGAAGCTCGCATACGCCTTTTCCCGCAGTGTCGGCTGCTCCTCCGTTCCGTCCATCGCCGTCTCCAGAAACATGCCCGACCTATGCGGCTTTCGAGCGGAAAAGATTATCGAATGCCAGAGCGAGCTGCGCCCGCGTTTCGCCAGATATCGAAGTAAGCGGCGGACGGACCGCGATCCATGTCTCCTCCGACGTCGTGCGCGCGACCATCGCCTTCACGGCCGGAACGACAGGATGTTTCAGCAATTCAAGGACGAAATCGGCAACGCGGTTATCATCCCTGCCCTCCTCGGCCATCGGCTTGAGTTCGCGGGGCACGAAATTCGCCATGCCCGAGATCGCGCCCTGGCCGCCGAGCCGCACGGCCCTTGCGAGGTGCCGCTCGTCGCCGACCAGGATGATGAGATCACTATGCGCTTCGAGAAGCGCTTCCGTATAAGGCCAGTCGCCGGAGGAATCCTTGACGCCCGTGACGATATGGGGAAAGGCGGTCCGCAGCCGACCGATCAGCGACACACTCAGCGGCACCATGGTGAGCGAGGGAAGATTGTAGAGTATGATATCCCGCGCCGCGTCACCCAGCAGGGCGAAAACGGCGGAAAACCACTGGAAGACGCCGTCGTCGCTGACGTTCTTGAAGTAGGAGGGCGGGGCAAGAAGGATGTTGCGGGCGCCCCTGGACAGAGCCTGACCGGCCTGCATCGCCGCATCCTCTGCGGCATCGACCAACACGCCGACAATAATGTTGCCAGGCGCAATGCCGGCATCGAGAAAGGCGGCTAGTGTACGTTCCCGTTCGCCGTTCCCGATGGAGGAACCCTCGCCCGTCGTCCCGAACAGCGTCACGCTGGAGCATCCGGCGGCAAGGCAGCGCCGCGCCTGCGCGATCATCGCCTCGATCGCAATATTGCCATCGCTGTCGAACGGCGTGGCGAGAGCGACGGAAAGCCCGAATCTTGATGTCAACTTTGATCCTCCCAGCTAATGGGTCAGGTGTAGCAGACTGACATGTTAGTTGTAAAGGACTGATCATCGGTGTCTTGGCGGCTTTCACTTCACTCAGATAGAATCACATTGCCCGCCGGCAAGGTCGTGCGTCTGCAATTTACCTCGGCAGATGTCTTTACGACTTGAGGACTAGGTAACATCGAGAAGGTGGATCTTGCCTGGTCGCATGAATGAGCACCGGATCGAGACGCCCGCCGAAGCCCGACAGGCCGACGGCGTGCTTCAAACGGGCGCGGATGGTCCGAAGAAGGTTCGTGGCGGTGCAATTCCATTCAGGTCAGAGCGCCTTCGACGGCCGGATGCTTTGCGCCGGCTAGACCGGCTCCGCGGCGTCGCTCCGGGCCGCCTGGCGCATGGCATGGACGAAGGCGAGTACGAAAATGATTGAGAGCACGAGCACGATGGTCGGTGCGGGTGCGCTGTCGATGAAGAAGGACAGGTAGACGCCCGTGAAGGAGCCGGTGACGGCGATGGCGATCGATAGGACGAGCATGGTGCTGAACTTTCGGGTCAGCAGGAAGGCGATGGCGCCCGGCGCGATCAGCATGGCGATCGAAAGAATGATGCCGACCGCCTGCAGGGCGCCCACGATGGTCAGCGAGATGAGCGCGAGCAGGCCGTAATGCAGGAGACCGATTCTCAGCCCCACCGCCTTTGCCTGCGTCGGGTCGAAAGCGTGCAGCAGGAAGTCCTTCCACTTGATGCCGAGAATGCCCGCCGTGACCGCGGCGACCACGGTCGCCTGCGCAATATCGCCCCACGAGACGCCGAGCATGTCGCCGAACAGGATATGGTCGAGATGCACGTCGGTTGGGATTTTGACGTAGAGCACAAGGCCGAGCCCGAACATGCCGGAGAAGACCGTGCCCATCACCGTGTCTTCCTTGATGCGGCTGTTTTCTTTGAGGAAGCCGGTGGTGATGGCGCAGAACATGCCGGCGGCGAAGGCGCCGACGGCATAGGGAAAGCCGACGATATAGGCAATGACGACGCCGGGAAAGATTGCGTGGCTGATCGCGTCGCCCATCAGCGACCAGCCCTTCAGCACCACGAAGCTGGACAGAAGCGCCATCGGCACGGCGACGAGCACCGAAATGACAAGCGCATGGACCATGAATTCGAACTGGAAAGGCGAAAGCAGCGTTTCGATGATCGTCATCGTCCGGCCTCCAGGGCCTGCCCGGCCCTCCTGCGTGCGGCGAGCATTCCGTGCTTGGGGGCGAAGACGAAGGCAAGCAGGAAGATTGCCGTCTGCAGCACGACGATGATGCCGCCGGTCGCCCCATCGAGGAAGTAGCTCGCATAGGCGCCTGCGAAGCTGGTGATCGAGCCGATCGCCACCGCGATGAGCAGGAGCCGCGGAAAACGGTCGGTCAGCAGATAGGCGGTCGCGCCCGGCGTCACCACCATGCAGATGACGAGGAACGCGCCGACCGTCTGCAACGCTGCGACGGTGGAGGCGGAAAGCAGCGTGAAGAACATGATCTTGAGCACGGTCGGGTTGAGGCCGATCGAGCGGGCATGACTCTCGTCGAAGAAGGTGACCATCAGATCCTTCCACTTGACGAGCAGGATGGCCAGCGACACGAAGCCGATGATGGCAAGCTGCAGCGTATCCTCGGGCGTGATGGCGAGAATGTTGCCGAGCACGATCGTCTGGATGTTCACGGCGGTCGGCTTCAGCGACACCATGAACAGGCCGAGCCCGAAGAAGGAGGAAAAGATCAGGCCGATGATGGCGTCTTCCTTCAGCTTGGTGCGCTGGTTGAGGAAAAGCATGGCGGCGGCGGCAAGTCCGCCGGAGAAGAAAGCGCCGATCGAGAAGGGAAGCCCGAGCATATAGGCGCCGGCTACACCGGGGACGATCGCATGGGAGAGCGCATCGCCGATCAGCGACCAGCCCTTCAGTATCAGGTAACAGGAAAGAAAGGCACAGACGCCGCCGACGAGGGCCGATACCCACATGGCGTTCAGCATGTAGTTGTAGGTGAAGGGCTCGGTGAGAACGGCCGTCATTCCCAGTCTCCGCCTTCGCCATCCGATGCGCCTGTCGTCGCCTTGCCTTCGCGAAACACGAGGGGCCGTTCGTCGTCGCTGATCAGGCCGATGGATGTCGGTCTGGCGCTTGGGGCTTCGTTCAGCACGAAATGGCGCAGCACACCGCCGAAGGCCTTCTCCAGGTTTTCCTGGGTGAAGGTCTCGAAAGTCGGCCCGTAGGCGAGCACCGTGCCCTTGATCAGGATCGTCCGGTCGCAGAATTCCGGCACGGAGCCAAGATTATGCGTCGAAACAAGCATAACCCGGCCCTCATCTCGAAGTTCGCGAAGCAGCTTAATGATCTGTTCCTCGGTCTTGACGTCCACGCCGGTAAATGGCTCGTCGAGCAGGATGACTTTTCCGTCCTGCGCCAGCGCGCGGGCGAGGAAGACCCGCTTCTTCTGGCCGCCGGAAAGCTCGCCGATCTGCCGCTTGCGGAATTCGCTCATGTTGACGCGGGCAAGTGCCGCCGACACCGCCTGATGGTCGGCGGCCCTGGGAATACGCATCATGCCCATATGTCCGTAACGGCCCATCATCACGACGTCCTCGACCAGAACGGGGAAGTTCCAGTCGACCTCTTCCGACTGCGGCACATAGGCAACGAGGTTCTTGCGCAGCGCGTCCTTGACCGGCATGCCGAGCACCCGGATATCGCCCTTGGCAAGGCGGATGAAGCCCATGATCGACTTGAAGAGGGTCGATTTTCCCGAGCCGTTGACGCCGACCAATGCGGTGATCGTGCCGGTGGGGGTGACGAAACTCGCGTCCCGCAGTGCCGTATGACCGTTGCGGTAGGTGACGGTCGCGCCGTCCACCAGAATCCCGCTCCCCTCGAAGCCGGAGGCGGCCTGCTTCTGCCGGCCGAGTTGAACACTCATCGAAACACCCCCATGAACACATGAATTAGACCCCGCCCGCGGGCGAGGTCCCTGTCGCCAGATCAGGACGAGGACGCCAGGCCCTTGGCGATGGCTTCCGACGTGACCTTGAGGAGATCGAGATAGGTCGGAACCGGACCATCGGCCTCGCTCAGCGAATCGACGTAGAGAACGCCGCCATATTTGGCGCCTGTCTCACGCGCCACCTGTTCGGCGGGCTTGGACGAGATCGTGCTCTCGGAGAAGACGACGGTGATGCCGTTTTTCCGGACGGCGTCAATCACCTTGCGCACCTGCTGCGGCGTTCCCTGCTGATCGGCATTGATGGGCCAAAGGTAGAGCTCCTTCAAACCGAAGTCGCGGGCAAGATAGGAGAAGGCGCCTTCGCTCGATACCAGCCAGCGCTTGGCCTCGGGTACGGCAGCAAGCCGTGCCTTGATGGGCTCGACGGTCGCCTTGATCTTCTCCTTGTAAGCCTCGGCATTCGCCTTGTAGATTGCGGCATTGGCAGGATCGTACTTCACGAAGGCATCGCGGATATTGTTGACATAGATCAGTGCCGCCGCCGGCGACATCCAGGCGTGCGGGTTCGGCTTGCCCTGATAAGGTCCTTCGGCAATGCCCATCGGCTCGACGCCTGTCGAGACCACCACTTCAGGCACGTCCTTCAGATTCTGGAAGAACTTCTCGAACCAGCGCTCCAGATTGAGGCCGTTCCACAGGACGAGCTGCGCACCCTGGGCGCGCTGGATATCGCCCGGCGTCGGCTGGTAATTGTGGATCTCGGCGCCGGGCTTGGTAATGGATTCGACGACGGCCGCGTCACCCGCAACGTTCTTGGCAATGTCGGCGATGACGGTGAATGTCGTCACCGCCTTGAATTTTTCCTGCGCTGATGCCGGAACGACTGTCAGCACGGCCGCAAACGCCGCTCCTATCATCCCCGTCAGGATCGACTGTCTTACCTTATCGAGCATGAATATCTCCGGTGCTATTAAGAGTTAATTGCAGTTGGCGGTTCGAGCCTTCCCCGTGACGCTGCAAAGAGATGACTCCAGTCTCTCCATATTCTGCAATTGCGAATGAATTGCAATAAAGATTTCGCAGTCGGATGCAAATGATTGCGACGCCGCCTATAGGATGGTTTTAAATTGGCAGTGACGCGGCTCGATCCTCATGCGCGCGGACTTTTTGCGGATCGAGATGCGAGCCCCATGATATGCCAATGCAGCCGCGTCGGGGATATGACGCGGTAGCGCCTATTCCCGTGAGAAAAGAGGTTCGGGCATGTCTGAGCAAAGAGGTTGGCGTATGAAACATGCACTAGTGACGGGTGGCGGTCGCGGCATCGGTCTTGCGGCCGCCTTGGCGCTTCGGGACGCAGGCTATTGTGTGACGGCGACCGGGATCGATGCCGCCGAAATCGATGCCATGCCGAAGAGGGAAGGACTTGCCGGCGTCGTGCTCGACGTGCGCGAGCAGGCCGCCGTCGAGAGGCTGATCGCTTCCTTCGACAGGCTCGATGCGCTCGTCAACTGCGCCGGCCTCATCCGGCGCGGAGGCGCGGAATTCGATCCCGCCACCTTCGCGGAGGTCATCGACGTCAATCTCTCGGGCACGATGCGAGTTTGCGTCGCGGCCAAGCCGCTGCTGGCGCGAGAGGGCGGCGCGATCGTCAATACCGCTTCCATGCTGTCCTTCTTCGGCGGACCTGCCGTGCCTGCCTACACCGCCAGCAAGGGCGGCATCGCACAGCTCACCAAATCGCTGGCCGTCGCCTGGGCGGCGGACAAGATCAGGGTCAACGCGGTGGCGCCCGGCTGGATCGCCACCGAGCTGACCCGTCCCCTCTACGAAGACGCGAGCCGAGCAGAGCCCATCCTGCAGCGCACGCCGATGCGCCGCTGGGGCAAGCCAGAAGACGTCGCCGGCCCCATCGTCTTCCTGTGCTCGGAAGCGGCCGGCTTCATGACCGGCGTCATCCTGCCTGTCGACGGCGGCTATGCCGCAGCTTGAAAAGAGAGAGGATCCATGGCCTATCAATCTGTCCACCCTATGTCGCCGCCCGAGATCGTCGTCGCGGCGGTTCCCGAAGATGAACGGCTCTGGGTTCCCCAGGCCCCCGACGTCTGGTTCCGCCCGCTGATGCTGAACACGCTGCAGGGCGGGTGGTGCAATCTCCTGCGGGTGCGGCGCGCCGGCATTCTCAGCCGTCATCGGCACCCCGGACCAGTCCACGGCTATGTCATCAAGGGCCGCTGGCGCTACCTCGAACATGATTGGATCGCCACCGAAGGATCCTACGTCTTCGAACCGCCGGGCGAGACCCATACGCTGACCGTGCCTGACGATGTCGAGGAGATGATCACCTTCTTCAACATTTCAGGCTGTATGTACTATGTCGACGAAAACGGCGATCACACCGGCTTCGAGGATGTCTTCACCAAGATCGACATGTGCGCCGCCCATTATCAGAAGGTCGGCCTCGGCGCCGATTTCGTGAAGCAGTTCGTCCGATAGGGCGAGGGTGAAATCCTCACCACTCCCGCCGCCGAAAACGGCGCGAAGGGATGCCGCTTATGCAAGCACTTTCCGCGCTACACGAGCGGGATATTCTCGCGAAAGATGATCCGTGGCTCGATGTTCTTCAAAGATAAGGTCGGCGTGCTTGCTGCGATCGAACCGAGAAGCCTTATGACCACCTGCTCGCCGATCAGGCGCGCATTCTGGTCGATCACGACGTCGATCAGATCTTCGGCCAGCCATGTCCGCGTGGCGTCGGTGAGGTCATGCATGATCACGAAGGGACGTCTTGTTCCTGTCGCCGCTTGCAGGACTTCGGCGATGCCAGCCCTGCCTGCGCCGACACAATAGACGCCGACGAGATCAGCGGTGTCGCGTAGTATCCGTTCCATCGCCGGCCGGGACAGCTTGTTCTCGTCACGGGTTTCGATTGCAGGAAGGATCGTCAGATACTTGAACTGCTCCTCCAGCAGGGTCCGGAATCCATATTCCCGCTGTTGGTGCCCATGGAGCGTTCGCGATCCGAGAAAGAGGCCTATCGATCCCGTCGCCCTCCGTGACATGAGCCCCATAATCAGCGCCGCGGTTCGGCCCGCCACCAGGTTATCGACGCCGACGAAAGCGGAGCGTGGGGTCGAGAGAACGTCCGTCACGATGGTGACGACGCGGACGCCGGATTCGCACAGGCGCCGGATTGCGTGCCGCGTTTTGGGATGGTCTACGGTAATTACCCCGACGCCATTGGTTTGGAGCGGAAGATCTTCGAGCGCCGTCACGAGCGCGTCGGGATCAATGCCGTCGAGCGCCGTGACATTGCACGACGCCACGAGCGGCAGGGACGATGCGAAGGCTGTGATCTTCCTGGCGACATCCTGCATGAACGAGTTGTGCCCGAACGGAATGAAGAACTCCAGATGCGCCGGGCGGGAAGGCAACGCGAGCATTCCCTCGCTCGGGAGATAGCCCAGTTCCTTTGCTGCGCGAAGCACCCTCTGGCGATTGGCTGCACTGACGCCTCCGCGGTCGTTCAGTGCCCGATCGACCGTTGCAGTCGAGAGACCGGACTTTCGAGCGATATCCGTAATCGTCGCTTTCTTCATGATCTCCCTCAGGCTTCCACCGAAGATGCCGCATACTGCAAAATCCATCATCACATCAGCAGACACGACTAAATTACATCATCGAAGGTTCTCCCGATACGAACTCATAACCTGCGTAAAAATCTTACTTTTTTTGGAAACCTGCTGCCACCGGTATCATAAGAACCAAGAATCTTCTGATGTAATTTGATGTGATATCGAGTTGCGGACGTCCAACCCACGCGCCAGGCTCGGTATCAGCAGCTGCATCACGGCTTGAAGGTAATCGCCGCGGGTTCGCTGCTCGACATGATGGGCAAATAACGTCTGGAGGAACAAAGGGGTGACGGGTTCGGAGCGAGGCAGCACACATGAAACCTGCGCGCGTGACACCGGTCGAGCCGTCTTCCGCACCTGCCATTTGTCCTCAAAGCCAGAGGCGATCGCATGAGCGTTCATTCCACCGATGTCGAAAGGGTTGGGCCGGATCCAGTACCCCCTCGCGATTACAGCTTGACCGGGCCTTCCTCTCTGCGAGCCGTTGAGGCCGGCCTTGCTGCGGCCGAATGGTACCATACCGAAGTGCCGCGCAAGCTGATGAAAGAATTAATGCAGCGCAGCGATCAGCCGGCGATCCGCGACACGATCCTATGGGCCATTCTCCACGTGGCTTTTGCCGCTGGCGGCATCTGGTTCTGGGGTAGCTGGTGGGCGGTGCCGTTCTGGTTTGCCTATGGGGTGATGTATGGCTCGGCCTGCGATGCGCGCTGGCACGAATGCGGCCACGGCACCGCCTTCCGCACCCGCTGGATGAACGACGTGCTTTACCACATCTCTTCGTTCCAGGTGGCGCGCAATCCGGTGAATTGGCGCTGGAGCCACGCCCGCCACCATACCGATACGATCATCGTCGGTCGCGATCCCGAGATCGCCTGGATGCATCCGATTGCGCTGACGCTGAAAGCGCTTGCCTATACCGGCGTGGTCGAGGTCTGGCAAAACCTCAGGACCCTCGCTCGTAATGCGGCCGGGACCCTTTCGCCAGACGAGAAGGACTATGTGCCCAAAAGCGAATGGCCGAAAGCAGTGTTCTGGGCGCGGGTGCATATGGCAATCTACGCCGCCGCTGTGCTGAGTTCGATCGGCATGCTTATGGTCGGCGCAGGCTGGAAGGCCACGATCCCACTTATGCTGATCGGCGGTCCGCGCATCTATGGCTGCTGGCATATGGTGATGACCGGGCTCCTGCAGCACGGTGGGCTTGCGCAGGATGTGCTCGACCATCGGCTTAACTCGCGCACCGTCTATATGAACCCGATCAGTCGCTTCATTTATTGGAACATGGGCTATCACGTCGAGCACCACATGTTCCCGATGGTGCCTTACCATGCGTTGGCAAGGCTGCACGAGGCGATCAAGCACGACCTGCCGCCCGCCAACACCTCGATCTGGGACGGTTATCGCGAGATGTTTCAGGCGATCATGCGGCAGAGGCGAGAGCCCGGCTATTACCTCAAGCGTACCTTGCCGCAAGGGGCCAAACCTTATCGCGAAGAGCTGCATGCGGCGGTGCCGGAAAGATCCCCAGCATGATCGCGCGCCATCAGAGATTTCCAATCAACATCGAGACGAGGATGATATGCCCTGGGTAGCTGCCTGCGCCGAAGACGAGATCGACAAGGAAGACGTTTTGGGCTGGGTCCATGGCGGACGGAGCTTTGCTATCTTTCGGAGCCCTGACGACGAATTCTTTTGCACCGATGGGCTCTGTACTCACGAACAGGTGGAGCTCTCAGACGGACTGGTGCTCGACTATGTGATCGAGTGTCCGAAACACAATGGCCAATTCGACTATCGCACAGGAGAGGCCAAGCGCTCGCCTGCCTGCGAGAACCTGCGAACCTATTCTGTCCGTCGCGAGCACGGGCAAGTCCTGGTGTTGGTTGAATGACAGAGGTTACGAGACATGTGAACCGGGGTGTCACATCACGCCGTTTGCCTACGGTGGCGGACCTGCGCGCCTGGAAAGGTCGGCGCCAGTTGACCATGCTGCGCTATTTCAGCCTCGATGAGGCGGCAGCCGCCGAAGCAGCGGGGATCGACATCGCTTCCGTGCCGGCCGAGATCGTCCTTGATCCGCGCTACCGCGCGGTTGCCCCGACGGTCTTTTCGATGACTGGGCAGACCCATCTCGAGATGGGTACCTCGGACGATTATCTCCGCTGGTGCGGCAATGCGCTGAACCGGGGCGCCGACGCAGTCTACTGTTCGGGCTCGCGGAGGACGGTCGAAAAGCTCTCCCGTGAATATTTCCCCGTCGTTGGTCACGTCGGGCTGGTTCCTACCCGCGCCACGTGGAGCGGTGGCTTCAAAGCGGTCGGAAAGACTGCCGAGGCGGCGCTGCGGCTCTTCGAGGAAGTCAAGGCCTATGAGAGCGCCGGTGCCTTCGCGGTCGAAATCGAGGTCGTGCCTGCGGAGGTTGCGGCCGAGATCAGCAAGCGAGTCGGAATCCTGCTATGGTCGATGGGCGCCGGGCCGGGTTGCGACGCGCAATATCTCTTCGCCAACGACATACTGGGCTACACCGAAGGTCATGTTCCGCGCCACGCCCGGGCCTATCGCGATTTCGGTGCGGAATATGCGCGGCTGCAACGCGAGCGGGTCGCGGCTTTCAGCGAATATGCCGCGGATGTCGCCGACGGCACTTTCCCGCAGGACCGCCATCTGATCCGCATGGATCCGCGCGAACTGGAGAAATTCATCGACGGGGTCGATCGGCAATGAGGAGGCCGACCGAGCCAACACGTCGCTCGTAACACCACAGATTTCACCGGCCGGAAGGAGTATAGAGACCGGCCACCAACGGGAGGAGACAGGACATGCTGAGACGAACTTTTCTGGGCGCGGTGGCCGCATTGGCGCTGATGCCAGCAGTTGCAGTGGCGCAGGGTGCCCCGAACAAAACCTTTTACTGGATTTCGCACGGCTCGCCGACCGATCCGGTCTGGACCTACTTTCTTCAGGGAGCCGAGAAATTCGCTGCCGATACCGGTGTGAAGGTGAACACCTCGTTCCATTCGAATGACGTACCGAGCCATCAGGAAGCCATCCGCGCCGCCATTGCCGCCGGCGCTAACGGTATCTGCACGACGAGCCCGGGGCCTGGCACTTTGGTGGACGTTGTCAACGAGGCCAACCGGGCGAACATTCCGGTCATCAACTTCAACACCAAGGACCCGGCGCCGGCCTGGAGAGCCTATGTCGGCGTCGATCTCAAGGTCGTCGGCCGCACCTGGGCGCAGTATCTGGTCGACCATAAGCTGGTGAAGAAGGGCGATTTCGTCTGGATGCCGCTCGAAGTTCCGGGCGCAGGCTACGGCGAAGAGGAATCGGCGGGTGCCGACGAAGTCTTCAAGCCGCTCGGGATTACCTGGGAAATCCAGGACGCCTCCTACGACCAGGCGGAGGCCATCAACCGGATGACCGACTACGTCACCGCCAACCGCAAAAAGATCAATGCCGTCATCGGTCTCGGCGATCTCGTAACCGGTTCGATCAAACGCGTCTGGGATCAGGCCGGCATTGCCAAGGGCGAGATTCCGGTGGTGGGATGGGGCAACTCATTAGATACGACCTCAGAGGTCAGCGAAGGATATGTGAATGCCGGCATGTGGCAGGATCCATTGGCGACGTCCTACATGTGCCTTTCGGCGCTGATGTCTGAAGCGAGCGGTATTCCCATCAACTTCGACATCATCACCGGTGCACTCTACGAAGCCGACAAGGCGCCTTTCTACGCCAAGATCATGGGCGGCAAATAAGCATGCCATCTCGGCATCCGCGGTACTTTACCGCGGATGCCCGTTCCAGCCCCAAAGCGAGTGCGCACCATGATCGAGCAAAGCAGCGATGCTCTCACCCCGTCACCTGAAAGACCGAGCCTTGTCAGGGCCTTTATCGCCTATCCGGAATTCGGGCCTTTCGTCCTTCTGATCGCGATGCTGGTTGTCTTCACGGCGATCAACCCCGCCTTTCTGTCGCTGATCAACATCGGCAATGCCCTCACTTTCACCGTCGAACTCGGCCTCATCGCCCTGGCGATGACGCTTCTGATGACCGCTGGGGAATTTGACCTTTCGGTCGGCTCCGTCTTCGGCTTTGCCCCCGTGGTGATGTGGACATTGTTCAACGCGGACCTGCTTCCCCTGCCGCTCGCGTTCCTTGCGGGAATGGCTGTCGCTCTGGCGATCGGCCTTTTCAACGGCCTCTTTGTCACCCGTCTCGCTATCCCTTCATTCCTGGTGACGCTGGGAACGCTGCTGGTCATCCGCGGCACGGCCTTGTGGCTGACGGCAGGCTTTCCGCAGCGCACCTGGAACGCCGGCGAACAATGGTTGGCGCAATTGCTGGTCGGCGACTTCTATATCGGAAACCTGCGTGTCTTCATGAGCCTGATCTGGTTCGTGGCGCTGGCATTGGCGCTCCACTACGTCTTGACCCGCACACGGTTCGGTAACTGGATTCAGGCGACAGGCGGGAATCCCAATGCCGCTCGAAACCGCGGCGTGCCGACTGCCAGGGTCAAGGTGATCCTGTTCATGCTGTCGGCGGCGATGGCGGCCTTTGCCGGCATCGTCTCGTCGATCCGGGTCTCGGCCGCCAACCCGAATGCCGGAACGGGCTATGAGCTCGAGGTCATCGCGATGGTTGTGATCGGCGGCACAGTGTTGACCGGCGGCCGCGGGACGATCCTCGGGACCATGATCGGCGTGCTGATCCTGCGACTTATGCGCAACGGGATCGTGCTGATCGGGGTGCCCGGTCTCGCCTACAACATCTTCATCGGTGCGATCATCCTGGCGATGATGGCGCTCCATGCCGGCCTCGAACGCCGGCATAATACGGGGATCTGAGATGAGCGGTACCGAAACTCTGGTCGAAATGCGGCATATCGAGAAATTTTATGGCCGGGTCCACGCTTTGCGCGACGTGAACCTCACGATAAGGAGGGGCGAGATCGTCGGGCTTCTCGGCGATAACGGCGCGGGCAAGTCCACCCTGATCAAGGTTCTGTCGGGCGCGGTTCCCTACACCTCCGGCCAGATATTCATCAAGGGCCGCGAAGTGCGGTTGCGTAGTACCAATGATGCGATCGTTAGTGGCATCGAGACCATCTATCAGGACTCCGCGCTGGTCCCGCAGCTTTCCATCGCTCGGAACCTCTTTCTCGGACGGGAGCTCAGAACAGGCCCCCGCTTCCTTGACCGGCTGGACCAGGAGCGGATGAACGCGGTTGCCGCCGATCTGCTGAAGCGCGTCGGCATATCCAAGAACATTCCGCCCACCACGCCGATCGGATCGCTTTCCGGGGGGGAACGGCAGGCCGTGGCCATCGCGCGCGCCATGTATTTCGACAGCGACCTGATCGTGCTTGACGAACCAACCAATAATCTCGGCGTGGCTGAAACCCAAGGGGTACTGCGCTTCGTGCGCGAGGCGCGCGACACCGGCCACTCCTGCATTTTCATCGCGCATAACATCCATCATGTCTTCCAGGTGGTGGACCGCATGGTGGTGATGCGGCGCGGCAGCGTCGTCGCCGACGATCTAAGCCCTGCTACCTCATCGATCCAGGAGGTAGAAAACATCATCACCGGCGAACATATGGCGGCATGATCGAGATCGGCGCCAAGGGAATCCGCTTCGGCTTCGATGCACGAACCGGTCTCCTCGACGGCTTCACGGTGGAGGATGAGGGGCACGAGATTGCTCCATTGCACCGCGCGCCCTGGGTCGGCACCGGGGAGGTAATGCCGCCTGGCACACCGCCGCATCTTGCGACGCTCGGCGGCGATTTCTTCTGCGCCCCGTTCGCGGGCAGCGAAGTGGGGTCGCCGCTTCATGGCTGGACGGCCAATTCGCCCTGGAACGTTGTCGAACAGGGGGGCTCGTGGCTCCGGGCGAGGCTACTACGCACCGTCTACGGCGCCATCGTCAGCAAGGAACTAGAGGTCGAAGACGGGCACCCGTTCGTCTACCAGCGCCATGTCTTCACAGGCGGCAGTGGCCGCATTGCCATTTCGAACCATGCCAATGTGTCGCTACCCCGGGGCGGATTGATCAGTTGCTCGCCCAAATTGGCCTGGGAGACGCCACCGGCACCGCCCGAAGCCGATCCCGCGCGCGGGCGTTCCGGCCTGCGCTACCCGGAGCGATCAACGATGCCCGACCGGTTTCCCGGAACCGACGGGTGGGTCGATCTCACCCGGTTTCCGTGGAACCCGCGACATGAAGACGTCGTCACCGGCATCGAAGCCCGAGAGCACAGCTTGGGCTGGACGGCGGTGACGCGGCCGGTTGAGGGCGATCTGTTCCTGTCTCTCCGGAATGCCCGACGCTTGCCAATGACGGTCCTTTGGCATTCCAACGGCGGCCGCGATTATCCTCCCTGGTCGGGCCGCCACTTTGGCTGTTTGGGTGTCGAGGAGAGTGCAGCGGCAGTCTTGCTCAGCCACTCCAGCGAAGACGACCTTTCGGGTCCGGGTGCCCTCACCCTGGTTCAGGATGGGGAAACCGAAGTCAGGCATGCCATAGGCGCCATCCGCTGGCCTTCGGAGGAGCGGGTCAAGGATGTTCGCATAGTGGACCATGCCATCGAAGTGTGCGGCGATCGTGGAGGGTTCCGGCACCTTGCCTTTCGCAAGCACTTTCTCGACTGAGGCGAACGTGCAAGATCGGTGGGCTGGTCCCTCCCTGAAAACACGTGCGGCTCGGTCAGCGCATTGGACTGCGCCGGTCCCACATATTTGCCGCCTCGTTATTGGATCGTCCGGCGGCAGCGTCCGCCGGAGAGAAATGACTTGTCTTGCTGATAAGCCCGGTCCGCGTGCTACTCCTTCACCGCGCCCGTCATCGAGGAGACGTAGTAGTCGACGAAGAAGGAATAGAGGACGACGACCGGCAGGGAGCCGAACAACGCACCCGCCATCAGCGATCCCCATTCGAAGACGTCGCCGCGCACCAGTTCGGTCAGAACGCCGACCGGAATGGTCTTGTTCTCCGAGGATTGGATGAATGTCAGCGCGTAGATGAACTCGTTCCAGGAGAGCGTGAAAGCGAAAATGCCCGCCGAGATCAGGCCCGGGACCGCAAGCGGCAGGATGATCTTGACCAGGATCTGCCAGCGGTTGGCGCCGTCCACCAGCGCGCTCTCCTCCAGTTCGAACGGGATCGAGCGGAAATAACCCATTAGCAGCCAGGTGCAGAAGGGAATGAGGAAGGTCGGATAGGTGAAGATCAGCGCCAGGCGCGAGTCGTAGATCCCAAGCTTGAAGACGATGAAGGCGAGCGGGATGAAGAGGATAGACGGCGGAATGAGATAGGCGAGAAAGATGACGAGGCCGATCTGTCGGGAGCCGGTGAAGCGGATGCGCTCGATCGCATAAGCGCCGAACACCGAGGCCACCAGCGACAGCGCCGTCGATCCCACAGCCACCAGCATCGTGTTCCACAGCCAGCCGGGATAGGATGTCTCGAGGAACAGGTATTTGATGTGGTCGAGCGTCGGGCCGACCACCCAGAAGGGACTGTAGTTGTTGTAATCCGTCAGCTGCTCGTTCGGTTTTACGGCGGTGATCGCCATCCAGTAGAAGGGAAAGAGCAGCACGAAAACGAAGACGGCCATTGGCAGATAGAGCATCACCACGCGCCGCGGCAGACGGTTCAGATAGCTCATGCCCTCGGCATTGTCGGTCAGGACCTCATCGGCCGTTTTGAGATTGGTCGACATAGTTTCCTCCTTAATCCTGTCCGCCCTGCTGCCATTTGCGGCGCTGCAGACCGAAGAAGCTGAACATGATGGCGCCGAGCAGGAAGGGTATCATGGCGACCGCGATGGCCGCCCCCTCGCCGAGCTGGCCACCCGGAATGCCGCGCTGGAAGGAGAGTGTCGCCATCAGATGCGTGGCGTTGACCGGCCCGCCCTTTGTCAGCACGTAGATCAGCTGGAAATCCGTGAAGGTGAAGAGCACCGAGAAGGTCATGACGACGGCGATGATCGGCGTCAGCATCGGCAGTGTGACATAGCGGAAGCGCTGCCAGCTCGTCGCGCCGTCGAGCGAGGCAGCTTCTTGCAGCGAGGCCGGAATTGTCTGCAGGCCGGCAAGCAGCGAGATCGCCACGAAGGGGATGCCGCGCCAGACATTGGCGACGATGACCGATATGCGTGCATTTGTGGGATCACCGAGGAAGTTGATCGGCGCGCTGATCAGCCCGAGCTTCATCAGCGACCATGAGATGATCGAGAACTGGGAATCGTAGATCCACCAGAAAGCCAGTGCCGAAAGCACCGTCGGCACCACCCAGGGCAACAGCACGATCGCGCGGAAGAAGGATTTGAACGGAAGGTGCTGGTTCAGAAGCAGCGCCAGCCAGAGACCGAGTGCGAATTTCAACGCCGAGGCGATGACCGTGTAAAGGATGGTGTTGAAGACCGACAGCCAGAAAACCGAATCATCGGCCAGGAACTGGTAGTTCTCCAGGCCGATGAAGATGCCGTCCCGGCCGATCCGCGTGTCGGTAAAACCAAGCCAGACGCCGAGCCCCAAGGGATAGGTGAGGAAGCAGACGAGGAACACGGCAGCCGGCAGCATGAAGAGGAAGCCGAGCACGTTGTTGTTCTGCATCAGCGAGGGGCCGCGCTCATCCCCTGAGTTCAAGGTCGACATTGGTTGTCTCCAGATTGCATTCAGTCCTGATGCATGTCGCCCGGAGGTGTGCAGGGGTTCCGGGGCAACGACATGCATAAAAACAAGGAACTAAAGCGCGGCGCATGGATCAAATCTGATGTGACGCGCTTTAGAGGCTTGCGGCATGCCGGATATCGGGCATGCCGCAGGTTCCGGCTCCGGATCAGACGCGGTAGTAGCGGTTCGCCCGGCGTTCGGCTTCCTTCATCGCGTCCTCGGGCGATTTCTGGCCCGTGACGGCGGCGGCATACATGTCGACCAGCACATAGTCGGCCATGGTTGCCGCCGAGGCGTAGCCGAGCGGACCGGCATAGCCGTTCGGGCGCAGCTTTTCCGAGGCGCGCGCATAGGGCGCGTGAACCGGATCGGCGGTCCAGACCGGGTTCTTGGCGAAGGCCTTGAGCGGCTGGCAGCAATAGGCGCTGGAGCCCTGGATCCAGGCATTCATCTGATCAGCTTCCATCATGAACTTGATGTAGGCCTTGGCCGCTTCCGGATATTTGCTGTGCTTGAAGAGCAGCAGCGAGCTCGTCTGGAAAAGCTCGACGCTCTTGCCGACCGGTCCGATCGGGAAGTTCGTCGTGCGGATGTCCTTGGCGATCTCGGCGAGCTTCGGATCGTTCTTGGCCGTGTAATAGACCGAGACGCCGTTGGCGATCAGCGATACCTGGCCGGCGAGGAAGGCGCGGTTGTTGTTGACATCCAGCCAGCTTTCCGTGCCCGGAATGAAGGTCGCGTAGAGTTCCTTGGCATAGTTGATCGAGGCGAGCGTTTCCGGGCTGTTGATCGTCACCGTGCCGCTTTCGTCGACCATTTTGCCGCCATGGCTCCAGAGCAGCCAATGGGCATAGTTGTTGCCGTCGCCAACGGCCTTGCCGTGCGGGAAGCCGGCGGGCGTGCCCTTTGCCTTCATCGCCTTGCAAAGCTCGAGGAAGCCTGCGGTATCGTTCGGGAATTCGTTGAAGCCGGCAGCCTTCACATGGCTGTCGCGATAGACGACGGCATTGCCGATCGTCGTCAGCGGCATGGCGATGAACTTGTCGTCACGGGTGGCATAACCCTTCAGGCCGTCGTACCAGCCTTCATACTTGTTGCCGAGATAGTTGCCGAGTTCCGTGAGATCGACCAGCTTGTCCGGATATTGGTGCGCGTCGTCGAACCAGCACATGATGAGGTCAGGACCGGAGCCGACATTGGCCGCAACGGCGGCTTTCGGACGGATGTCCTCCCAGCTCTCCTTGTCGATGCGCACTTCCACGCCGGTGGCTTCAGTGAACTTCTTGGTATTGGCGAGCCAGGCCTCCTCATCGCCCTTCACGAAAGGCGTCCAGCGCAACAGACGCAGGCTGGCGCCGCTTTCCGGCGTGTAGGTCGGTTCGGCCTGCGCAAAGGACGGCTTGATGCCGAGGCCGGCGACACCGGCAACGGCTGCCGATGCAGCAAGAAATTCACGTCTCTTGATCGTCATGAGATTCCTCCTCATTGAAACAGCGGGAGCAATTCTCCGGCATTCACCTCCCGCTTGGTGAACGGCGGCCTGGCATCCCGGGGGCGCAAGCTCCCCAAGGAGGTTTGCGCTCCCATGGGGGCTCACCCCTCGAATGCTTGCGCCCCGGCGGAACGGGAGACTCCTCCTCTCCCTTATCCCGCCGGATGGCGTCAGTCGGTCAATCTTATGCCGCCTTGGGCGTCGAAGAGATGCACATGCTTGGCGTCGATCGCCACCCGGATGGCTTCGCCCGGGCGGGCATCGACACGCTCGCGGAAGACGCAGCTGACATCGCTGCCGCCGAGGCGGACGGTCAGATGGGTCTCGTAGCCGGTCGGCTCGATCACCACGATCTCGGCCGGCAGTCCGTTGGGATCGAGCGAGATATATTCGGGGCGCAGCCCGTAGACGAGATCGCGGCCGATGGCGCTTGCCGGCGGATTGGCGACGGGCAGCCGCGTACCGTTGGCGGCGACGAACTGACTGGGATTATCCGCATCGAGCCTGCCGTGGATCATGTTCATCGCCGGGGAGCCGATGAAGCCGCCGACGAAGAGATTGGCAGGGCGGTCGTAAAGCTCGAGCGGTGTGCCGATCTGCTCGACGATGCCGTCATGCATGACGACGATCTTGTCGGCCATCGTCATCGCCTCGATCTGGTCGTGCGTGACGTAGACGGTCGTCGTCTTCAGGCGCTGGTGCAGTTCCTTGATCTCGGCGCGCATGGCGACGCGCAGTTTCGCATCGAGGTTGGAGAGCGGCTCGTCGAACAGGAAGACTTCCGGATTGCGCACGATCGCCCGTCCCATGGCGACGCGCTGGCGCTGACCACCGGAAAGCTGGCGCGGATAACGGTCGAGAAGCTTGTCGAGGCCAAGGATGCCGGCGGCATATTTCACCCGCTTTTCGGCTTCTGCCTTCGGCGATTTGTTGAGCATGAGCGAGAAGCCCATGTTCTGCTCCACGGTCATATGCGGGTAGAGCGCATAATTCTGGAACACCATGGCAATGTCGCGGTCCTTCGGCGGCAGCGTGTTGACGACGCGCCCGCCGATCTTGATCTCGCCGCCGGAAATATTCTCGAGCCCTGCCAGCATCCGCAGAAGCGTGGACTTGCCGCAGCCGGAGGGGCCGACGAGGATGACGAATTCGCCGTCGGCGATATCGATGTCCACCCCCTTGATGACGGGATGCGCGCCGAATGATTTCCGGACATCCGCGAATTGAACGTTTGCCATACTCCCTCCTCCCAGATCATGAGCACTGCATATATGTAGTTTTCAGCCGGCGGCAGCCCGCCCCCTCACCCACGCCCGACGAAGGGCATTTTCGTCGCCATGACAGTCATGGTCAGCACGTTGGCACTGAGCGGCAGGCCGGCCATGTAGACGACCGCGTCGGCAATATGGGCCGGGTCGATCGTCGCCTCCGCCGCGATGCTGCCGTTGGCCTGCAGCACGCCAGCAGCAATCCTTGTCGTCATGTCGCTTGCGGCATTGCCGATATCGATCTGGCCGCAGGCGATGTCGAATTCGCGCCCGTCGAGGGCGGTGGATTTCGTCAGCCCTGTTACGGCGTGCTTGGTCGCCGTATAGGGCGCCGAATTCGGGCGCGGCGTGGTGGCCGAGACCGAGCCGTTGTTGATGATGCGGCCGCCCCGCGGGTTCTGGCTCTTCATCAGACGGAAGGCCTGCTGGGTGCAGAGGAAGGCGCCGGTTAGATTGGCGGCGACGATGGCGCTCCACTGCTCGAAGGAAACCTCTTCGAGCGGCACCCCCGGAACCGTGACGCCGGCGTTGTTGACCAAGAGATCGAGCCGTCCGTATTTTTCCGCAATTGAATCGAACAGAGCCCGCACCGAAGCGGGATCGCCGACATCGGCGGGAACCGCGAAAAACTCAGCCGCCGTTTCGCTGCCAAGCTCGCTCGCTGCCTTTTCAAGCACATCGGCCCGCCGCCCTGAAATCACGACCCTGTAGCCTGCGGCGCCGAGTCCCCTCGATATGGCACGCCCGACGCCGGTGCCACCGCCGGTGACAAGCGCGATCCTTGCTTCTCCGCTCGCCGATATGCTCACGCAATCCTCCCGCCGAGTTCATCCTCGATATGCACCTGCAGAATTTCGTCGAAGCTCGTTTCTGCCGTGAAGCCGAGCGAAGAGGCTCTCGTCGCATCGAACTGAGTCGGCCAACCGGCAACGATGCGTTCGATCACAGGATCAGGCACGCGTTTGATGAGGGCGACCGCCTTGTCGCCGGCCACCCGCCGCAGAGCGTCGATCTCTTCGGAGACCAGCGCGGAAAGGCCCGGCATGGTCAGGTTGCGCCGCGCGCCGATCCTCGCCGTATCGATCGTCGCGGCATGGACGAAGAAGCCGACGGCCGCGCGCGGACTGGCAAACCAGTGCCGGACGTTGTCGCTGACCGGCAATATCGCTTCTTTACCGACCAGCGGCTCGCGCAGCATATTGGAGAAGAAACCGGAGGCCGCCTTGTTCGGCGCACCGGGGCGCACGCAGATGGTCGGCAACCGGATGCCGATGCCATCGAAGATGCCGCGGCGGGAATAATCGGCAAGCAGCAGTTCGGCAATTGCCTTCTGGGTGCCGTAGCTCGTCAGCGGCGTGGTAAAGAATTCATCCGGAATGACCTCCGGGAACGGCGTGCCGAAGACGGCGATCGAGGATGCAAAGACGACGCGCGGCACATAGGTGCTCTTGAGGCCGAGCTGGCGGATCGCATCGAAGAGAGCGCGCGTGCCATCGAGGTTGACGGCGTAACCCTTGTCGAAATCTGCCTCCGCCTCACCCGACACGATGGCGGCCAGGTGAAAGATCAGATCCGGCCGGCTTTCGATCAGCCTGTCAGCTACGCCGGCGGCGGCAAGGTCGACTGTCTGCGTCGTGGAGACGGACTGGAGCGTCTCCGGCACCGGCGGCTGAAAAGCATCTGCCAGCGTCAGACGGGTGATGGGTCGGCCGAAAGCGAGCGGCTCGCGCGCAATCTTCTCGACCAGCTTACGGCCGACCATGCCCGCTGCTCCCAAGATCATCACATGCATATCGGCTCTTCCTCCCGTCGGCCGGTCTCTTCGGTCAAGATCGCGCTACTCGTGTTGTCCTTGTGGTCACTCCCTGGCCGGCTCGCGACGCGATCTGGAACCAGCCCGATCGGCATATGCCCGATCGAATTCAGATAGGTTTGCAACCTGCGGGTCAAGTCACCTTTCCTGATCCGCAGATGATCGGTATCGAACGTTAATCAGATGTCGGACCCTCCGAAGCGCTGCCTGTGCGCCCATCGACTCCAATTCGATGGCCATGGCTTTCCCTGTCTCCTGCACGGCTTTTCTCCCGTTTCCGATGACTGGTATCGATACCGGTATCGGTAACAACGCCTATTTTTACCGCGCGTGTCAAGTAGCGAGTGTTTTCCTTTTTTGGAAAAGAGCCTATGAGTCTGACGTTGCCCGCTGGCGAGGCAGTTCGACGATGGGGTCGGTGCGATGCGTAAATCCACACTGGAAGAGGTTGCCGCTGCGGCAGGCGTCAGCAAGATGACGGCATCGCGCGCCCTTCGCGGCGCCGCCGACGTCTCCAAGGAGACCCGCGAAAAAGTGCTTCAGCAGGCCGAGCGGCTAAACTACGTCGGCAACCGGCTGGCGCTCTCACTGTCGTCGCAGCGCACCAACCTCGTCGCCGTCGTCGTTCCCAGCATGTCCAACATCGTCTTTCCCGAAATGCTGGCGGGCATTTCCGCCGGGCTGCGGGGATCAGGCATGCAGGCGGTGTTCGGCATCTCCGATTACGATATGGCGAAGGAACGCGAGATCATCCGCGACATGCTCTCCTGGCGCCCTGCCGCCATCATCGTGACGGGTCTCGATCAGCCGGCAGAAACGGTGAGAATGTTGCAGAATGCCGCGATCCCCGTCATCCAGCTGATGGACCTCGACGGCACGCCCATCGATTTCAACGTCGGTCTTTCGCATGGCAAGGCCGGAGAAGAGATGGCAAAAGCGCTGTTGGCCGCTGGCCGGCGGCGATTCGGCTATATCGGCAGCGCGATCGACAGGGATCTGCGCGCCGGCAAGCGGAAAGCCGGCTTCGAGAAAGTGCTGCGCGAAAACGGCCTTTCTTTCGTGGACGAGCGGTTCAACGCCGCCTATTCCTCGGTGGCGCACGGCAAGCGGCTGTCGATGTCGATGCTTGCGGAAACCAGGGATCTCGATTGCATCTATTATTCCAATGATGACATGGCAACGGGCGGCGTCTTCGCGTGCCTGGAACTCGGCATTTCCAGCCCTGCGGAAATCCTGATCGCCGGATTCAATGGGCTGGATGTCGCCAGCGCCCTTCCCGTCAGGATAGCAACCTCGATCTCGCCACGGCGTCAGATGGGCGAAGTGGCCGCCGCGCTTCTGCTCGCTGCGAGCAGCGGCGACGGAAGTCAGGTATCCGAAAAGATTATCGCCTTCACTCCGGAGATCACCGGAGTCGATTGAGGCTCAAATTCCGTCGGCGTCCCTCGAGCACGCTGGCCCGTGCATCCATTTGCAGTTTTGCAGCCTCGGCTTGTCGAAGCAGAATGATGGCCAAGACTGCGGTTCACTGGTCTCGACCGACCTGCGTAACGAGATCGGCAAGCATTGCGGCCTGGCCCTTGAGGATCTTGATCTCAGCCTCTGCAATCGCAAACCACCCAGCGCGGTCGACCTCGGGAAAACTTTGGATCCGACCCGATCGAGGCGGCCATTCGATCTGAAACTCCGAACTCCGTACCTTCTCGACATCAAGAGCGGCGTCCGCCTCCACCGACCAGACGACCACTACTTTTCCGCCGGGCTGGCGATATTCTCCGAGCCGGGCGAAGCTTCCCTTAATTTCGACGCCGAGCTCCTCCTGCGCCTCCCGGATCGCTGCCGACAGTTCGTCTTCGCCGGCTTCGATCAATCCCTTCGGGATAGACCAGGCGCCCTCGTCCTTCTTCGCCCAGAAGGGACCGCCGGGATGGACGAGCAGGACCTCCGGCCTCGTCTCGCAAAGGCGGTAGATGAGAAGCCCGGCGCTACGCACCGGCATCGGCAACTCCCTCAATGATCATGGTCTTTCCTCGATGACAACTTTCCTCGCGGTGGCGCGTTAGAGCTGACAGCCACACAGTCACACGGAGAATATCATGCCCAAAGGGTTTCGTTTCGACCTGCTTGCCAAGAGCGGCTATGTGGCGCGCGGTGTCGTGTTCCTCCTCGTGGCGGGCCTCGCCCTTTTTTCCGGCGTCGCCGGGGGAAAGCCGGAGACGAAGTCGGCGCTTTCGACGCTTCTCGGACAGCCCTTCGGCCGCGTCTGGGTTGGGCTCATCGGCATCGGACTTCTCGGTTTCGTCGCCTGGCGACTGGCGCAGTCGCTCGCCGACAGCGACGGCCATGGCCGCGACGCCAAGGCCGTCGCCATCCGGACGGTCTTCTTCGGCAGCGCCGTCATCTATCTCGGCCTTGCCGGTTACGCACTGGGTCATGCACTCTTCAGCGGCGGCGGGAGCCAGCAATCGGGTGAGAAAGGGTTGGCAGAATGGATCATGTCGCAGCCGTTCGGAGCCTATCTTGCCGTAGCCGTCGGTCTCGGTTTCATCATCGGCGGGGTCGTGACGGCAGCCAAGGGCATCACCAGGAAATTCGAGCGCTATCTCAGGCTCGCCGACGCCAGCGGCGTGGTGACCTCGGTCTGCGTCTACGGTCTCGTCGCCCGCGGCGTCGTCTTTGTGATCACCGGAATATTCTTTGCCTATGCAGGTTTTCGTGTTGACCCTGAGCAGGCAGGCAGCATGGCGGACGCGCTCGAATGGGTGAGACGGCTTCCTTTCGGCGCGATCCTCTATATCGCCGTCGCGATCGGCCTGGCGGCCTTTGGGATCTATAACCTCGTCGAAGCGCGCTATCGCATCGTGCACAGCCCGTCCCTTGACGACGTGAAACATTCGATCCCCACACCTGGCCATTAGCAAAAACGGCGGCTTCCCAAGCAGGCGGGCTGCGCCATCTCCGTCAGATGATCTATTTTACCGGCGATACCCATTTTGCAGATCCCCGCGTCCTTCGCATCGACCGACGCCCCTTTCCCGACATGACGTCCCACGACGTGACCCTGATCCAGAACTGGAACGAGATCATTAGCCCGCAGGACGATATCTGGCATCTCGGCGACTTCATGTCGTTCCGCGGTGGGGACTGCGACCAGCTCCTTTCGATGCTGAACGGGCGGAAGCACCTCATCATCGGGAATAATGATCCTCCGACGACGACAGAGGCGACGGGATGGGCAAGCGTTCAGCACTACAGCGAGATGACGCTGGACGATCATCTGCTGATCCTGTGCCATTACCCGTTCCGCACCTGGAACAAGATGGGCAAGAAGTCGATCAATCTGCACGGACATTCCCACGGCCGCCTCAAGCCCCTGCCCCGCCAGTACGATGTCGGCGTCGATGCGCAGGGCCTCAGGCCGGTGTCGCTGCAAGCCCTGTTGTCGACGAAGCCGGGGTCATGATGCCGCTGAAAAGTGCTAAGCGACAGAACGAAATGACGGCCTGGTTCTCTTCGCTGGCACCGGTCCAGCCGATCGAGATGCTCGGCCTGTGGCGAGGTGCGGGCATCCCATCGGGCCACCCGCTCGACGGCGTTCTCGAGAACCTCGGCTGGTTCGGCAAGCGGTTTCACGCCGACATGCGCGCGGACGCCCTCCTCTTTCAGTGGCGGTCGGATCGGCTGGTGGCGATCGACCCCGGCATTTTTCCGATCAGCCTGGCCATCAAGGCGGCGCCGTTCGGCCGCACTCGGATCGCCCGGAGCTGGTTCTCCTATCTGCAGAAGGCGCTCCGGGCGCGGGATAGGACCGCGTCGCTGAAGCTTCAGACCGTCGATGACCTCACCACAGCCGCTATGATCTACGACAGGCAGCCAATCGCCGACTATTTCCGCAGGACGGGAGACGACGAGCTCGCTGGTATGATGTGCGTCGACGGCGATGCCCGCCGTTATTTCTTCAAGCTCCGGAGGATCGAGGTCGCATCGCGGCGACGGAGTGAATGAGGCGAGGGCAATGATTGCACGCGGGGAACAATGTGCTCCGCTCGGGTGTTATGGCATGCAACCCGGGGGATTTCATGCGTGCTGCTCTGATCGCGACTTTGCTCTCGCTCTGCTGCTTGCCGGCCAAGGCAACAGCGTCGGAGGCGGGATTTCTACAGTCCTTAGGCGGGGACTGGAGCGGAACCGGGATGGTGCTCACCAAGATAGGCGGGCCGAATCTCAAAGTCTCCTGCACCCTTCGATCTGACGCAGGCACATCTGCCGTCTCGATGAACGGGAAATGTCGCGGCCTTGCGGTTTTCACCAGGACCTTCTCGGCGACCGTAAATGCCGCCGGAGAGCGTTATACCGGTAAATATGTCGGACCCTCAGGACTGCCGTCGAAGCTTGCAGGGAGCAGGAAGGGCGCCGCTCTCAATCTGCGTGTGACCTGGGCGCGGCTGGTCAACGGCGACCGAGATGCGACGTTGCTGATCGAAAAAATCGGGCAGAACAAGCTTCGACTGCAGACCGTCGATCAGGATCCTGCTTCCGGCCAGCCGGTCGTAACCAGCCGCATCGATTTGCAGCGGCCTTCCATGGCAGAAAGATAGCCGGTCGGGCCGCTGCGCTCAGCGGAGCGACGGCTCGAATTCAGTGCCTTTTGGCGTGATGGTCGCCGCGGTCGCCTTCTCCGGGCTTCGCATCATTTTTTGCCCGACGCCGCTTGTCTGCCGAGAGCGAGCGGCCGACGTCTGCTGACTCGGTGAAACGACCCTGATCGTCGCGGCGGACGTAGCGCTTGTCGGTGCCTGTATCGATGAGTTCGCGTTTGGACATGGTGGTCTCCTGCTGTTGAAGCAGGGAAAACGCACGAGATTCCAAAAGGATGCATCATCGCCCGCACCATTTCCAGTCGCGCAGCCGGTGCCGGGGCCGGAGCCCTAGGCGGCCATGCTGACGAGCGCGTTGGTAAGCTGCCTGGTATCATAGGGTTTGGAGAAGAAGACGCCGCGCTCGGGTAAAGCGCCCGCGTCCGGCTGCTTCATGCCGGAGACGATGATGATTTCCACGGGCGGCCAGCGATCGCGGACGGCCCTTGCGAGCATCAAACCATCCATGCTGCCCGGCATGTCGATATCTGTAAACAGGATCCGGATGCCGGGCACTCTTTCGAAGAGCATGAGCGCCTCGTCGGCATTGCGTGCCTCGAGCGCTTCAAAGCCTGCCTCCTCGACGATGGCGACCGCCATCATCAGCAGCAGAGCCTCGTCCTCGACCACGACCACCTTGGTTTTCATCTCTAGCTCGTATGCTTTACGTCCCGGCTCAGAGGGTCAACTTCGCCTCTGGCAACCGGTTCCCCGATCGAAAATATTACTTCGAAGATGAGGCCTTCGGTCTGGTAGTCCACGCGGGATCGCGCCTGCGCCTTCGACGGGAAGGCACGTTCTATGAGCACCGAGCCGAAGCCCTTTTTTGTCGGCGTCGAGACCGGCGGTCCGCCGGCTTCCGTCCACAGAAGGAGGACACGTCCATCCTCATGCTTCCATTCGATGGTGACTGTTCCATTTTCGCTGCCGAGGCTTCCATACTTGGTTGCGTTGGTCGCCAGCTCATGAATCACCAGCGAGAGCGGCAGGGCGGTGTCCGCCGGAAGAACCACGTCCGGTCCATCGAGACGAATGCGCTCGGCTTGCGAGGCGACATGCGCCCGCAGGGCGGCGGAGAGGATATCGCGAATGGGCGAAGCCGACCCCTCCCGCGACAGGATGAGGTCATAGGTACCGGCGAGGGCTGCGAGCCTCTCGGCGAAGGAATTGTATCTCTCCGGATCGGACCGTGAGAAGGTTTGTCTGGCAATCGCCTGCACGAGCGTGAAGCCATTCTTGACGCGATGCGCAAGCTCGCGGACGAGCAGGCTCCGCTCCTCCTCCGCCTGCTGATTTTGGCGCCTGCGGTCTTCGAGTTCGTCGAGCAGCCGATCGAAGGTTGCGCCGACGAGCCCCAGCTCGTCCGGTCCCTTCATGCCGGTCCGCGCCGTCGTCTGACCGCTGCGCCAACTTTCCATCACATCCGCGATCCTGGAGATCGGTATCAGGATGAAGCGGTTACCGATAAAGATCGCGGCGACGAAGGCGAAAAGCGCACCGCCGATGATGGCGAGCGTATTCATCAGCGTCGCCCGTTCGATCGGCGCGAAGACCTCCGTTTTCGAGAAGCCGGCGCTGACATAGAGGGGGTTGGAAGGCAAGGCTATCGGGCGATAACCGAGGATGCGCGCTGTTCCGTCCTGGCTGGTGGTCTCGATGACATCAGGCTGTTCGGCGTGGATCAGCTGCTGGTATTCTTCGGGTAAGATCGTACCGACGAACTGATCGGGAGAGGGAACGTGCGCGACGATGGTTCCCTTGCCGTCGGCGATGGTCACCGCATTACCGGGAGCAACGCCGCGCTCGGTGATGCGGTTCTGCAGCCAGTCCAGCCGGATTCCGCTGACGATGATGGCCTTGATGATATCGCCGTCCATCAGGGGTATCGCGAGCGGCAGCACCGGGCGGTCGGAAAGGCGACTCTGCGTATAGGTGCCGACGGAAAAGTCCTTGGTTTCCAAAGTCTGCCGGAAGTAATCGCGGTCGGAAAATACCACGCCCGCAGGAAAAGCCATGCTTCCGCAGATCGGCCGCCCATCGAGCCCGGCGACGAAGATGGTGCGGATGTTGGGAATGTTTTCGGCAACCGATTTCAGGGCGTCGTTGCAAGCCTGGACGTCGAGGTGCCGGACGGAAGGCATTGATGACACGGAGACGAGAAGGGCGTGCAGGCCCTCAATAATCCGTTCGACCTCTGACGAGGCTTGCCTCGCCGCCTGTGCCGCGGAGGTGCGCACTTCCTCGTTGCGCTGGTGGCGGAGCGCGATCTCGTTGTAGAAGAGCATCGCAACCACCGGCGCCAGCGCCGCGACCGCAACTGCAACCAGTTTGAGCCTCATACTGTCCCCTCTCGGAAAAGGGTTGGTAGCATGATCGAGACGATCCGGCCCAGACCGCGCGCGCAATCTTGTTTACAAAATATCAACATACGAATCCCGATGCGGGTGGGTAAGCCTTGCCGAGCTTTGCATCGCGTCTAGTTAAATCCAAGATGAGTGATGCCAAAAGCACTTCCTCTGAAACCTCGCCAGCCGGGTCTTTGCCGCCACGGCCGTTGACTGGCGCAATGGCAGATGAGGTCGAACGTCTTTTATCGGGCCGAACCCGCGATATCCGCCTGACAGGCGAGCTGCGCCGCCGTTTTGACGAAAGGCTGTGGCGGCAGACGGCGAAGGTCATCCGCTCCTGGATGATTTGGGTCGCATTTGTCGATGTTCTGACGCTGGCGCTGAACGCGCTCCTGCTTCCCCGGCAGATCGTTCTGTCGATGATTGCTCCCGCCTGCCTTTTGCCGCCGGCGGCAATTTTGACCGCAGTCGTTTGGAACAAGCCGCGCCCGGCGGCCGTTCAGCGGGCGTCGCTGCTTGTGGGAATGTTCCTTATTCTCCTCTCGGTCGGGCTCGTCGGCGTTTTTGCCGGCGGCGAATTTTACGAGCGGCATCTAAGCATCATGTTGTTCGTCGCGACGAGCGCAATCACCATCTTCAGCGTGCCGCTGGCCTGGACGACCGCAATCGCCTGTTATGCCCTATGTCTGTACTTCATCCTTCAATGGCACAACCCGCTTTTGGAAGCGGGCAGTGTCGTCGCCGCGACCCTGTTCTTTTCCTGTGGGATCATCGCGACGGTGGTCGCCAGGCGAACGATGAATATCCTGGCGCAGAAGACATTTCTCCTGGACTGCAGGGATCAGCGCCGTGTCGCGGAGCTTGCCGACGCGAACGCCCGATTGGAGCGGCTGGCCAGAACCGACCCGCTGACCGGAATCGCCAACCGCCGTTGGATGATGGAAACGCTCGAGGGCCTCTGGCGCAACGGCCGCGAAACCGGCGTCGTCGCAGCCATGCTGATGTGCGACATCGATCACTTCAAGGCGCTGAACGATCGGCTTGGCCATAGCGAAGGCGATCGCTGCCTCGTCAAGGTTGCCGGCATCATCCAGAGCTGCGTGCGCGCCGATCGCGATCTCGTCTCGCGACATGGCGGCGAGGAGTTTCTCATCGTGCTTCCGGATGTCGATGAAGAAGAGGCCGTCGCGGTTGCCAGGCGAATACGCGAGAGCGTGGAAGCGGCCGCTCTGCCAAACCCGGCCTCCAGCGTCGGGCCCTCGGTGACGCTGAGCGTCGGCGTGGCGTTTAAGTCGGCTGTCGATACGGATGTTTCGTTGGCCAATCTCCAGCACGAAGCCGATATGGCGCTTTATCGCGCCAAGGAAGCCGGACGCAACCAGGTCTCGATCTTTCGTCGTCCGCCTGCCGCTGCCGGGCAGGCCGCCGCGCGACGACAGGGGTAGCGGATAGGCAGATCGGTCAGAGCTCCTTCTCCCGAACGATCATCCAGCTCGCAGCCAAGATCGACGATTGCGGGAAGGTTGGATCTATGGGCACTCGGGTGATCGATGTCATCGGATCACCAGGATCAATACCATCGCGACGGCGGAGATGAAGCCGGTGACGCTCAGACCGAATGTCAGATATTCGGCTGTCTTTTGCCCATGATGGCCAAGCTCCACGTTTCCAAGCACCGCCGCGAAGCCTCCGGCTAACCAGCTCGCCAAGGTCAATATGCCGAGGAGAAGCGCCCAATGTGTTGCTGTGTCCATCGTCTTGCTCCCGTTACGGCTACTTTCCTTCGCAAGGCAAACGCTCCTGCGCGTTCCTATCAGTAACAACACAGCCGCCGTTTTGTTTCCGCGCAGCATCGCGCTCCCACTTTGCGAACCTCATCGCGCAGCTTCAGGACATCCCTTCCAATCGCCGTCCCTTGACGTTTTGGATTTGTCTACTTAATGTCTACGTTAAGAATTATGGTGGCTGTCGACATGAACACAGAGACCGCAGGTCCGGATCGCAAGGGCAGCCTTGAGCTCGCTTTGCGCAGACGCATTCTGACGATGGAGCTGCCTCCGGGAGCCGTGCTTGATGAAGTAGCCTTGAGCGAAGAGTTCGGGCTTTCCCGCCCGCCGGTGCGCGAGCTGATGCGACAGATGGCTGGCGAGGGTTATATCGAGCTCGAGACAAACCGCGCCGCCCGCGTCAGTTCCATGAGCTACCAGTCGCTGCGCGATTTCTTCCTGCTTGCGCCGATGATCTACATCACCGCAAACAAGCTCGCAGCCGAGAACGGAACGAAAGCGGAGCTCGAAGCTCTGAAGGAAATCCAGCGCGCCTTCCGCAAAGCGGTGGATGATTGCGACGTCGAAGACCGGGTGTTCCAGAACGACCGGTTCCACCGGCAGGTGGGCGAGATGGCCCATAACGTCTATGTGGTCCCGAGCCTGCGTCGCCTGCAGATCGACCATGCCCGTATCGGCAAGATCTTCTACAAACATCCGAACACACCGCGCATGCAGGAAGAGCTCGAACTGGCGGCGCAGCAGCATGACGAGATGATCGAGGTGATCGAGCGGCGCGATGCCGAAGCCTCTGGTGAGCTGGCGCGGCTCCATCTCGAACTTTCCCGGCGCAACATGGCCATGTACGCGGCCCCCGAGGGAATGGAAGCGCCGACCCTCTAGGCCGGCCAGAAACAAGATACGCAGCTCAAGCCAATCCGGCTCGCTCCAGTGTAAGGGATTTCATCCAGTGACCGCATTTCCGTTTCCGGGACTGAACCTCGCAATCACCACGCCGTTCGACGATGCCGGCCGCATCGACTACAGCAGGCTTGAAGACAATGTCGAGCGCTATCTTGCCGCCGGGGTCAGAAGCTTCCTGTTCAGCTCCGGCACCGGCATGCATGTCTATCTCTCCAAGGCGGAATCCGAGGAACTGATCCGCCGCGGCGCCCGGATCGTCAACGGCCGCGCCAAGGTGATCGCCCAGACCTCGGCGCTCCTCGTCGAAGACGTCGTAGAGCGGACGGCACGCGCCCGCGATGCCGGCGCCGAAGGCGTCATGGTGCTTCCGCCTTTCTTCGAAGGCCCGACCGACGATCAGGGTATTCTCGATTTCTACACCGAGGTCGCCAGATCAGGTCTTCCCGTCATCGGCTACAACGTGCCCCAGGCGGTGGGCGTCGCCATCACGCCGGAGCTCCTCGACAGGCTGAACGAGATTCCCGGCTTCTGCGCCGTCAAGGACAGCGGCGGCGACCTCAGCAAGCAAGCGGCGCTCATTCGCACCGGCCGTTTCGTGATGAACGGCGCCGATCCGCTCGTGCCCTACGCGCTTTATGCCGGATGCGACGGCCTGATCTGGGGCGGCGCGAATTTCGCTCCGAAAACCTGCGTCGCTCTCGTGGCGGCGGCGGCCGAGCGCAAATGGGATGAGGTGCGCGCGCTCTGGAAGATCCTGGAACCGGCAATGGGGCTGATCTGGGAAGGCGATTACGTGCAGTCCGTCTACGCTGCCGCCGATCTCATCGGCTATGGCGCGGGCGGTCCGCGCAAGCCGTTGCGCGCGCTGGCTCCCGAGAAGCTTCCCGCGCTGCGCCGCTCCCTTGAAGCGCTCATGGAGCGGGAGGCGATTTGACCGTGAGCCGGACCGCTAAGAACGTCTTCGTCGCATCCAGGCTTCCCAAACGTGCGGGCATATCGGGATGGGTGGCCACACTTGCCCCGCGCACATCGCGGCCGGTCTTGAGCGAAGCGATCAGCGTCGATGTCGCGATCATCGGCGGCGGTTTTGCCGGTCTCTCCGCAGGCCACCGCCTCTCGCGGCTCGATCCGACCCTCCGGGTGACGATTCTCGAAGCCGGCATCGTCGGCGAAGGTCCGGCCGGCGCCAATTCCGGCTTCATCATCGACCTGCCGCATGAGGTCTCCTCGGACGATTTCAGCGGCGAGTCGGAAGGCAGGTTCCGCGATTCCGTGCTCCTGCAGCGTTCGGCCATCACTCTTGCCACCGAACTGGCTGCCGAGAACGGCTGGGGAAAGGATCTGTTCGATCCGTGCGGCCGCTACAGCATTGCGATGAGCGCGAAAGGCGACAAACATCTGCACGCTTACTCGCAGCAGCTTTCGAAGATGGGCGAGCCGCATCGACTGCTCAAACGCGATGAAATCGAGGCCGTGACCGGATCGAAGGCCTTTACCTCCGGCCTGTTCTCGCCGGGGACGGTCATCATCCAGCCGGCCGCCTATATAAGCGGAATGGCGGACTGTCTGAAGGAGACGGTGCGGCTGTTCGAGCAGACGCCTGCTCTCTCCTTCGAACGCTCCGGCGACGGCTGGCTGGTGAAGACGCCGAAGGGATCGGTGCGGGCGGCGAAGATCATCATGGCCAATAACGGCCACGCCGAAAGCTTCGGCTTCTTCCGCAGACGCCTCCTCCATGTCTTCACCTACGCGTCCATGACGCGGGAATTCGATCCGGCAAGGCTCGGCGGCCAAAGGAAATGGGCGGCCACCCCTGCCCTGCCGATGGGGACGACGGTGCGGCGCATCAACACTGCGGGCGGCGACCGCATCCTGGTGCGGTCGCGCTACAGCTACAATCCCGGCATCGCAATCAGCGATGGCGCCCTCCGCAGCGCCGGCCGCCTTCATGACGGCAAATTCGCCCATCGCTTTCCTGATCTTGCCGGTATCGGCATGCAATACCGCTGGGGCGGCGCGATGGCGCTGACGCACAATCATGTGCCGGCCTTCGGAGAAGTCGAGTGCGGTGTTTTCGCCGCCTGCGGCTGCAACGGCCTCGGCGCATCCAACTCCACCGCCGCCGGCATCGCCGCGGCCGAACGCGTGCTGGGGCACGACTCCGAACTCGGCCGCGTCTACAGTCGCCTCGCGGCGCCGGTATCACTGCCGCCGCAGCCGCTGACAACGATCGGCGCGAAGATCCATCTCGCCTATCGCGAATGGCGTGCGGGGGCGGAATGAGTGGTGGCCTAGTCACTTGATGGCGGCGCGGGTTCATGACTGGTCCCCCAATAAAGGCAGCGATCGTCTCAAAACTTCACCCGTTGATCGCCATCCGGTATTGCAATATTCCTCTCGATTGAATTGCAAATCCTGAAACAATGGCATGAACGATTACAAAGCCCTCAGAACCTTCCTGCTCGCGGCCGAGAAGCGAAATTTCGCCCAGGTCGCCCGCGAGTTGGACATGACGCCGGCGGCCGTCACGCGCGCGATCGCAGCACTCGAGGCGGAACTTGGCGTGCAGCTATTCGTGCGCACGACGAGGCAGGTCTCGCTGACGACTGATGGCGCAATCTTTGCCGCGCAGATCCAGCCAGCGATGAAGACGTTGGAAGAAGCGCGACGGGATGTGATGAATGCACACAAGGCGGACGAAGGCCGGCTGCGGATCAGTGCGCCGACATGGTTCGGCAAGACCGTGCTGCCGCCGATCCTGTCAGGTTTCAAGGAACGCTATCCGAAGATGAGCTTCGAGGTCTCCTTGTCCGACGGTTTGGTGAATATCGTCGATGACGACTACGATCTGGCGATCCGCATCTCATCACAGCCCTCGGACAAGTACACGATCTGGAGAAAGATCAGGGTAGTGCCGCGTATCCTGGTCGCGGCCCCAGGGAGCCGTTTCGCCGATATGCGACATCCCAGCGAACTAAAGCCAGACGACTGCCTCGCCTATAGTGGCGAGAGCCGGCGCGAGAGCTGGGTATTGTCCGACGGCGGCTCAAGCATCACGATTTCGGCAGGCCGGGCCTTCAGCGCCAACAGTGGCGAGGTACTGGCCGACATCGCCGCCGACGGTGCAGGTGTCGCGCTGCTCCCGGGATTCAACATCGCCGATCACATCAGGAGCGGTCGTCTCGTCCACGTCTTCAAGAGATGGGCGCCGCCGGACCTGTGGCTGACGCTGTTTTACCCGCCGTACCAAGTGCTTCCACCTCGCATCGCTTCATTCTCGAAATTCTTCGAAGAGCAAGTCTCAGCGCAGATGGTCATGCTGGATTGACATACGCCGCCGCGCATCATCACGGATCTTCAGGAGAGCCGTGCACCTTCTCTCAGATCGAACCGTTCTGTGAAAGGGCCCGTAGTCTTGTGGCGACCATTTGCTGCAGCTGCCACAGGTTTCGATCGAAGATGTTCCGGTCCGCCAGATCCAAGACCGTCCGATGCAGGTATTCCGCGCAGGATCCCGCCGGCCCGCATGCCTGAGCGATCAACACTGCGGCGTCATCGAGCGGTATCTTCTCCGTGAGCCGTGATCGCTTCGTGCTCGCCCAAAATGTGAGTGCGCGGCGTGTACCCGTCGTCGTCTTGACCAAAACCCATCGCACCATGTCGCACACCTCGGCATATCGGATTTCGCGCGCCACAAGCGTACACAGATCCTGCCTTTTCGTCGCGCAGGGGAGCTTCAGGACGAGGCCAGAGCAACTCCCTCCCGGCCGAAGCGCCAACATCAGACCCGGCGCATCGGAGGTGGCCCTCAGCCGTTCTATCCTCAACGAGAACGCACGATGCCACCCGTATGCAACGGCCTCTTCACTTGTTGCCACTTCAAAGCCCGGGTTCCACATCAAGGATCCATAGGCGAACACCCATATCTCCTTGTCCCCGGCCTCCTGCTCGACTCTGCTGACGAGTTCATCGAGTTGCTGAGACGAGATCGGCGTCCGGTTAGGCTCTGGGCCCTCGTCCTCGACTAGCTTGAAGGTTTTGGCTACGAGGTCGGGGGTCAGGTGCATGGCAATAGGTACCCCTGTCTTGGCAATGGGTATTTTTCGCATGTTGGGAAACCGTTTCGACGAGATAGCAGCCGGGAGACCATCGCGCCGAGCGCTTGTGGATCTTATGGTTGGTGAGGCGACGGGTGCGTGGGAGGCCGCACTCGTCGCCAGGACCGCTCAAGCCTTCACGAAGGCGAGAAGGTCGGCGTTCAGCACATCGGCATTGACGGTCAGCATGCCATGCGAGAAGCCGGGGTAGGTCTTCAGCGAACCGTTCTTCAGAAGCTTCACCGACTTCAGCGCCGAGTCCGCAATCGGAACGATCTGGTCGTCTTCACCATGCAAGACGAGAGTGGGAACGCTGATCGCCTTCAGGTCCTCCGTCTGGTCGGTTTCGGAGAAGGCCTTGATGCCGTCATAATGGGCCTTGGCGCCGCCCATCATGCCCTGACGCCACCAGTTCTGGACCACGCCTTTCTGCGCCTTGGCGCCATCTCGATTGAACCCATAGAACGGACCGGCTGGAACGTCGCGGAAGAACTGCGCGCGGTTGGCGGCAAGTGCGGAGCGGAAACCGTCGAACACTTCCATCGGCAGGCCTTCGGGATTGGCCTCGGTCTTGAGCATCAGCGGCGGCACGGCCGAAACGAGAACCGCCTTGGCGACGCGGCCGGCAGGCTCGCCATGCTTGGCCACATAACGGGCGACCTCACCGCCACCGGTGGAATGGCCGATATGGACGACATTCTTCAGGCCGAGCGCCTCGACGACGGCAAAGGCATCGGCTGCGTAATGGTCCATATCGTGACCGTCGGCCACCTGGGCGGATCGGCCATGGCCGCGGCGGTCATGGGCGACGACGCGAAAACCTTTCGACAGAAAAAACAGCATCTGCGCGTCCCAGTCGTCGGACGACAGCGGCCATCCGTGGTGGAACATGATCGGCTGGGCATCCTTAGGGCCCCAGTCCTTGTAGAAGATTTCGACGCCGTCTTTGGTGGTTACATTTGGCATGTTCTTGGATCCTTCGATCAGGTTGATGATGGGAGCCGCATTGGCTGCGAAACTGAGAGAGGGTGAAATGGCCATGGCCGCTGCTGCGGCGCCGATGGACAACAGCGCGTCTCGGCGGGTTATGGAATAGCGAGGCTGGGTCATCTCCGTTCTGCGATTTCGTCATTGAAAAGTTCAGGCGACACAGTGTTCGTCTGACAGCGGCGATATTGCCGTCGGACCCACACATCCACAATTGCGAGAATAATTTCGAATTTATTGCCTCCCATGAAATAATGGGAAGACCTGGGCCCGGGCCTGACGTGTCCCGTCCAGTTAGGCGGCCATTTGTTTTTGCTGAAGCTGTTGCTGATTAGCGAGGACGTGAAGACGCCCGCCGCCGACGGCGAAGTGCAGGCCATGCAAAAACAGTGACCATGGAGATGGTCAATTCTGTCGACGCCGCTGCAATAACCTATCTGCTTGATCTTCACCGCCGCATCGGACCGATCTGTGCCTATTTCGATGAGCTCCACAACGTTCGAAAAAGCAAAGAGATAGCCAAGCTTGGCGAGGAAATTACGCCAAGGGCATCGTCTCACTAACCGAGCTTATCGATATGAACAAACTGCGCGCCCATCCGATCGGACGGATCGCAGGCCTGCCGGCAGGCGCGAACGCGTTCATCCATCCTGTCGATGGGATTGCTGAACGGGCCTCAGAGCATTCTAGCGGATCTCCACTCTCGTGGAGCCGATGTGACAGCGATCGGCTGAATCCAAGACGTTCGCAACCTGGCACGATCCGCATTTGACCGCGTCGATCAACGTTGCCAAGCCAGGCCCGAAACTCCTGATCAATCTCAGTGCAAAAGCACGAGATGCGCTAAGAAAATTCGAACACGCAACTTGGCAACCGAGATAGTCGCTCTTTCCCGATTGGATCAGCGCGCCCGGGAGACGCCGGCCGGACTCGAAGCCTCGCTGCCGGAGAAGATGATGACCGCGAACATCAGCACGCCGGCGAAGGCGATGAGCGAGGAAATGGCGACAATCGGTTCCATCGCCGTGTTTCCGGAAAGCAGCAGATAAAGGGACGGGATCAGCAACGCGACACCGAAGGTGTAGACGGCGTACTGGATCATCGCCAGGCGCTTCTCGGCCTTGTCTGGATTGAGCGCGTGGTAAACGCCGAAGAGCGCCATGGTGACCCAGCCGAGCAGGTTGGCGTGGGCATGGGCCCCGGTCGGTGCGTGATTCCCTGAGATCGACATGTGAAGGCCGACCGAGATGCCGGCGATCAGGAAGATGATGGCGGTCTTGAAGTAAAGATTTGCGATGCGTGGCATTGGTTTTCCCCCTCTGTTGCCGACGAAACTTAGCATGTTTTCAAGCTTCTGAGAACGAGCACATCAGAAGATCTTTGGGGCGTCCAGCACTGTTGCCGATGTTACAATAGAAATATTGCCGGGAAGCGTGGCGACACTAGACAACATTGCCGGCGGGCGAACCAGGTTAACCCGGATGGCACGTTTCAAGGGAACTTGTTACGGCGGCTTGCCGCAGGCACGCTCCGGGTAGAAGAGGTCGGTTGAACTAAGCCACAAGCGTCGCGGAACCGAGAACCAACCGCGGGCGTTTGTTGGATCATGTTGAAGCAGCAGGCATTTCGCCCCCGGATCGGCACTATTTACCAGATTGACAAGCACCAGGTGCATGTTCTGGAGAGCGGCGACTTGAACGCAAGACCGGTCCTTGTCCTCCATGGCTGTGGGAGCCTGGCTGAAGAGGTTCTGCTTCCGTTTGCTCAGAGCCCGTTCCGAATGGTGGCCCCCGATCGCCCGGGCTACGGTTTCAGCAGCCCTCTTCCTCTTGCTGAACGAGGACCGATAGGCCAATCCTTTTGGCTCGAGCGCCTAATCGATGCAATGGACCTGCATTGTGTCTTGATCGTAGCCCACTCTATCGGCAACGCGCCGGCACTTCATCTGGCAGCGCGCCGGCCGGAGCTGGTGAACGGATTGCTTCTGATTTCGCCGTGCTGCAGGCCCGTCCCACCGAAACCGCTGCCCATCCTCCGGGCGTCCGTTGCCCCGGTGGTAGGATCCTTGATCCGCCAGCATGTAATCAGCCGATGGGCAGCGTTTTTTCTCGACCGTGGTCTCCGGTCGTCATCCTTTCCAAACACGTTGCCTCCCCAGCTGTCGGTGTTGCCGGCCGCTCATATGGTCAAGCCGGGCGCAATTGAAACAATGGCTAACGAGCTGCGGGCCTTCAACAAAGACATGGAACTTCTGCCGAAGCTGCCCGGCAATCTTCCATTACACGTCCTGTTCGGTTCGGAGGATCGCATAGTTCAGCCGGCCTGGCATATCGATGGCCTTCGGCAGAAGCATCCGAGGCCGATGATCAGGGTGATCGACGGCGTCGGCCACCTTCCACATCATGTTGTGCCAGCCGTAGCCCGACAGATGCTGAGCGACCTTGCGAGGGAGCGAGTACAGCAATCTTCTAAGCGGCAGCCTTTGGCTGGTGTCGCGTGAGTGGGCGCTCCTATCCCTCGCCTCAACTCTCGAGCGGGATGCGGCGCACAATCTCTCTGAAAGACGTGGCGGCCGTTCATCACCCATGGCGGACACCGCGCCGATCTCCGCGAATGAACCCGGACTGAATGGTGCCTTCAGCTTCCGTTCCGAAGGGAGCGTCTAGAAGAAAGACGTTCAACCGCGGTCCTATCCGCCTGAGGAGACATATTCATGATCCGCACGTCTATCATTGCAACCGCACTCGTCGCTCTCGTCGGCATTACCGCCGCAGCCCCCGCCATGGCCAATGATGTTCGTATCGAACAATATGGCTGGTCGAACTCTGCCGGTGGGGCACAGGAAGGATACGGAAACCGGATCAGAACCTACCAGAACGGTGGCTACAACCGGATTCTCGGCCGTCAATATGGCCGCCACAATCTTTCGGCTGTCGGTCAGGAAGGCAACGATAACTATGGCGCCACCTATCAGCGCGGCAACCGCAACGTAGCGGGCATTGGCCAATTCGGCTCCAGCCATACGACCATCCTTACCCAGGATGGCAATGGCAACATCGCGGCCGGCGTCCAGGTCGGCCACGGCTGCAGCGCCAATGTCAGCCAGGGCGGCAACGGCAATGTCGCCGCTTTCGTTCAGGCCTGCCCGTAAGCGGCTGCAGGATGCCGTGAAACAGGTCAGGATCGCACAGCAGACCACCAGGGGAATCGACCATGCCAAATAACATCAAACATCCGCGCCGCGCGATGACGATTCTCGCGCTGGTCCTGCTTCCCGTCGGCGCGGTTTCCGCCATGACGACAGCCAACCAACCTGACCGGGTGCAGCTTTGCGAAATCAAAGCAACCCCGGGGGCAGGTATGGTGAGACTGGACGCGCTCGTCCACGCCGACAAGCATGTCGGCGGGACTTATACCTTCCATGTCGAAAAAGTGGGAGACGGCGGAAGCTCCACGATCAACCAGAGTGGCGATTTTGAAGCCGTCGAGGGACATGCGGCAATCCTTGGTTCGGTCTCGCTCGACTCGAAAGGAGCCAAATACAAAGCCACGCTGGACGTCGTCGTCGGGGATGAGAGTTTCAGCTGCGCGAAGCAGATTGGCGGCAACTGATCGGTCACCACATTCTAGAGTTTTCCTGAAAGGGCGCCGTTTCCGGCGCCCTTTCGCATTCAATCAGGCCGAAACGACTGAACGACAACTGAACGGGCAATTCCCACTGGGTTCAGCTGCAAGATGTGAAAGTTGATCATCGGCTGAGGCAGCCGGAAATGGAGATCAGAATGACCCGCAACGTATTTAAGATCCTTACCGTCACCCTTCTTGCCGGGAGCCTCGGCCAAGTAGCCTTGTCTGCGCCAGCCTATGCCGGCGGCCGGATCTCGTTCAACCTCGCACCGGACAATGCCCAGGATGCCGGACTTTTTTCAACCGGCCTGCGCGTCTATTCGCTCTACCGAGGTCTGAAAGACGCTGACATCCGGCAGCTGGGTCGGGGTAACGCGGCTGGTATCGCTCAGGCTGGCCGCGGCAACCTCGGCTTCGTCAGGCAACGGGGCAATGGTCATTCCGCGACCTTGCGGCAGAACGGCAACAACAATGCCTATGGCATTTTCCAGTATGGGCGAAATACTGAAACCGACGTCGTGCAGGATGGGGATAACGGCAGTGGTGCTACCTTCAGCTATGGCTGGTAAGGCAGTTCACAAGCCGGGCGCGACCAGTCAGCGCCCATACGGAATCTCTAAGGCGAGTATTAAGCCCCTAAAATGTAAGCTGTACCTTACAGGCGGCCGCACGGTCGCCGGCAAGGGTGAAGGCGGCGGCGGCTTCTTCCAAGGGTAAGCTGTGGCTGATGATCGGCCGCACATCGATCTTGCGGCTTGCGATCAGCTTGGCGGCAGTGATGAATTCCTCGTGGAACCGCTGCGTGCCGTGGATATGCAGCTCCTTGCCGACAATGGCGTTGAGCGGGACCGGGATCTCGCCCGTGACGCCGACCTGCACGATCGTGCCGCGCGGCCGAATGGCGGCGATCGCGCTGCGGATCGCGGGTGCGGCGGCCGAGCATTCGAAGACGAGATCGAAATAGCCTTTCCCCGCCTCGAATTCGGCAAGTGATGCCGCATCCCGGGAAACATTGATCGTGCGGCTGGCGCCCATCGTTTTGGCCCTTGCGAGCGCCGCATCGGCAAGATCGGTCGCCACGATCTCGGCCCCGCCATGATGACGGGCGGCGGCAACCATCAGGCAACCGATGGGGCCGGCGCCGGTAACGAGGACGCGTTTGCCCGAGATATCGCCGGCGCGCGATGCGGCATGCAGGCAGACGGCGAGCGGCTCGCTGCAGGCAGCTTCCGCGGCGGTCGTCTCGGCTCCCATTTCGAAACATTGGCGGGCCGGCACCACCAGCCATTCCCGGAACATGCCCTGCTCATGCGGCAGGCGCATGGCGCTGCCCATGAAGCGCATATCGAGGCAATGGATCGGCAGCCCCTTCACGCAATATTCGCAATGGCCGCAGGGCTGGCTCGGATTGACCGCGACCAGCGTGCCGGCTTTGATCGCAACCGCCTCGCCTGCCTGATTCACCCTGCCCGAGGCCTCGTGGCCGGGGATGATCGGCTCCCGCACCCTGACCGGCCCGAAGCCGCCGTCCTGATAATAATGCAGGTCAGAGCCGCAGATGCCGGCGGCCGCCATCTTGAGAAGCACCTCGCCTGGACCGGGAGCCGGAACTGTGTCCATTTCGACTCGGAGATCGCCTTTTTGATAAAGCCGCGCCAGCCGCGTCTGCATCCTATCCTCCTATCTCAACAGTCCGAGCTGCTGCGGCAGCCAGAGCGATACGGCGGGAATGAAGGTGATCAGGATCAGCGCCAGGAACAGCGGCACCAGCCAGGGCACGATCGCCATCGTCGTGCGTTCGACCGAAAGCTTCGCGACCCGCGACAGCACGAACAACACCATGCCGAGCGGCGGGTGAAGCAAGCCGATCATCAGGTTCAAGGTCATGATCAGGCCGAACTGAACGGGATCGATGCCGAACTTCGCGACAATCGGCAGAAGGATCGGCACGAGGATGGTGATCGCCGCGATCGTATCCAGGAAGCAGCCGACGAAGAGCATCAGCAGGTTCACCAGGATCAGGAACACCCATTTATTGTCGGTGATCGAAAGGATTGCATCAGAGAGCAGCTGCGCGGCCTGGCTGACCGTCAAGAGCCACGCGAAGACCGATGCGGCGGTGACGATGAAGAGCACCGACGCCGTCGTTTCGATCGTATCGAAGCTCGCCTTGGCGAGTGTCGAGAGCGTCATCGTGCGGTAGCGCACGAGGCCGAGGAAGAGCGACCAGAGCACAGCCGCGACCGCTGCCTCTGTCGGCGTGAACCAGCCCATCGTCATGCCGCCGATCAGAATGACGGGAGTCATCAGCGCCATGACGGCGGAGAAGCCGAAATACCAGTCGAGCGCCAGAAGCACGAGAAGGGCAATGCCCGCCGCTGCATTCATCGAGACGCCAGCGCGCATCATCAGATAAATCGCCACAGGCACCATCAGGACGACGAGGATTTCCATGCCGGCCGACAGGAGCTCGCGCACATTGAACGGCGCGTCGGAGCCCCAGCGTTTGCGATAGGCGAAGGCGGCGACGGTGATCATCATCAGCAGCGTCATGACAATGCCGGGCAGGATACCGGCCATGAAGAGTGCGCCGATCGAGACGTTCGCCATCATGCCGTAGATGACGAAGGGCAGCGACGGCGGGAAGATCGGCCCGAGTGTCGCCGAGGCGGCCGTGACGCCGACGGCCGCTTCGACCGGATAGCCATGGTCCTTCATCGCCTTGATCTCGATCGTGCCGATGCCGGCGGCATCGGCGAGCGCGGTGCCGGACATGCCCGAGAAGATGACGGAGCCGATGATGTTGACTTGCGCCAGCCCGCCCTTCATCCAGCCGACGAGAGCGACCGCGAAGGAATAGATACGGCCCGTAACGCCGGCGGAATTCATCAGATTGCCGGCCAGTATGAAGAAGGGCACGGCGAGCAGCGGAAAACTCTCGACGCCGGCGATCATGCGCTGGGCGACGATGATGTCTGGCGCCACGCCGTAAAGGACGATGTAAAGCACGGAGGCGACGGCCATCGAGATGGCGACGGGCACGCCGACCAGCATCAGCAGCAGAAACGAGCCAAGAAGCAGCAGCATCGGGTCATCCTTCGACGGATTGGAATTCTTCCGGGCGCTCCAGGACGGAGTAGCCGCGGCGCATATTGGCGATGAAGACGATGACCGCACGGATCAGCATCAGCACGAAGGCGACGAGAACGGAGTAAAAGACGATGTTGCGCGGCAGGTCGATGGTGACCATCTGTTCGTCGGCGACGATGTCGACGTAACGCCACATCAAATAGCAGCCATAGGCGAAGAAACCGATGCGGACGATATCGACGAAGGTTGCGAGCACGCGCGCCAGCCCTGCCGGCATATAGTGATAGAACACATCCACCTGGATATGCCGCGAGGTGCGCACGCACATGACGGCGCCGAGAAAGACGACGCCGATCAGGCAGTTGATGGCGATTTCCTCGGTCCAGGCATAGCTGTCATTCAGCACATAACGCGTGAAGAACTGCAGGAAGACGCAGCCCGCCATCAGCCAGAAGACGATCAGCGTAATCCAGTCCTCGACGGCATAGTCCGAGACGTTCGCGGTCGGCGCATGCCCTTCGAATTCGTGACCGATTTCTTCGGCCGTGATTGGCGTGTGAATTTCTTGCGACATGATCGGCCTTGTTGCGGTTGGAGAAGAAGGGAGCGGCGCTTGGGCTGCGCGACCTTTATGTGTCGACGGATCTCGTTCGTTGCTCGGCGGCACGGCCCTCATCCGGCTGCCGCCACCTTCTCCCCGCTCGCGGGGAGAAGGGACATGCCTCGACCTCTCCGTTCCCCGCTTGCTCTCGCAGGGCACGTCCCCTCTCCCCGCGCGCGGGGAGAGGGTTAGGGTGAGGGGCACAAAGAAGGCAGTGAGCGACCTTTACTGAATCGCCCGGATCGCTTCCCAATCGGCCTTCTCGTAGCCGAAGTCCTCAAATTTCACCTTTTCCATCACGTTCTTCTCGAAATCGCTCTTGTCGACCTCGGTGACGTTGAGGCCCTTTTCCTTGAAGGTCGCAACGAGGCTGTTCTCCTTGCCGGCGATCGTCTTGGTCGTGCGCTCGGCGGCCTGCTGCATCACTTCACCGAAGATCTCCTTGTCCTCGTCGGAAAGCTTCGCCCACAGCTGCTTTGAGATCACGGTGTTCAGGTGGTCGACGATGTGGCCGGTGAGGATGATGTTCTTCTGGACCTCGTAGAACTTCTTCGCCTCGATCGTCGTCAGCGGGTTTTCCTGCGCCTCGACCGTGCCGTTCTGCAGAGCGAGATAGACTTCGGCAAAGGCGATCGGCGTGGTGTTGGCGCCGCAGGCGCGCGGCATCGCCAGATAGGCGGGAACGTCGGGCACGCGGATCTTCAGGCCCTGCATGTCCGCGCATTTGGCGATCGGCTTGTTCGAGGTCGTATGGCGCGTGCCGTAATAGCTGACGGCGGCGATGTGGTTGCCGGTCTTGTCTTCGTAACCTTTGGCGAGACGCTTGAAGACATCGCTCTTGGTATAGGCGATCAGATGATCGGGATTGCGAAAGATATAGGGAAAGTAGGTGACGCCGATCGGCTTGTAGTCGCGTGCGGCAAAGCTCGATCCGGAAATGATGATGTCGACCGTCCCGAGCTTGAGGCCCTGGTTGATATCGGCTTCCTTGCCGAGCTGCGAGGCCGGATAGACCTCGATCTTGTAGCGTCCGTCGGTGCGCTTGGCGATTTCTTCCGCGGCCCAGACGGAATCCGTGTGGAACGGCTCCGAGGTTTCGTAGACATGCGCCCATTTCAATACCGTCTGCGCATGCGCGACCGCCGTCGTCGCCATGATCGCGGCTGCGGTGCACAGTATCGTTGCCAGTCTCATCTTCATTGCTCTCTCCTCCCGAGCTCGGGTTTAAGTCTTGGTGGTTCCTTTCGCGGCCGCCTTGTCACGGCCGCGTTCCTCCTCTCCCGAGAACTCCTCCCCGAAGCTCTCGGAAAATCTTTTCTGCGATAGGATGAGATGGCTGCGCATTGCAGCCTTCGCGCCCGCCGCATCGCCGGCGGCGATCGCATTACGGATCGCCTGGTGCTCGTCCACGGCTCTGCGCCATGTCGTCGGCCCCTCGAAATGGCTGGCGAGCCTGGCGAAATAAGGGGTCATGCGCATGTCGAACATCTCGCCCGTCACGCGGGTCAACGTTGCATTGCCGACAATGGCGGCAATTCCGGTGTGAAAGGCGCGGTCGGCGGCGAGCACGGTGCCCGCATCATTGACGCCGCCGCTCATGCGCATCAGCGCCTCGTCGAGTACGGCGATGTCTTCAGGTCTGGCCCGGGTTGCCGCCTCTTCGGCTATGGCGCATTCGATAATGGCGCGCGCCTGCAGCAATTCGAAAGGCCCCTCCACCGGCTCGCTTTCGCTTGTCGCCATGCTGATGCCCTGCCGGCGCACCACATAGATGCCGGAGCCCATGCGGATGTTGACGAGGCCCTCGACCTCCAGGACGATGAGCGCCTCGCGCACCGTCGGGCGTGAGACCGACAGTTGCTCCGCAAGATCGCGCTCGGCCGGCAGCTTCTGACCGACGACAAGCTCGCCGCCGGCAATCATCGAACGAATCTGATCCGCTACCTGTCTGTAGAGACGGCGCGATTCAACGGGCGAAAACATTCTGGCCTCCCCGGCGGCTTCTCCTCAAGCGCAGCTGGTCAACTGGCCTGACCAATTTGATACGTACCACTGCGTCAGTTGTGCGTCAATGCGTCGCATGAAATTCCAGCCGGCGGTCCCTCGGCGTCGGCAACCGTGGGAACCTTCACCATCCTCAGGGATTCGGAGGCCCGACATTGGGGGAGCATGGTGACGAATTATCTCTGGCTTTTTGCAGTATCGGGAGGGGCGGCCTTCTCGGAATTGCTCTTGCTTTCGGAATGATCAAGCAGGACGGACGACGATCGGTCGCCGCCGTCGCCGGCGCTTTTATGGTGGCCATCGGCGCGCTCGGACTCGGCATTCATGTTCAACAGGCGCCCACAACTCCTTTGCGCGCGTCCGATAGAGAGGGGTCGCAGGATAGCCTTCCGGCGGCTGCGGCGACCGAAACTGATCTGCCGGGAAAGTGACGCTTGAGAGATCGTCGACCACGGTGCGTGACGTGCCTCAGTGCCAGAGACGGCCGGTCAATCACCGGCCAGTCGCGGCCGGTTACGCCGGGGACATTGTAGGCGTCTGCTGCGAAGGCTTCGAGGGATGCGCGGTTGCGGATGATTACCAGGCCGCGGGTGGAATAAATGAGATGCTTACCTTCAAGGATGTGTAAGGCATCCGTGACGCTGGAGCGGCGGACTCCCAGCATCGTGGCCATGTACTCATGAGTGATTTCAATCTCTTCACCATCGAGGCGGTCATGGCACATCAGAAGCCATTTCGCCAGGCGAACGTCGATTTTGTGAACGGCGTTGGACAGCGCGGTGTTGGCGACCTGCGCGAAAAACGTATGGAGGAAATGCGAAAGCAGCTGGCGGATGGCGGGGCGGGCGGCGAGGAAGCATGCGAGCGCCCCGGCTTCCACACGGCGCCCGTGACCGCCAACCTGCATCATGACGTCGAATGAAAACTGCTCCGCGTCCACCGTCAGGGCCGGCGGCGACATTCCGTCCCTGCCGAGCACGCCGATCTCGGCTTTCCTGCCCTCGGGACTCGTCGCCATCATGGAAGCAATGCCGGTTTCCAGGAAATAATAATGGCTGACCGGCATGCCCAAATGGACGAGCGCGAAACCGCGTGGAAGAAGAAGCGGTTCCAGTATGCGCTCCAGAGCCACCAGCTCCGGATCCGCCAACTGCGACAGAATGAGATTTTCGCTTTCGAACGCTCGCATCGCTCTGCCCTTGTTTGGCAAGAGGACACTGTCTTCCGGCCGCCAGCGTCACAAGGCCCGCTCGACCTACCAAAACTATGAACCCGGGGATGGGCGATTGCAAGGCACCTGGCCATAAACTCCTATTATCGACAGAAGGTTCCGTAGGCCACTTTTGTACGCAAGCGCACTCGGTTGAGAAGTTACTGTAGTAAGTGCTAATGTAGCTGGCGGCAATTCCATGAGGGCGAAGGCATGGATCAATATCCCCTTTCGAGCGACGAGGCGGAAATCTATCGGCACATCGTTGAGAGCGCCCGGGACTATGCAATCTTTGCGATGGATCGCGACGGCACTGTCGTGACGTGGAGCGCCGGCGCGGAAAATCTCTTCGGCTATTCGCCGCCCGAAATCATCGGACAGAGCAGTGCCGCCATCTTTACGTTCGAGGATCAGCTTGCCGGGGCGATGCTCAAGGAGATCAGGCTTGCCTTGACCACTGGACGCGCCGACGACAATCGCTGGCATGTGAGAAAGGACGGCAGTTCGTTCTGGGCGTCGGGACTGATGATGCCGCTTCGCAACGATGCCGGCGAGACCTACGGCCTTCTGAAAATCGTCCGCGACCGAACGCAGATGCTTCATGAGGACGAAACTCGGCGCGCCGGCGAAGAGCGTCTCCAGCTTATTCTCAAAAGCGCGATCGACTATGCGATCTTCGCTTTCGACCGGGATGGGCAGATCATCAGCTGGAACACCGGCGCCTGCCGAATCTTCGGGTATGAGGAAGACGAGATTCTCGGTTGCGACGCCCGCATTCTCTTCGTTCCCGAGGACCGCAACGAGGGCGCACTGGAACGCGAGATGAAGGCGGCCGCCGAGCGTGGCCGCGCCGAGAACGAGCGGTTTCACTTACGCAAGGACGGCTCGACATTCTGGGGCAGCGGCTTGACTATGCCGCTTCGCTCCCAGCGCGCCGGGTACCTCAAAGTGCTTCGGGACGATACGGAGCGTCATTTTGCCGAGGAACACCAGCAGATCATGCTGCGAGAGATGAGCCATCGCGTCAAGAACAGTCTGGGCCTCGTCGCGGCCATGCTTGCCATGCAGGCCCGTTCGACCAAACAGGAGGAGGTCGGACAGGCGCTTCGCGATGCCGAAGCGCGTGTCGGAACCATCGCCCAGGTGCACGATCAATTATGGCGTCAGCCGGATATCGAAACGGTAGATCTGGCGGATTTCCTATTCAGCCTCTGCCAGCGCCTGCAGCAATCGACCTCCCGCCACGCGGTCTCCGTCGACGCTGATCCATGCATGGTCGATGCCGACCGGGCGATCCAGATCGCTCTCCTCGTCAACGAGCTGGTGACCAACGCCTTCAAGCACGCCTATCCCGACGTCTCCGGCGCCGTCGCGGTCAGCGCCCGCGATATTGGCGATGAGATCCGCCTCGAGGTCGCCGACGACGGACGGGGTCTGCCAGCGGAAGTGCTGTCCTTCGAAAACGATGGGAAAAGCCTGGGAATGAAGATCGTGCGCGCGCTCGTGCAGCAGCTGAAGGCGGAGATGAATATCGAGGATCGGGCGCCCGGTACGGGGTTCGTGATCCGCTTGCCGAGGGAGGGGTGATGGAGTTTTTGCTCTTGAAGGATGTGCCGGGCGGGAATACGAACGTTTGACCGGCCTGCCGATCCGGCGCCTTGCTAATCGGCACTCCTGATCGTATCTGCGAAAGGCATGACTAGAAGCAGGATCCGCTTTCCCGATCCTCGTCATGCGCTTGGCAATCGGTAAGCCGAAGCGCTGACCATGCGAAGCAGACGATCGAGAGCCGGAGATCCACCGAAAGTCGTCCGGCGCGCCATCGCGCAGGTTTTGGAGATCGTCGACGATTTGTCGCAGGGCGATCTGCCGGTCGACAAAACCCAGATCCGATGGAGCCGCCGTGATAGGAGCGCTTTGCCGGCTTCTATCCGTCGTGACATTCCGCCCATCCGGCGTTCTCATGTGCGGTTGCGCAGGGCGGCGCATCCGGCGTGATCAGCAGCTCCTCCGGATCCAGATGCACATGCCGCATCAGGCCGGCAAGCTTGTGCTTGTCCCTGATCCCGCATTCGAACCAGGATACGAGTTCCCTGGCAACATGTTCGGCGGCCGGGCTGGCGATCCCGCATGATTTTTCCTGACACCACGCCTCAAGAATCGCGGTCAGCATTGCCACATCATCAGGCTGTAACGCCGGCTTCGTGATTCCCGAGTGCTGGATCATCCGCGTTCCTCCCCATTATATGCGACGATCCTAAACTTCGAATCTTCGATTTCAACCGCTGGTGCGGAAGCGTACGGACCGGATGATCAGGGCCCGATCCGAACCGCGGGGGGAACAAGGTGGCCCGGCGGGGGTTCGGCGGTCACGACAAAATGAACGTCGCATGACAGGCTCGAATCTGGTAGGCACGGCACAGGCGCGGACCGCCTGATGCTTCCAACCGCCATTGAACAGCATGATCACCTTAAAACCAGGATTACCGTAGGCGTCCGCCATGAAGTCGCTCAACCCGGTCGCCGGCAAGACGATCCTTATCATCGGTGAGGCCGGTTTCCTCTCGGACGGTGCGAGAAAGGCATTGATCGCCCGCCAGGCGGTGCTCGCGGGTCCCGTCGTCATTCCCAGCGCGATGGAGTGCTTGAGCGAAGGCCTCATATTCGATGCCGTGATCATCGACGTGACGATTTCCGACGAAGCCATGCTGTGGATGAACGAATGGCTGGAGACACGCCGAATTCCTTTCATCTTTGCCCATGACGAGCGCTCAGAAACTCCGCCCGGCGGCTTTGTCGTCAGCGGGCGTCCTTCCGATATCGACGCGATGATCGCCGCTCTGTTCGGGGGAGACCCGTCTTATTATCATTAGCGCCGTGCGTCCGTTCGGACGCACAAAGGACGCTCTAACTCTTAAAATCTACGCATCGGACCTACCGAAAATCGATTCCGATGTTCGGGCCGATGTAGCTCGATTCGGCGAATTGTTCAGTTCCGTACAATTGGAGACGAAGAGTTGTTTTGGCCCCAATTGAGTCCCATTATTTCAAAACGCACGGTGAAAAGCTTCGGGACCAGGGTCATGATCGATTCTCAGTCCATCCATCTGAAAGCCCTCGATTCAGCCGATCTTCAGCGTCTGCAGACCATTTTGAACGTGATCTGCCGCGAGGCCGACATGCCCTTACGCTCGCCTGATATGCAGGAGGTCGCCGCGCTGCTCATTCGCCTTTATCGGCACGGCTTGACCGACGAGGACAAGCTGCTGTCGGTCGGACGTCTGGCGTCGGCGAAAAAGGGGCTCTCCCGAACTGCTGCGATCACGGCGGGGCGGAGATCGAAACGCCGGTCGGTCATCTCAATCTGACGAGGAGCAGCTCATGAATGACGGTGAAAAAGCGCGAGCCGACGTCGAAGGAACCGAAAAGGAAACCGCCGATCCAAGGAAAAACCCGCCCGCCGGTCCTCACGCCAAGGATCATCTCATAGACGAAAGCAAAACGCCCGGCGCCGGCTCGCTGTCCGAGAAGGACGAACAGAGCATCACGCCGGGATCAGGCTGATCCACCGCCGGCCTGGCGGGAAACACTCTGGGCCGCGGAATCTGACCCACGAATGCGTGGATTCAGAGTGTTAACGCGTCCTTAGTGCGTCCGAAAGGACGAATGGCGCTCTCGTCACGGTGCGAGATCCTTGCCGATCAGCCGCCGGTATTCCTCCTCGGCAGCGCCGTAGGATCCATGCACCTCTTCGATCAACCCCCGCCGGTTGAGGATGACGATCTGACACCGCGTGGACCGGATCAGTCCTTTGCCTTTCCAGCAGATGCAGTGCGACCGTAACGCCGGCGCGGCGCACGCCGCGAGAAGCAGGCTGCGTAAGGAGCCACCGACACTCTCGTACGGTCGAGGGAACCGCGACGAGGCATTCCAGTTAGGCTTTGCGTAAATAGGGAAGCGCGTCTGATACGCGCGGCCGGCCCTGCACATGCCGGAGAGCGAGAATTGACAGAAACGCACATGCGACCCAAGGAGAATCGTCTCCTCGCGCTCCTGCCGGAGAACGAGTATTCGGCCGTTGTCGCACATCTCGAGCCCTGCGATACCCCCCGCGGTTTCATCATCGTCGAGGCCGGTGCGACGATCGAGCATGCTTATTTTCCGTGTTCGGGAATAGGCTCGGTGATCAATATCTCCCCGGAGGGCAATCGGGTCGAAGCAGGTTTGTTCGGTCGGGATGGATTTGCACCAACGGCGGCGGCGATAGAAGCGCCGGTCAGTATCTTGGAAGTCGCAGTCCAGGTGCCGGGCGCTGCCTACCGCCTGCCACAAAGCAGGCTGCTCGATCTGATGCAGACGCAGCCTGTGTTTGCCAACCTGCTCCACAAAAGTCTGCATGTTCTCGCGATCCAGGCCGGGTTCACCGCACTCTCCAACGCAGTTCATGCGATCGACGAACGGCTGGCACGCTGGATTTTGATGTGCCACGACAGGATCGACGGAAATGAGCTCGCCCTGACGCATGATTTCATCGCCTTGATGCTGGCGGTGCGGCGGCCGAGCGTCACCACGGCGCTGCATGTCCTCGAGGGAAACCGGTTCATCCGCTCTGTTCGCGGCCTGGTGATCGTCAGGGATCGTGCCGGCCTGGAGGATTTCGCCTCCGATTCCTACGGCAAGGCGGAGGAGGAATATGAGCGGCTGATCGGACCTCTCAGAAAATCTACGCGTTAAAATTACTATCGCAGCCCGTCCATTGCCGATCACCCTCCAGCCTTGGACGCGAGCGTGTCGGGTGATCTGCCTGCGCGACGGCCTCGCTTTCAGCGGCACGTCGCAAGGCGTTACAGTTTCACGTGCATGTGATAGAGCTGTGGTGCAAAAATCTTTGGTTTTGCTGTAACCGATTGTCGGCTTTTACGAATGAGCTCTTTGACAGCATGACAACCGCCCATTCGGAAGAAGCCCTGAAAGCATTGATGCTTCTGTCCCTTGACGGGGACGAGGCTGCCTATCGGCGTTTGCTGACGGCTTTGCGCGTGCTGCTTGTCGGCTATTACAGCCGCAGGATGGCTGCGGCGACGAGAGCGGACATGGAAGATCTGGTCCAGGAGACGTTGCTGGCACTGCATTCCCGGCGATCCACCTATGACCGGGAGAGACCTTTTACCGCCTGGTTTTTCTCCATCGCCCGCTACAAGCTGATCGACCATCACCGCGGCCGCGGCGGACGCAGGTTGGCCGAGAGCGAGCTTGATGACGAGATCGAAAGCGAGTTCAGCGAGGATAGGCTGACAGCCCGCATGGATGTCGAGCGGTTGCTCGACAGCTTGCCGCTGAGACAGCAGGAACTGATCCGCCAGGTGAAGCTCGAGGGCAACTCGGTCGCCGACACCGCAACCCGCACAGGCCAGTCCGAATCGGCGGTGAAAGTCAGCATCCATCGGGCGCTCAAGGTGCTCGGAGAGAGATTGCGAGGCACATCGTGACAAAGACGGACGATATCATCGAACGATTGGCAAGCGACCTGAAGCCGGTGCCGCGCAACGCGCTATGGCGCCGCTTTGCGCTCGGCATAGCGCCCGCCCTCGGACTTTCCCTGCTGCTGATGCTGATCATTCTTGGTCCCCGGGTCGATATCTCAGACGTGCTGACGCTGCCGGTCTTCTGGATCAAGTCGGCCTATAACGCCTTGATTGCCGCGGCCGCCTTTGCCGCCGTTTTTCGGCTTTCCCGACCCGACGGTTCCGAGGGACGCTTTTTCGGTTTGCTTGCCTTGATCTTCGCCGCCATGGCGACCGTCGCGGCCATCCAACTACTGATGGCGCCGAGCGAGAGCTATCGATTGCTGATCCTCGGCTCCTCGGCGCTGCATTGCCCGCCGCTCATCGCAGGCTTTGCAATCCCGGTCTATGCCGGCACGGTCTGGGCACTGCGCCGCGCGGCGCCGGTGGATCTGCGGCTGACCGGCTTCGTCACCGGCATTGCCGCGGGAGGAGCCGGCGCCTGGGTTTATTCCTGGTTCTGCACCGAAAACGGCATGCCTTTCGTGTTGATCTGGTATACGCTCGGCATCCTGCTCATCGGTGCTGTCGGCGCCGTCACCGGACCTCGCCTGCTCCGCTGGTAGCCCCTCTCGATTCGTTGATCCGGAACATTCCGGCTTTCGCCTGGTTCGAGGGTCGAAGGAGAGGAAGATGAACCACGAATCGGATCGTCGCGCTCTTATGATCTATTTAGGAGCCATCCTATTGGTCGGGCTTTTGATCGTGCTCGGCGCTACGCTCTCGTGGAACTCGACCAGCAGAAGCGATCAGTCCACGCAATTTTCAAGGGAAGCCAACCCTTCATGAAATGGCCGAAAGTCGACCCGATCCGGTTGCACCGGCCGAGCGCCGAACGGCAGCCGAATGGCCTGAAAAACCCTGTGGCTGGTCATCGCCGTGATCGCGACGACGGTCGCTGTCGCCTTTCTGCTTTACGTCTCGATCCTCGTCTACGGCGTGGTGCAAAGGCTGTGAGCCGAGGCGAACTGGGCGTTCTGCCCCTGTGGCCACCGTTGTAACATCAGCTATTTCTCCCTGCGCCGCGCTGTCAGTTTTAGCCGAATGTCGAAGTGATTGAGGGTGCCAGGCAGGTTGGCGACGTTTAAAGACGGGTGCAGCAGCACAATATCGGCGGCCGACAAGAACGTGCCCACGGCAAGGCTTGCAATCGCCGGCACGAGATTATGTGCCGGGCAAATGACAGGACCGGCGCTGAAGGGCACGAGCCCGGCGGCCGGCAACGCGTCGTTCTGTCCCCAGATGCTCGGTTCCATTCGATTGGCATAGAGGAGCGCAGGGTCTCGATGGAAGAAGGGGGCGAAGATGATGACGCCTGTGCCGCGGGCGATGACCCTGTCGCCTGACTGGATATCCTTGGTCAGCTGCCTGAGGATGGCGGGCGTCGTCGGCCAGAGACGCAAGATCTCCAGCACACAACTGCGGGTGAAGGGCCGATCGAGATTCCCGCCCATGGCCTCTTCCACGGCTTTGCCCCAGTAACTCACATGGCAGGCCAGCAAGGCGAGCGTCCTCATAACGGCAATTCCGGCTGCATCGAAGGCGAACAGCCATTGGGCCACCTGGTTTTCCGGAGCAAGCTCATCGCCTCTCGGAAACCGGTTGACCAGACTGTGCTTTTCCGGGTCCCCCAGGTAGCGGCCGACCTGCTCATGAAACTGGGCAAGCTTGCGCTGATCGACCGGCGCGGCAAATGCCCAGTTGGCCCGGCCTCGAAGTTCGTTCAAGGTCTCGGTCAATGTGACGTCGTTGCGCGCTCGTTCGCCGAGGACGACCCGCCGGACGATCCGGAACCAGGCCAGCGAAAAGGCCGGCCAATCGAGCTCACGGGGCAGGTTCAGGAGCGGCAGGAATTCGGCGTCGACGATATTCTTGAAATGCACCACAAATGGATGCAGCCGGTCTGCGGTTGCCAAGGCGTGCTCATGGGCCGGCCGAAGCTCGGCCCGCCGAGAGCCCGATGAGATAAGCACGTTCTCCGGCTCGAAGTGAACAAGGGCCGCATGCTTTTCATTCGTCGCTGCGGCAAACGGTTCGGGCGATGATTGAAGCACCGTGGCGACATCGGCCGGATCGAGGATCAGCAGCTGTGGTCGCAATGGGATCGGCAGCAGAAGAGGCGCCGGCCCGTACTTGTGTTTCAGCCGCTGCATCTGTTTCACGGCCGTTGTGTCGAAGCGCTGCCGCTCCGCCAGACGCTCCGTTGTCGGGCGGCGAATGATGATGCCCTTGGCAACCGTCGGGGCCACGACCGCCGTCAACACGCGAAGCGTATCGAACCATCCGGCGCGGTTAACTCTGGGAAAGATGGCGTGGCTTCGCGCGTTCATGACTCTTCAGCCTGGCCCGGCGGTTGGCCCATATCGGTTCGATCGGCCGATCCTATCGATATGGGTTTGGAACCAGGACCACGACCATTTGTTCCGCTCGAGGCGAAGCGGACCGGCGCAGGGGGCTTAATCGACGAGATGGTTTCCGAGCATCGCAATCAGGCACTCGCGGGCGCGACTCACACGGCTTTTCAAGGTGCCGATCCGGCACCCGCACATTTTGGCGGCGTCCTCATAGCTCGTTCCGGCAGCCACCAATGTCAGAGCCCTGCGCCTGTCGTCGGAAAGACGCGTCAATGCCCGCTGCAATTCGTGCTCCCGCAGCACCCACTCCTGGGTCGGGGCGATCGCCACCTGTTCCATCGCCGCGTCCATTCCGGCGGGCTCGCGCTTCTTCCGGCGATAATTGGTGCAGAACGTGTTTCGCAGAATGGTGAAAAGCCAGGATTTGAGCGAGGTGCCGGGTTGGTAGAGATGAAGCGAGTTCAGCGCCTTCAGCAAGGTTTCCTGAACGAGGTCATCGATGTCATCATCGCTGCGCAGGAACCTTCGGGCAAAGGCGCGTAACGCCGGCGTCAGTTCGACGATCTCGCGCTCGAGTGCGGATTTTTCTTTGCAATGCGACGCGGGACGTACTGAAAACGGGGAAGCCATTTTTCTCTCCTGGGATGAGAAGGAAAGTCGCTGGCTCCTTATTCGTTGCCGTACGATACCGGACAAAAGTCCCGGCTTGGCCGGCAAGCGCTCGCCGGCGGCGGATGGGAACAACGGCGTCTCGCGATCGTTCGGTGCTCGCCGTCCGGATGCTGTCGGGCGGCCTCTTCCTTGGCCGGATAGAGATGACGCCTCCGGCCAAGGGGCATCATATTTCGATCGGAACATCCGGCCCATGCGGGAGTTTTTTGTCGTCAAGACACGCCATAGGAGGACCAAATGGCAACCGAGAAGACGCTGAACGATCTGTTTCTCGATACTCTCAAGGACATCTACTATGCCGAAAAGCAGATCCTGAAGGCTCTGCCGAAGATGGCCCGCGCTGCGCAATCGGAAGAGGGCAAGGCCGGTTTTCTGCAGCATCGGGACGAGACCCAGGCGCAGGTCGAACGCCTCGAACAGCTTTTCGAAATGATCGGCAAACCGGCACGCGGAAAGACCTGCGAGGCCATCCAGGGCATCATCGCCGAAGCCGAGGAGATCATGGACGAATTCAAGGGCACCGTTGCCCTGGATGCCGGCCTGATTTCGTCCGCCCAGTCGGTCGAGCACTATGAGATCGCCCGCTACGGCACGTTGATCGCATGGGCAAAACAGCTCGGCCTCAAGGATGCCGTGCCGCTGCTGCAGGCTACGCTGGCCGAAGAAGAGGCAACCGACAAGAAGCTCACGCGGCTCGCGGAGTCTTCAGCCAACATCAAGGGCAAGGGCAAGGCGGCCTAAGCCGCTCTGTGCGCTATGCTCCTTCGCAACGGCCGCCGCCTCGGCGGCCGTGCTTTTACAGGGGCTCCCTGTGATCAGAGACCAAGCTGCCAGATTTCGGCGGTGAGCACATGTCTCTCCGGCGCGGCGAGACGCATGGAGTTTATCCCCTTGAACCCCGGCAGCCGCTTGGTTCCCGTCCAGCGGCCATCATCACCGAAGACCTCGATGGAACCTGTATCGAGGAATATGCGGATGGTTGACGGGCGTGCGCCGGCGGCGATGTAACGGGGCGACGTCTTGGCACCCGCTACCGAAAAGAGAATGCTCAGTCCGTCGTCATTCAACTGAACCGCGACCGTCGCGTCGGGATGTTCGAACGCGAGATGGAAGGCATTGCCCGCTTCCTTGAGCGTGAGGAGGATCTCGACAGCGCCGTTGGCAAGATCGACCGGATGGCCGTCCAGAAGGCCCTGAGCATCCAATGGGCGCTGCCGCAGACTTTCGACACCGGCGATCGGTGGGGTGATCAGCGCGCCGCCGCGCAATGCCAGCCGCCGCGGCAGTGTCATCGCCGTCGGCATGTCGACTTCCTTTGAAACATCCGTCCAGTTCGCGAGCCATGCGATGCCGACCGGACCGGCCTCGTCGACGAAGGCCTGGAATGCGTAGGCATCGGTGCCGAAGTCCAACTCCTGCTCGAATTCCACAGAGAAGCTGTGACCATCGAAGCGGCCGATGGTGGCAAGAGTGATATTGCGCCGGCCCGTTACCGGGTCGCGGCTTGTGAGAAGACCGAAGATCAGCGCCCATCGGGTCAACGGGTCGTTCGCGGGACCATCGAGAGGCACCAGGCAAGGGCACTCCGCCGCTGTCATCCCGAAGCGGTTCTCGCGGTGAAGCCTGCCGAGGAAGGTCCAGCCAGTCGCCGCAGTTGGATCCTCCGTTTCGTAAAGCAGGATGACCCCGCCCTCCCGGTCGCGTGTCCCCAGCAGCATCTTCCATTTTCCGTCGGGGCCTATGAAGACATAGGGATCGCGGAAGTCGGTCGTCAGACCAAGCCCCGCGGGCCGCGCCGGCAGGATCAGGCTTGCCGGTTCGACGTGGACAAGATCGCGGCTGGTGGCGGTGAACTGAACCTGCTCCTCCGGTTCCCGATCCTTCATATGCTCGGTGAAAAAGATGCGAATGCCGGCGTCATCCAGCGCGATCGCCGAGCCGGAAAACGCCCCGCCCCGCCCATCCGCCCGCGCGGCGAGGGCATCCGAAGGCGGAAGAAAGATCGGAAGATGCGTCCAGTGAAGATAATCGTCCGAGACCGCATGCCCCCAATGCATGTTGTTCCACCGAAGACTGTGGGGATAGTGCTGGTAGAAGAGGTGCGCCCTGCCGCCGAATCTTCCGAACCCGTTGGGATCGTTCATCCAGCCGAAAGGCGGGCGGAAATGATAGCCGCCGGTAACGTTGGGCGCGGCATTGGAAGGCCTGACATGCAGCAGCCGGATACCGTCTTCGAGAACACGGGGCTGGCGGAAGGCATAGAGGACCGAGACGTTGGTGGTGACCGGATCGTAGGAGAAGGCGGTTTCTCCGCCGCTTTCCAGTGTCAGCAGCCGAAGTTCGAATTCATCGGGATTTGACGTTTCGACAGCCCCGGCCGGATCGCCGTCGACATGTGCGGTCAGCCTTCCCGGCGCGCCCCCATGCGAAGCCTTTATCCAGGCATGGATCGTGCTCCCCGCCGGCAGGACGGCTGTGATCGTCTCCAGCCCGCCTTCATCGGACGGAGACATCGCTTGGCTTGTCATCAATTCAACCTTTCACGGCAGAACCGATAAAGGAACTCACGAACCAGCGCTGGAAAACGAGGTAGAGCCCCAGGATCGGGATCATCATCAAAACGGAGGCGGCCATCGCACGATCCCAGTAGATGCTGTCCTGTCCGAAGAAGGTCGCGATGGCGACGGCGATCGGCCGGGCATAATCCGTCTGCGTCACGAGGATCGGCCAGAGATACTGGTTCCAGGTCTCGATGCCCATCAGGATCGATACGGTGGCCAGTGCGGGCAGGCTGAGCGGCAGGAAAATCGAGCGATAGGCCCGGAAGAAGGAAGCGCCGTCCATCTCGGCGGCTTCCAGCAGTTCCTTCGGCAGCTGCGTGAAGAACTGGTAGAACAGGAAGATGTAGAGAGGGCTCGCGACCCAGGGCACGATCTGCACCGCGAAGGTATCGGACATTCCCGCCCTGGACACCATGATCACGAGGGGCATGATGATGCTTTCCTGCGGAATCACATAGAGTGCGATCACCACCGACAGGATGACCGCCCGGCCCCTCAGCGACCCCCAGGCCAGAACGAAGCCGGCCATCGAATTGACGATCAGGCCTGAGCAAACCGTGGTGACCAGAATGATCAGCGAGTTGATGAGGTAACGGCCGAAGGCGAGTTCGCCCGAGAGGTGGCCGACCTCCGCATAGTTGGAGAGCGTCGGATTCGAAACCCAGAAGGCCCGGAAGCTGCCCATGTCGGCAAGGATCTGGAACCGGTCGTCCTTGAGGCTTGCCACGACGAGGAGCAGCAACGGAGACACGATCACCAGGGCGATGATGAAGATGCAGGTCACTTGGATGAGGCGAAGGACCCGTGCTGCCGAACGAGGCCGCGCCGCGCGGGCCTGCGGGATCGAGAGAGCGATATCAGACATCGAAGCGCCTCAGGAGCTGGCGCTGGATCAGCGCGATGATGAGAACGATGACGAACAGGATGACGGAGACTGCGGAGGCATAGCCCATCTTCTGCTCCTCGAAGCCGGCCCGGACCATGTAATGCACCACCGTCTCGGTGCTGCTCTTCGGTCCGCCCTGCGTGAGAATGGCGACCTGAGTATAGAGCTTGAACGCCTGGATGGTGGTGATCACGAGGACGAAGACATGGGTCGGCCGCAGGCCTGGCATGGTAACGTGCCAGAAGCGCCGGAAGGCGTTGGCGCCGTCGATCTTGGCGGCGTCGTAGAGTTCGTCAGGAATGCCCTGAAGGCCGGCGAGATAGACGATCATCTGGAAGCCATAGGCCTGCCAGGCCGAGAGCAGGACGAGCGAGAACATCGCCCACTCGGGATCGCCGAGCCAATCGATCGGCTGGATTGCGCCGCCGGAGAGAAAGCCGAGGATCTGGTTGAACGGTCCCGTCGGATATTGGAACAGGGTGCCCCAGATCACGCAGACCACGACCATCGACGTGATCGCCGGAAGGAAGAACATGCCGCGCAGCAGATTGCGGAACGGCAGCTTCTGATGCAGCAGCAGGGCCGTTGCGAAAGCCAGGCCGCATTGGGCTGGAATGATCCAGAAGGTGAAGCGCGAGACGTTCCAGAGCGCAGTCCAGAAAAGATCGTCCTGGAAGATGCGGATGAAATTGTTGAACCAGACGAACCGGATGGGCGTCGGCCGCGGCACCAGAGGCTGGTTGGTCATCGCCGTCCAGAAGGACAGGAAGAACGGCACGATCAGGAAGATAGTCAACAGGATCACGGCCGGCGCGAGCATCGCCGCTTCCTGCATCAGGCGCCCCCTGTCGTGCCGGCGCGCCGAAGCTTTTCGCACTGATGTCGACGGCGATGTCGATTGTTGCATGACCATGTTGCTCCTCCTTTCCCAAGCCTCAGTGCCGGTCCCGCCTTGCGATGTGGACAACACCGCAAGGCTTCGACCGATCGGCACCGATGGCCGTTACTGCTGATCACCGAACGGCGGATATCCGTCGTTGTCCTCGATATCCTGGTCGATCTTCTTGGCGGCGGATGTCAGCGCCGCCCTGGGATCGCCATCGTTGAACACCTCGTCGACGGCCTGCATGAAGGCGGAGGTGATGGTGGGATAGGCTGGATGCGGCGGACGCGCGACGGCCGTCTTCGAAGCCTGCTCGAAGGCGATCGCCATGGGGCCGCCGTTTGCATAGAGCGGAGATTCGGCCGCGAAGCTCTTCAAGCCGGGATAGCCGGACTGGCTTGCGACATAGGCCCGGAACTCCTTGTCCTTTAGCAGGAAGCTGATGAACTTGGCTGCGATATCGGGATGCTTTGAGGTCTTGGTGATCGCCCAGATCCAGGTGCCGTTCGGGCTCGCGCCCTTTGCGCCGAACTTGGGAAGCGGCAGGACGACGATGTTGTCCTTCATGGTCGCCGCAGCCTCCGCATAGACCCAATGTCCGCCGAGCGCCAGTGCGGCCGGATTGCCTTCGGCGAAGAACTGGTTGGTGCCGGCCGACTGCGGCACGACCCAGCCGTTCTTGACCCATTTCTGCATCATGGCGAGGGCATCGACGCAGGCGTCGCTGTCTAGCGTTCCCTCGGATTTCCAGGCTTTGCGGTCGATCAGGTCGCAGCCTGCCGATTGCAGGATCGGACCATAGGCATAGGTGATCCATTCGGTCTTGATGCCGTAGCCGCGAAAGGTGTCGATCGGCCACTTCACGCCGTCGAGCTTCGAGAGCTTATCGAGATAGCTTTCGAACTCCTCCCGCGTCCAGGCATCGTCGACGGATTTCGGGATGCGGGCGCCGATCGCCTCGAGATATTTCTTGTTGCCGTAAAGAACGACGGAAGAGTCCGTCAGGCCGATCGCATAGAGATCCTTGTCGATCGGATATGTGCCCTGAGCGATGTTGGACTCCGTCATGTCGTCGACGAGATCCTTGTCGATCAGCGGTTTGATCGGCTGCAGATAACCCGACCAGACATAATTGGCGAGGAACGGCGCATCGAGCTCCATGACGTCGGGCAGTTGTTTGGCCATGACGGCCGCGCTGAACTTCTCATTATAGGCGTCGTGCGGCGCATAAATGAACTGCACATCGACATCGGGATTGGCGGCCTCGAAGCGCTCGGCGACCTTGCCATAGGCGGCGACAAAACCGGGATCGCCCTGATGCATGATCTGGATCGCGGTCTTTTCGGCTGCGTCAGCCCATGTGGCGGCCAGTGCCGAAGACAGGACGAGAGACCAAAGTAAACGTTTACCCATTAGAATTCCTCCTCAATTGAATGGGCCTTCCTCAACTTACACGGATGCCCGCTCCACCAACTGGAACGGCAGTTTCTGCACTCCGACCGGAGGCCGGTCTTCGGCAAGCAGGATGTGCGCGGCCTGGCGGCCCATGGCGCGGTGCGGCAGCGCCATGGTTGTCAGCGGCGGATCGAGGCGCGAGGCGATCTCGACCTGATTGTCGAAGCTCGCGACCGCGACATCATCGGGAATGGTCGCCCCGCATCGGCGCAGCGCGGCGTAGACTTCCATGGCCACACGATCGTTGCCGCACAGAATGGCGTCGGGACGCCGCTGGCTGTTGATGAGATCATGTATATGCGTGGGCACGAGACTATGCGCCCGATCGCTGTAGATCGCCTTGCTGACAGCGGGAAGTACGATAGCCCCTGCCCCATCAATGCCGGCGTGATCGAGCGCCTGCCGGAAGCCCAGTTCACGCAGTTCGCCGGCGAGCAGTCCCGGGAGGTTGATGAATGCGATATTGCGGCGGCCCGCGTCGAGCAGATAGCTGGTAATCTCGATCGCCGCGCCGGTTTCATCAGGGACCAGTGAGGTCACGCGATCATTGGCGTCCCGGCAGTTGATCATCACCCCGACGGTATCGGCAAATTCGCGCGGCAGGTCGACACTTTTGTGATACATGGCGGCATAGGCAATCGCGCGCGGGCGAAAGCGCCGCATCTCATCGAGGATCGATCCCACGCTGCGATGGCCGCCGAGCGTCATGGCGAAGACGGCCATGTCGGAAGCACGCACAGCGCCGTCGAGCCCCCTGATGATCTCCGTCGCGAAAGGCGAGGTGATCAGGTCATCGGCGACGAGGCCGACAAGCGGCATCCAGCCCTGCCTCATACTGCGAGCGGCGAAGTTGGTGACATAGCCGAGTTCCTCGGCGATCCCCTTGATCCGCTGGCGCGTTTCCTCCGACATGCGCGCCGAACCGCCATGCAGAGCGCCTGACACGGTCTTGACGGAAACGCCCGCGCGGGCGGCTATGTCGTTGAGTGAAGCAGTCACGGGTTCGCTTTGGGTTATCGATTACCCATATCGGTATCAATCCCTTTCCGATGAGTCAAGCGATGACAGTTTCCTGCCCCGCTCAATCGATCTCCTCAGGGATGAAGCCGCCGGTCTGGCGCCTCCAGAGCCGGGCAAACAGCCCATCCCGTTCGACCAGGTCTTCCGGCCGGCCCTCTTCCACGATGCGTCCGTGATCGAGCACGACGATCCTGTCCATCCTGGCGATCGTCGAGAGGCGGTGGGCGATGGCGATCACCGTCTTCCCCTCCATGACGAGGTTCAGCCTTTCCTGGATGGCAGCTTCGGATTCGCTGTCGAGGGCGGAGGTCGCCTCGTCGAGGACCAGGATCGGCGCGTCCTTCAACAGCACGCGGGCGATGGCGACACGCTGGCGCTGGCCGCCCGACAGTTTGATGCCGCGATCGCCGACATAGGCGTCATAACCCTTGCGGCCTTCGTTGTCTGTGAGATCGGCGATGAAGGCCTCGGCGCTTGCCATCTTCGTCACTCTTTCGATCTCTTCCTGCGTCGCTTCCGGCCGGCCGTAACGGATATTGTCGCCGACCGAACGGTGCAGCAGCGCAACATCCTGGGCGATGACGCCGATCGCACGGCGAAGACTTGCTTGGGTGACCGCGCGGATATCCTGCCCGTCGATCAGGATCGCGCCGCCTTTGATGTCGTAGAAGCGCAGGAGCAGGTTTGCGAGCGTCGTCTTGCCGGCGCCGGAGAGGCCGACCAGGCCCACCTTCTCGCCGGGCTGCACCGTCAGCGACAGGTTGTCGATGATTGCTTTGCCGGACTTGTAGGCGAAACGCACCTTTTCGAAACGGATCTCGCCCTGGTGCACCGCGAGTTCGGCCGCATCCGGCCGATCGGTGATGGTGGGTGGCGTCGTCATGACGGGCATGGCGTCCTTGATCGTGCCGATCGCCTGGAAGATCTGCTGGCCCATCTGCATGAAGACGAAGATCTGCGACGACAGCCGATTGAGGATATAGACCGCGCCGACGAACTCGCCGACCGTGAGGAAGCCTTTGACGAGGCCGGAGAATCCGATCGCCAGCATGGTCAGCCACAACAGCGTGTTGAGGATGACGACGGTCACTTCCGACGAGCGGTAGATGCGCTGCTCGCTGTGCTGCGTCTGCACGGCCTTTCCGATGATGCGGCGGATCGTGCCTGCTTCGCTGTCTTCGGCCGCGAACTGCTTGATCATCTGCATATTGGTGTAGAGATCGGTGATGGCGCCGGCGACGAGGCTGCGTTGCTTGGCTGTGCGGCGCGAGCGCTCGACGAAGATCGGCACGATCCTCGCGGTGAAGGCGACGTTGAGCACGATCCAGACGACGACGGGCAAAGCAAGATGCCAGGCGAGCGCGCTCAGCAAAATCACCGAGCCCACCAGTTGCATCAGGAAGCGCGGGATGGATTGGAAGCCGGCGAGGATCTGCTGCTGGACGGCGGAGGAGACCGGCTGCAGCCGCGAGGAGACCTGGCCGGCATAGAGATCATGGAAAAAGGCAAGATCCTGCCGCTCCACTGCCTTGTGTCCCTGCCACTGAATGGCGGCCGGCATGGCGATGCCCAATGTATGCGAGTTCAGCGTATTGAGCACGAAGGATACGATCGGCATCACCGGAAAGATCAGAAAACCGAGAACGGTCAGCAGCAGCCATTCGCTGCGCAGGAAGACGGCAGCACCCTGCTGCGTCACGCCATCGACGATGACCGAGAGCCCCCAGACAATCGTCAGGTTGATCACCTCGAACACCATGGAGCAAAGCGCCAGCGCAATCAGCACACCGCGAAACATCGAGATGAAATGCAGCACCACCGTCACCGGCCCCTTTGACGGCAGCGGCCGGTAGGGAATGTCGAGCGGCCGGATCAGGGTTTCGAAGGGACGATAGATCGCATCTGAGATCGACATGGGCCGCTCGGTCAAATGTTGGAACAAGGGCGAGGGACTTAAGGCTACGCAGGCAGAGGATAGGATCACCTTGCGGCTGCAATCTCAACTAGAATTTTGATGAACGTTTGGGAATGGGAGGCTGTATAAAGGTGGCGCTGAAATCGAGGATGCACAGGCCGCGAGGAACGCCCCTCTCCGATACTGAGGCCCGCAGGCCGCGGCATCGGGTGTCGGCGCAGCGCCTCGCCCTTTGGGGGCCGTGGGATGAGGCTCTCCTGAAGCCGAACCCCGCCGAAGCGGGGTTCTTGGTGCACGGCAAGCCGGTCAGTTGTTGTGCGCTGCGCAGGCTTCGTCCATCGGGGTGGCGTTGCTCGTACCGCCCTGCGTCTGGAGGTTGGCGGAGTTGTTGACCGGGTTCGGGCACTTGGTCTTGTCCATCTTCATCGTGCCGCTGGTCGTTGAGCCGGTCGTGGTGGTATCCGTGGCCATGGGCTTCTTGGCTTTCACATCGCCGCTCGCGCCGCCGCCCTGATCGGCCTGGTTCTTGTCGATCGTGGCGCCGGCCGGAGCCGGATTGGACTGGGCGAAGGCTGATGTCGCCATGCCGAGTGCGAGAAGCGAGGCTGCTACGAGTTTCATACGCATCCTGATATCCTCCTTGGGATGTTGCGTGAGTGGCCCATCCACAACCTCGCCAGGACATCATTGTTCCGCAGCTGCTGATGACAATTTCCGCTGCCCGCCAGGGCGCTCCATCAGCCCCGCTCCGAGGGCATTTCATCGCCGGCCTAAAACTTCCGTGAGGGATTATCCGGCGTCGACGCGGTGGTTCTGCAGTTCGTCGAGCACGGCATCATGCCCGATGACGTCCCAATGCCCGATATGCCTGTAGACGATCACCTTCGGGGTCGGAAAAGTGCCGTGCGTCCGGCAGAAGTCCCCGATCTGTTCAAGCCTTTGGCGTGTTGCGGGCCACTAGGCGCGGGCGTATGATCAAGCTGACTTAGGATTGGACCAGGAGCGATGCGGGATCATCGCGGACGGAGGTCCTGATGAATACGTCACCTTCAAACGGGCGCGACACGAAAGCGCTGCCATCCGCCGTGATCTCAGCGCGCCGGATCCACGAGTTGACCGTCCATGCGGATGTCATCGCCCTGCTGCCCGACCCGGCAAATGCTCGGATCTGCCTCGATATCGCCGAAGATGCCGCTCGCGCCATTAATGGCCGCCTGGCGGCCGCCCATGTCGGGGCGGATCCGGAACGGATGGTGGCTGCGCCCGAAGAAATCGACTTGCAGATGCTTCGCGACATGGACGAGGGTTCGCCACAACAGCGCCTTGAGCGGGTGATAAGCGTCTTTGAATTCTGGAAAGACGCCAATCCGGGCCGAAGCGACCTGCTGCTTGATGACTGTCGCGGTGATCTTGGCCGCTGCGTCACATCCGAATGCCACGAGAGCGCACTCGTCGTCACGCCATGCTACGGCAACATGGATGCTCGCGACGCATTCCACGACCTGCTTTTCAACGAACACAAGCTCGTGCTCGTGCCGCCTGCAGGCCGCTATTCGAGCCATCTCCTGCAGCATGTCGTGATCGGTTGGAAGCCGCACGAGCACGCACAAGCCGCCATCATCGCGGCAAGACGTTGGCTGGCGGTAGCGGAGCGTGTCACCGTTTTGTGCGTCAACGACAAGGCCGACGGCAGCTACCAGCTTACCGCCAGGGAACTGATTGCGCAGCTCGGCTTGAAAGGCGACATCGTCGCGATCCGCTCGGAGGGTCGTCCAGTTGCCGAGGCCATTCTTGATTTCGCGGGTTCCGTCGGCGCAACCTGCCTGCTGATCGGCGCTTTCAAGCATGGTTATTTTCTCGAACTGCTTCTCGGCCGCGTCACTCGCTACCTGCTGTCGCACGCGAGACTTCCCGTGATGATGAAGCATTAGAGAGGCGCGATTTTCGTTCCCGCCGTCGATGGCGATCTTCACGCCTTTCCAGGGAACCGCAGCGAGCACTCCCCCCGCTGCTCTGTGCCCCGGTGATTCTCGGACGCGAAGTGCTTATACTTAACGGCGATCGCGGAAGCTGCGCAGTTCAGAATCTCGCATGGGACTATTGCGACCGGTTTGACCGTGTCTCCCGACGCGCTTCCCTTCGAGCCAGGAGAAAGATCGGAAGGGATGCAAGCTGCGCCGCTGCGACGAACGCGGCAAGCGCAAGCGTCGAGCGATCATAGAGCAATCCCATTGCGACGCTGCCCAGCAGCCAACCTCCGCCATAGGCCGAATAGAACATGCCGAACCCCAGACCCCGACGCCCTTGCGGGAGCAACCCGGCGATGATTGCCTTCATCAGCGTGTCCTGCACCGCGTAACCGATGCCCCACAAGGGCATTGCGATGACAGCCATCGCGAAGCCGCCCTGGAGTAGAATCGGAGCGAAGCAAGCAGACAGCACGATCCCCACAGTGAGCGCCACCTTATCCGACCAGTCGTAGAGCCTGCCGAGGATCAGGTTGGCAGCCACCCCTGATCCGGTGGAGAAGGCGAGCAACACCGGGATCCATTCAGATGGGACGGTCCGAGTGCGCTCCAGATGGTATGCTCCGAGCTCATAACTGAGCAACCCGGCCGATGAGTGCCATGATTGCGAGCAAAACAGAAATGGTTAGCAGGGCATAGGCGGTTCGATAGTCGCCACGCAGGAATAAAATGAGAGCGGCAATCAATGGCCCCAGCGTCGCCCCCGCCTCGTCGAGGGCGGTATTGAGGCCGAAGGCCCAGCCTCGCCCGAGTTCACCGGTGGTATAGGAGATCATTGTCTCGACCGTCGGCTTGCGCATGGCACGGCCAACCCGTTCGGCAATGATCAGGGCCGCCGCAAGCTCCCAACTCCCGGCCAGTGCCATTGCCGGCACGGCGCAGAGATTGATCGCGTAGCCGGCAAAGGTAACCGCCCAATAGGCGCCGCTCCGGTCGGCGATCCAGCCGGCGACGGGCCGCAGCGCATATCCAAGGAATTCCCCTGTGCCGGCAATGATGCTGATGGCAGCGGCACTCGCCCCCAGCATTCCAAGGAACTGACCGTTGATCGCCGCGCCGCCTTCATAGGTGAGGTCGCCAAAAAGATTGACGATTCCCATGATCAGCGCGAAGCGGAGAGCGGACGAACCGCCACTATCGAGCCCTCTCATATGCGACTCCTTCTACGGCACCTATTACGCGGACGTTGCTGGTCTCTTCGACCGGCAGACGCAGCAGCGTCTCAACGCCTGATCCCTCAGGATGCAGAGATCAAATTCTGCGGTCGAAGAGCACCAGCGACCGGGTGTCCTTCAAGCGGAAGACTTGGGCGGGCCGATTGCTCGCCCGGCGCATTTCGCCTTCGACCGGCTCCAGGAAATCGGCTTCCGCCATGCGCTTTCGAAAGGCCGATTTGTCGAGCTTGCGGCCGAGAAGGCTCTCATAGACCGATTGCAGCTCGCTCAATGTGAAACGGACAGGCAGCAGATGGCCCGGCAGGCTCGAATATTCGACCTTGCTCCGGATACGGCCGAGCGCCTCCTTGAGGAGAGCCGCATGGTCGAAGGCAAGGGACAAGCCGACGCCCTCGCCTTCGATCGGTCGCCATTCGGCCTCCTCGGCCATCGCATCCTGCCGCTCGGCGACATCATCGGCCGAAAGCAGCGCGATGTAGACGATGCTGATGCTCCAGCCTCTTGGGTCTCGATCGCGGTTCCCCGTCGTTTGCAGCTGTTCGAGATAGGGTGTTTCGACGCCGGTCTTTTCCTTCAGCACCCGGCGCGCCGCAGCCTCCAGATCCGCATCCTCGTCGATATGGATCCAGCCGCCGGGCAAGGCCCAGTCGCCGGCAAAGGGGGCGCTTGTCCTGCGCACGAGCAGCACGGAGAGGCCCGCCGGCGTCAGCGAGAAAATGGCGAGATCGACGGTCGCGATCGGTTTGAAGGCGTCGTTGTCGTGTGTTGTCATGATGGGAACATAGCATGACCCGGCCTTAGTGTAAATCTTCAACTAAGTTAGTTGACATTTGTCACTAAGTTATGTTTTCTGTTTTTCGACACGAGCGAGGGGCTCGCGCCAGCAACAGGAAAACGGATATGTTCGGACTGCGCTTCATCAAGACGGAACCCACGCAATACGTCATCCAATATCAGAACGGCAAGGCCGTCCGCGAGGGCGCCGGCCTTGCTTTCTGGCATTTTTCGCCTTCGAGTTCTCTCGTGCTCGTGCCGACGGCCAGCGTCAACGATCCTTTCATCTTTCCTTTGGTGACATCGGACTTCCAGGAAGTGACCGTGCAGGGGCAGATCACCTATCGCATCGCCGAGCCGCGCCGTACGGCGGCACTCTTGAATTTCACGCTCGACCGCAAGGGCCACTACGTCTCGGAGGACCCGCAGAAGCTTTCGACCCGGGTGATCGACCGCGTTCAGGTGGCGATGCGCGCAGAGGTGCAGACGCTGTCGCTGAAGGAGGTTCTGGCATCGGGCGAGGCGCTCGTCGCCGGCGTGGCCGACGCGCTCAAGGTCCATCCGACGATCGAAGCGCTCGGCCTCGAAATCCTCGGCCTGTCGCTACTCGCCGTCATGCCGAAGGCCGAGACATCAAAGGCGCTGGAAGCGCATGCCCGTGAAGCGCTGCTGCGGCAAGCTGACGAAGCCATCTATAGCAGGCGCAATGCGGCGATCGAGCAGGAGCGAACGATCAAGGAAAACGAGATCGCCACCGAAATCACGCTGGAGAACAAGAGGCGGCAGGTTCGCGAAGCCCAGATGGAAGCCGAACGCGCCGTGCAGGAACGGCAGCTGCAGATCCGCCGGGAAGAAATGGCCGGCAAGATCGCGCTCGAAGAGCAGAACCGCGACTTGGTGACACTGGCGGCGACCAATGCGCGCGCCGAGGCCGACGCCCAGGCCTATGCGATGACGGCGATGATGAAATCCTTCGAAGAAGCCGATCCGAAAGTGCTGCAGGCGCTCGCCTCGGTCGGCATGCAGCCGGGGCAGCTCATGGCGCTCGCCTTCCGCGACCTCGCCGACAATGCGACGAAGATCGGCCAGCTGAACGTCTCGCCCGATCTTCTCAGGGAGATCTTGCAGCCGCAGGAGGGCAAGGACCGTGCCGGCCTCTGACGAACGCAAGATCATCCTGATCGTCAGGCCGACCCGGCTCGACGAACTTATTGCCCGCTTCAACACGGTGCAGCAGGCGCAGTTTTATGTCGAACATCTCGGCGCCGACTTCAGCGACTATCTCGCCGAGAAGAAGCGGTACGAAACTGCCATCGCCGAGGTGGAAGCAAGCCTGCGTGCCGTCGCCCGCGTCCAGCGTCTCGACCGCCGCTACCTCGCGAGCTTCGTCTTCGCTCCCGACGATGTCGTCGTCGTGCTCGGCCAGGACGGCCTCGTCGCCAATACGCTCAAATATCTCGACGGCCAGCCGGTCCTCGGCGTCAACCCCGATCCCAAGCGCTGGGACGGCCTGCTGCTGCCCTTCAACCCGAAAAGCCTTCCGAAAGTGATCGGCGAGGCTCTGAAAAACAAGCGGCCGATCAAACACGTCAGCATGGCCAAGGCGACGCTCAACACCGGCGCCGTCATCCACGCGGTCAACGATCTCTTCATCGGCCCGCAAAGCCATGTCTCGGCCCGCTATATCCTGCACGCCGAGGAGCGCGAGGAACGTCAGTCCTCCAGCGGCATCATCGTCTCGACAGGCATGGGATCGACCGGCTGGCTGAAGAGCCTCTATTCCGGCTGGCTCGGAGCCGCGAGCGCGCTCGGCCTCGAACCCGCCGACCGCGAGATCGACATGTCCTTCGCCTGGGACGCGGATTATCTGCGCTACTTCGTGCGCGAACCCTTCCCCAGCCGCACCACCGGCACCACGATCGTTGCCGGCAGCGTCTCTAAGAGCCAGCCGCTCACCATCGTCTCCGAAATGCCGGAACACGGCGTGATCTTTAGCGACGGCATCGAGACGGATTTTCTGGAGTTCAACGCCGGAACGCGGGCGGAGGTGACGCTGGCTGAGCGGCAGGGGTTGCTGGTGGTGTGAGGGAGCTGAGGTTCGGATGGTTATGGCAGCGTAATGACCCCGTTGCCCTGGAGCGAACCGAGATCGCCGGCTGTTACCTTTAAAATATAATCGTGAATCGCTGCTGCGCTCGCTTCCGCCGTCTTTGAAGTGACATCCAAATTCAGCGTAAACGGGTGTTGGGGGTCGAGGACCTGGGCTCGTCTGCTTTTCTCCCTGGCAGCCTGCACGTCAATCGACTTTAACCGCTCTCGACGCGCCGGCGTGGTAACGCGATGCGCCAACTCCTCCTCGTCGCAGAGCAATCTCACGGGCACCAGCAGCGCCTCGCATTGTTGGGCTGCGCCGGCAATCTGCTGAAAGGTGCGATTGCTACGCTCATCACCTTCTATGCCGGCATGGGTGAAAATGAAATTCGCCGAAGGAGGGCCATAGGCGACGATCGCATCCAGGACGGCTTGCCGAACTCTTCCGGTATATTCCACATATTCCATTCGGGAGAGGCGTCGTTCCGTCGTCATCGAGCAGACGCAGTATCGGGTTGTTGAACCAATGATTGTCAATAACCTTTGCAGTCAGGAGCGGACTTAGTTCTCTCGCGATCGTCAGCTTTCCCACACCGGGAAAGCCCAAGAGGAGAATGAATAGCTTCATGGGGCTTTCTTCCCTATTCACAGCTGACTTCTCGAACCCGCAGTCACTGCAATCGACGAGTAAGAGGCGGTGCCCGATTTGGTCGGTGCCACAAGATCATAAATCGTAGCGGTTTCGAAAAGCCGTCGCTTCCTTTGGTTATCTCAAAGGCTCAATCAAATGTCTGCCATGTCGGTAACCGCCTTGCCGCCAGCATCGTCTCCCAGGATCAGCCGCTCACCATCGTTTTCCGAAATGCCGGAACACGGCGTCATCTTCAGCGACGGCATCGAAGCGGATTTTCTTGAGTTTAATGGGATACGGGGGTGGTGATGCCGGCTGAGCGGCAGGAGGTTTCGGTGGTGTCGGGGACTAACGCTTTGATTTGTTTCGTTTCGATATCGAAATGGAAGTAATATTCAGGTTTAGTTCCTTTACTTCTCCGCAGTCTTCTCACGATATGTGGCTGCTGTCACTTTTGCTTGAGCTGAGACGAGGAACCCTCGCGCGGATGAAGATGAGCGGCGGCGGCTGATCAAAAAAGAGTCGGGTATCGACTTTGCTCCGGAGAGTAGCGGGTGCGCCGCCGTTGATTGATGCAAGGAGCGGCGCTGCGGCGTGTCCTTCGAGGCTTCGGCCTTCGGCCTGCGCGCCTCAAGGATGAGGAGCGTTGGGGGATGCCGCGCCTTGGAGAGCGTTGGTGGGGCCGTAATCGATGGCAGGCGCCCGATTGTGTGGAGCCCGGCACCGTAGAGAGTCTCTCCCTGAGGCGCCTCGAACGGCTGGGCGGGTGTACGGGTGTCAGATGATGCAAGGAGCGGCGCTGCGGCTCGTCCTTCGAGGCTCCGGCTTTCGGCCTGCCGCCTCAAGATGAGGGATGTAGGGGGATGCCGTGCCTTGGAGGGCGTTGGTGGGGCCGTAGTCGATGGCAGGCGCCGGATGATTTTGTGCGGAGGTTCGGAGGCATTCCAGTTGCGCGACGCCCAAGAGAGCCCCACCCTGCGAGCTTGTGAAGCTTTTGAAGCTGGCGCGTTTCTGGCCGGTCTTGGTTTGCCGATGTAATCGATCGTCAGACGATTGCGCGGTGCGTTCGGATGGTCGCTTGTTGGCGTCAGGGT
>NZ_JAULSE010000025.1:0-74789 GCF_030518245.1 Rhizobium sp. CBN3
GGCAAAGCTGCACTCGACGAATCCAATTGAGCGTCTCAACGGCGAAATCAAGCGACGCACCGAGGTCGTCGGCATCTTTCCGAACGACGAAGCCATCGTCCGTCTCGTCGGCGCACTGCTGCTCGAACAGAATGACGAATGGGCCGTTCAACGCGCCAAGTATATGACGCTTGAGACCATGGCCCAAATGAGATGAGCCCCAAATCAGCCTGCCCCGCTGTGGCACGCTGATATCCCCTTCCGACCCATGTCGGGAAAGCACGGCCATCAGCCGCGACCTACACCACCTCCCGGGACACGATCGTATCACCTTGTATTCCGGACTAAACTTATGCCGACAGCGTTGCGATAGAGGGCATTCGGAACCAGCATGCGGCTATTCCGGAAGGTCGGCACTCGCATGACGTCATCTGACCGACATCGTGGGGTTATTCGACAAAAATTGCGAAATGTCCTTGATCCAGTTTCCGCTGTTAGATCTAGTTGTCGCCGGCAGTCCTTCTCCTTCTCTATCATATTTGCTGGAGCGTGCCGCAAGTCCGACAAGAGCTGCGCCTAGGCCAACAGCTCTGTGCTGTCATTGACGGGTTAGGAACACGTCAATGATCAACGAGGCTGGAGCCTTATACCCGGTGTTCCTGCCTCAAATGTAAGGGCATGACGAGTGCCGCCCTTTCCTTCACTTGACCAGGTGGTTTCCGATCGAGGAGCCGCCATCGACCGTCAGAATGCTACCGGTCGCGAACCTCGAACGATCGGACGCAAGAAAAAGCATTGCTTCAGCAATCTCTTCAGCTGTCCCCATCCGATCCATGACGGCACGGGCGTTGAAATCGCTGCGAAGCTTCGCGGGGTCCTTCGCTTCGGCGAAGATTTTCGTGAAGTAAGGAGAGTCGATTGTCCCTGGAGCGACCGCGTTGACACGAATTCCCTCTTTCGCATGATCCATGGCCATCGCGCGCGTCAGCGAAGATATTGCTCCTTTCGATGCTACGTAGGCAGTCCTGTCCGCGATTGCTGAGGTTGCGGTGTAGGAAGTCGTATTGATGATCGAACCTCCGCCGTTCCGTCGCATAACAGGAATGACGTACTTTGAGCAAAGGAAGATCCCTTTGACGTTTACGGACATAATCCGGTCCCAAGTTTCTTCAGGAATGGTCACCACATTCCCCGTCGTTCCGAACCCGGCATTATTGACGAGCACGTCGACCCGGCCCCACTTTGCGGTCGTCTTCTCAACCATGCTTTCCGCGTCCTTGGCGGACGAGACGTCGACGCGAACACCGAAAGCCTTCGAGCCGATCTCGTTCGCCACACGAACCGCGGCGTCTTCATTGACATCAGCAACAACCACATAGGCGCCGTTCTTTGCGAAAAGCTCGGCTGTCGCACGACCAATGCCGCTGCCGCCCCCTGTGACGATACAAACTCTTTGATTCAAATCCATCGACCATCTCCTCATTTTTGGGTGCCTTAGAAGACATTTTAGCAGACAATCTGTCAATTGTGAAAATCCAGTTGACAGATTGTCTGCTGATCTGTTTATCTAGGCTCGATCGAATTTGGCCGTGGGAGGACAATATGGCCGATACCAGCACTGAGGCGCAGTTGACTTTTAAGGCAGCTATGCGTCGGTTCACATCAACCATCTGCTTGATCACGACCGAACTCAACGGGGTCCGTCATGGCATGGCCGCCACCGCGGTCCAGTCGGTTACCGCGGACCCACCAACTGTTCTTGTCTGCATCAACCAATCGGCTTCGGTGAATCAGCCTTTGAAGATCTCCGGGAAGTTCGCCGTGAACATGCTGCATCTTTCACATGCCGATCTTGTGCCGCTGTTCAGTGGGCAATTGAAGGGTGAAGAGCGCTTTCATTACGGCGAGTGGCTGTCTCTCGACGGCATGCCGGTCCTGTCCGATGCGCAGGCGGCGTTTGTCTGCAAGCTAAAAGATGTCGTTCACGTTGGAACGCATGATGTTGTGCTCGGAGAAGTGCTCGAAGCACGGTTCATCGAGTCAATCGCGCCGCTTCTCTACGAAAACGGTCAACTCGTCAGGTCGTCGTCCATCAGTGGATCGGCCGCATAGTAGGTGGCTTTAACCACCAATCACATCACTCATCGAAAGCCCAAGGGCGGCAAGGAGAAAAGCGTGAGCAATATGGCACCCGCAAGAGAAATTCATGGACGTGAAGTCACAGAGCGCTTTGAGCGCGGACTAAAGACCCGGCGCGAAGTCTTGGGGGGGGGCTATGTTGATGCGTCGGTCAGCAAAGCCACCGACTTCAATTGGCCGATGCAAACCCTCGTCACAGAATACTGCTGGGACGCGATTTGGAATCGGCCGGGCCTGGAGCGCAAGCAGCGCAGCATCCTCAATCTCGGGATGATTTCGGCCCTCAATCGTCCGCATGAGCTGAAACTGCATGTTCGCGGAGCAATCAACAACGGTCTTACCAAAGAGGAAATTCGGGAGGTTTTCCTCCAGGTTTCGATTTACTGCGGTGTTCCTGCGGCCATCGACAGCTTCCGCGTGGCAGCGGAAGTTTTCGACGAGATGGGCATCTAGTTATTCAACGCATTTGAGTGGGCTGAGCATCATCCGTTGCCAGCCCGAGGAGGGACTACAGTGACCGCACAAGACGATTTCCGCGCTGCCGGAAACCCAATGTTCAATGATAACAAGCTCAAGCTCGGCGTATTTGGCACGAATTGCTCGAATGCATGCGCGATTACGCTCGCTGAGACAACGTTCGAACCTACCTTCGACCACAACGTCGAGATTGCAAAGAAGCTTGAGGCAGCCGGTTGGGAATGCATGGTGCCGATTGCACGCTGGCGTGGTTTTGGCGGTCCTTCAAACTTCAATGGCGTGAACATGGATACGTTCACCTGGGCGGCCGCTCTCGCGGCGGTCACCACGAAGCTCCAGTTCTTCTCAACGACTCACATTCCGACGCTAAACCCGATTGTTGCAACCAAGATGGCGACAACAATCGATCACATCTCGAAGGGTCGATACGGCCTCAATCTCGTTACCGGCTGGTTCACTCCCGAAATGGAAATGTTCGGAGTTCCTATGATGGAGCACGACACCCGCTATGAATACGCCACTGAATGGATGGATATCGTCGAGACGCTCTGGAAACGCAATGGCGTTACCTTCGAAGGCGAGTTCCTCAAAGTCAAAGACGCCTTCAGTGAACCCAAACCCTACAACAAGGCGGGTCGCCCGCTCCTGATCTGCGCCGGCGCCTCGGGCAAGGGACTGCATTTCACCGCCAAGTTCTGCGACTTCAACTTCGGCTTCATGCAAGACATGGAATCCGGCGCTGCCTGGGTCAAAAAGGTGAAGGACCTGGCGCGTACTGAATATAACCGTGATCTTGGCACATTCACAGCTTGCCCCGTTATCGTTCGCGAAACGGAGAAGGAAGCAAAGGAATACTACGACTACTACGTCAACCAGAAGGGTGACTGGGAGGCATGCGAGAACATCTGTGAAGTTCTGCAGGTGCAATCTCAAAACCATTCTGCCGAAATGTATCAAAAATTCAAGGAACGCTTCGTCGCTGGCTGGGGTGGATACCCGATCGTCGGCAATCCAGAACAAGTCGCCGACAAGCTCGTGGATCTCAGCAATACAGGCGTCAACGGCGCCTTGCTGACAATGGTCGATTACAACGAGGAACTTCCCTTCTTTAACGACCGTGTCATGCCGCTGCTCAAGCAAGCCGGTCTGCGCAACTGAACCAGTCCTCGGGACGGCGATTGCCGTCCCGACACGAACTCTGCCAGATTCTGGCAGGATTTTCGCGGCTGGCGGCCAAAGGGGCCGGCGGTTGAGCGGAACCACAAGGGGAGGAGGCCCTGAATGCTGAAGAAAATCGTTGCAGCGCTTTTTACGCTGTCGAGCCTTTATCACATGAACGGCGTGGCGAAGGCTGACGGCCTCGATTCGTTGCCGCCGGACCAAAAGGCGCTTTACGAGAATATCGATCCCGCCATTCCGCTCGGGGGGACGGTGTACAAAGATTTTGTTCCAAAACGTCCACCGCCGTGGAAAATTGGTTATGCATCCACATATGCCGGTAATACCTGGCGCGCGAACATCCTGGACGAATTCACCAACGTATTGCTTCCGAGATATAAGGAAGCAGGCCTAGTCTCCGATCTAATCGTCACGCAGTCTGACCTCAAAGACGCTGTCCAAATCCAGCAGATGCGGCAGATGGTTGACGACGGTGTTGATGCGATCGTCATTTGCTGCTCGAACATTACCGCACTTAACAAGACCATAGAGTATGCTCATTCGAAAGGCGTGCCAGTCTTCTCAGTCTCGGGCTATGTCACATCACCCTACGCAATCAATGCCACAGAGAATAACACCGACGGTGGCTACAAGGCTGCTGAATGGCTTGCCAAGGAAATCGGTGAAAAAGGCAACGTCCTGATGGTATCGGGCATCCCCGGTTTCGCATCATCGGACAGCTTCGACATCGGCGCGAAGAACGCGTTCGATAAATTCCCCGGTATCAAAATTGTAGGCACGATAGCTGGCAAATGGACCGACCAGGTCGCCCAGGTTGAGGTTCAGAAGTTTCTTGCCACCAATCTTGCTGAGGTTAATGGCATTCTCGTTCAGTCCGCTTCAGAAAACGGTGTCGTGAACGCAGTACAGCAATCCGGCCGCGACATGATGCCTATCGTGCTCGGGGGTGAGGCTTCGGCAGCCTGCTACTGGCGTAAGAACCCTGATTTCATAAGCAAGAGCTTCCATTTCTGGCCGCCGCGGTCTGATGCCCGCCTTGTGTGGGACGTCATGATGCGAACGCTCGAAGGCCAGGGACCAAAGATCCAGTCGATTCTTCGTCCTGCGCTTCCTTACACCATTGATGACGTGAAGGAAGTGCTGAAGGAAGATTGCGATCCCAATTCCACGGATTGGATCGAGCCGAAGAACAACGGCTGGTGGCCTGCAGACGTCGCTGCAAACTACTTCGAACGTCCTGAAGATCCGTTAGCTTGGCGGCCGAAGAAGTAATGAATGTTCTCCGGAAGGAGACCTCCCAGCCTCCCGCGTCGGTTTCTATAATCGGCGCGGGAGGTATCTGCGATTTGATTGGAAATAGTGTGCTGGACTTTCACAGAATTCAACGTTTGCCGCCTTATGTTTTCGAACAGGTCAACCGTTTGAAAGCAAGCGCGCGAGCGGGCGGCGCCGATATCATTGATCTCGGCATGGGAAACCCCGACCTTCCCACTCCTCAGTCGATCGTCGACAAGCTGTGCGAGGTCGTGCAGGATCCGCGCACCCACCGCTATTCCTCCTCCAAGGGCATTCCGGGGCTGCGCCGTGCCCAGGCCGCCTATTATGCCCGCCGTTTCGGTGTCAAGCTCAACCCGGATACCCAGGTGGTCGCCACCTTGGGCTCCAAGGAAGGCTTCGCCAACATGGCGCAGGCGATCACCGCGCCCGGCGACGTGATCCTCTGCCCGAACCCGACCTATCCGATCCACGCCTTCGGTTTCCTGATGGCGGGCGGCGTGATCCGCTCGATGTCGGTTGAGCCGGATGAGAGCTTTTTCCCGCCGCTGGAGCGGGCGGTCCGGCATTCGATCCCGAAGCCGTTGGCGCTGATCCTCAACTATCCGTCGAACCCGACGGCCCTCGTCGCGACGCTCGATTTCTATAAGGACGTCGTCGCCTTCGCCAAGAAGCATGACATCATCGTGCTTTCCGACCTTGCCTATTCCGAGATCTACTTCGACGGCGCTCCGCCGCCATCGGTTCTCGAAGTGCCGGGTGCAATGGATGTGACCGTCGAATTCACCTCGATGTCGAAGACCTTTTCCATGCCCGGCTGGCGCATGGGCTTTGCCGTCGGCAACGAGCGGCTGATCGCGGCGCTCACCCGCGTCAAGTCCTATCTCGACTACGGCGCCTTCACGCCGATCCAGGTGGCCGCGACCCATGCGCTGAACGGCGACGGTTCCGACATTGCGGAGGTTCGCAACGTCTACAAGCGTCGCCGCGACGTCATGGTCGAAAGCTTCGGGAAGGCCGGCTTCGACGTGCCGCCGCCGGCTGCCACCATGTTCGCCTGGGCAAAGATCCCGGAAAAGTTCCGTCATCTCGGTTCGCTGGAGTTTTCCAAGCTGCTGGTCGAGAAGGCCGACGTCGCCGTTGCACCGGGTATCGGCTTCGGCGAAATGGGCGACGACTACGTCCGTCTGGCGCTCGTCGAGAACGAACACCGCATCCGCCAGGCTGCGCGCAACATCAAACGCTGGCTTAGCGGCGACGAGAAATTTGAAATCAACGTAATGAATCAGTGAAAGGATACCCGATGCCAATCTTCGGATCATGCCAATGCAAAGCGGTAACGTACCAGGTTCAGGAAATTGATGGACCCATGTGGAATTGCTTCTGTCAAACATGCCGGAAGTCACACGCCGCTGATCACAATACCGCTGCGAAGGTGAAAAGCGAGCACTTCAAGATCCTTACAGGCCAAGATACGCTTCATAGCTTCGAATCGACGCCTGGAAAGCTGCGGTGGTTTTGTTCGGTATGTGGCTCGCACGTTTATGCGGAGCGGCCGGCCAGCCCGGAGCTCAAAGTCGTTAGAGCCGGCACGTTCGATACCGATCCTGGAAGTGTGCCGATGTCAAACGTATGGGTATCGCATGCGGAACCTTGGCTCGCCCATGATCCATCGAAGGCAAGCTCACCAGAGTTCCCGTAAGTGACCGGGATACTACCTGTCGTAACTGAGGTGGAGCCACGGCGACCGTATATCAAGCGGCAACGCCTCATTCCGTGTCCAGGAGGTTCTAACGCAAACGTGCTGGGTCGGTAAAAGCGGCAGGGATTGCAGACAGTAGGTGCGCTTGCACGGCGAGCCCACCCATTGAGAGAATAAAGTCGTACGAGACAGAAGACTTCTGCGAAGCAATCCAGCCTTCGAGGTTGGGAAATTACGGGTTGTGAGGGCTCAGGACACCGCAGGACTATTTTTGCCCCCACGGGTCCTCAACGACCTCCATTGCGGTGTGAGTGAAAATTGTAAGATTGTCTTATGCGAGAATGTTGGGAGTCCTGTGACATGAAAGTTGTTGTAATAACGGGGAATTTATCGCGCCCCTCGAAAACCCGGGCCGTAGCAGACTTCATGGTGGATCGGGTGCGCGCGTCCGGCAACGAAGCAAGCTGCTGGGACCTTGTCGACCTTCATCCGCACCTTGGGGCAACAGTGTTGCCCTCCAGCGCCGCTGAGATTGTTAAAGCGGCACTCAACGATATTTTGGCTAGTGACGTGCTAGTTGTTGGTAGTCCGGTCTACAAAGCATCTTACACTGGGTTGCTGAAGCATTTATTCGACCTTGTCGACATGAAAGCGCTTAAGGGCCGCTATGTGATCCCTTTTGCAACCGGTAAAGCATCGAGTCACAAGCCGCTCGTCGAAGCCTCGATGGAAGCCTTATTCGACTTTTTCGAAGCGCAAATACATAGCCGTTTCATTTTCGCTCTCGATGAAGATTTTCAGAACGATGCTCTTTCTGAGAACCTGCGCGCGCTTGTCGACAGAGAGCTCGATGCCGCGCGTCGCGCCGTCAGCCCATAATAAGGAGGAGGATTCCATGTCTTTTTCGAGCATAGATGAGGCGATCGAGGCGATCGAAGCGGGCGAGATGGTTATCGTGGTCGACGACGAAAACCGGGAGAATGAAGGCGACCTAGTCGTTGCTGCCGAAAAAATAACAGCTGAGCACATCGCTTTCATGATGAAATATGCGAGAGGCCTTATCTGCGTGCCACTTCCAGCCGAACGTCTCGACAAACTCGAGATCCCCCTGATGGTCACACGTAATTCGGACTCACTGCAGACGGCATTTACCGTTTCCGTCGATTGCAAACACGGCACAACGACAGGGATTTCAGCCGAAGATCGAGCAGCAACCGTCAAGTCGCTCATCGATCCGCAGACGCGGCCGGAAGACCTATCGCGACCGGGTCACATTTTTCCTTTGCGTGCAAATCGTCTCGGTGTCCTGGGCCGTCCTGGCCACACCGAAGCTGCCGTGGATCTTGCACGACTTGCCGGCCTGGCGCCGGCTGGCGTAATCTGCGAGATCGCCAATGACGACGGAACCATGTCTCGACTGCCAGATCTCGAGAAGTTCGCAATCGAACATGGCCTGCACATAGTAACGATCGACGCTTTGATTGAGTACTGCAGGAGTCGTGATACGAGGGTAAAGCGTTACGCGCAGTCCTTTATGCCAACGCGGTTTGGGGATTTCAAGGCAATTGCTTATCGCGATAGTTTGACGGGAACGGAACACTTAGCTTTGACACTTGGCGAGTTGTGCGAGAAGGAAGACGTTCTGGTACGGGTGCATTCTGAATGTCTGACAGGTGAGGCGTTCCGGTCCATGCGATGCGACTGCGGTCAACAGCTCGAAATGGCTCTTCGGGCGGTCCAGTTAGCGGGCGCTGGTTGCGTGATCTACATGCGTGGGCAAGAGGGGCGTGGCATTGGCTTAGGAAACAAAATTGCGGCTTACAGCCTGCAGGATCATGGTCGTGATACTCTTGAGGCAAATCGGGAACTCGGCTTCGCATCTGATTCCCGCGAATATAACGCAGCGGCGGATATCATCCGCGACCTCGGTATCGGCAGCGTTCGGCTTCTGACCAACAATCCTACAAAAATAGAGGCGCTGCGAACGTCAGGCGTCATCGTGTCGTCTCGCCAGAGTCTGATCGCCGCATCTAGCGCGTCCAACATCACTTATTTTAAGACAAAGCGCGATCGGTTTGGCCACCTGTTGGACCAGGACACGTCAGCTGAACACGTCGGCCGGAGCAACGTCTTTTCAGTGTTTGGCGCGCAGGTGTTCTCTGGACCCCTGGGTTAACGGAGCCGCCCTCGCCACTTACCTGCCGGTGATTGTAGGGGGCCGCCTTTGACCGGCAGAGTCCTAGAGCTTTTGCGTGGGCCCTGCCAGCACATCATTCGTGCAGGCCTATCGGAGTGATGTGGCCCGCGATTGCATCGAAAGCAGCGTTCGACCATATCTCGTCTTGAGCACGGCTGTTCCGACGGATCGCATTTAATCGCGGTCCGTCTTGTCTTTCGAAAAGTCTCGCAAAACTAATGCTTCATGCGAAGGATCGGCTTAATGACTTTGCCGCTCTCGGAATCAGCCATCGCCTCGTTGATCTGGTCGAGGTCATAGAACTGAACCAGTTTGTCGAACGGGAAAAGTCCCTGCTGCCAATACTCGATCAACTGCGGGACGAACTCGGACGGAACGCTTTGTCCTTCGACAACGCCGATCAATGTGCGGCCGAAAAGGAAGTTCCCGATATCGATCGTGCCTTCAGTGCCGAGAGCGGACGAGCCAACGAGACCGCATGTTCCCGGCGTACCAAGGCAGTCGACTGCCTGACGGAAAACTCGCGGCGAACTCGTGCATTCCAAGCTGAAATCAACGCCTGCGGGGACGATCTTCCTGATCGCGGCAACGCTGTCCAATTTGCGGGCATTTATCGTGTGCGTCGCCCCGAGTTCGCGCGAAAGTTCCAGCCGTTCATCGTTCAAGTCGATCACGATGATGGTCGCGCATCCGGCGATTTTCGCGGCCATCGTAGCCGCCATGCCAACCGCACCAGCACCGAACACTGCTATTGACGAGCCGGGCTTCGGCTTGAGGCAATTCAGTACCGCGCCAGCACCGGTCTGAAGCCCGCACCCGAGCGGTCCGATCAACTCGAGTGGAACATCCTTTGCAACCTTCACGGCGTTTCGTTCGCTGGCGATGGCGTAGGTTGCAAATGACGACTGCTCGAAGAAGCAGCCACTAATCTGTTTCCCGTGAGAATCATGGATCGGGCAGGTGCCATCCGGACGAGTGCCGCGGAAATTGCGACCGAAGAAGTCCTCGCAGTAGAAAGGTGTACCGGAAAGGCACTTTTCGCACTTGCCGCAATAGGCGTAGCTCAAAGCAACGTGATCACCGGGCACAAGATCTTTAACTGCGCTCCCGACGGCCTCGACGACGCCAGAGCCTTCGTGTCCCAACACAACAGGTTGAGGTACGTCATATCCCTGGTCCCTGACCACCAGGTCGGTATGACATACCCCCGATGCGACGATGCGGACCAAAATCTCGTCTGCACGAGGTTCCTCAATCCCTATGCACTCCAAGATCAAGGGCTTCGCCTTTTCGCGCGAGACCGCCGCATATGCCTGCTTCATGTAACTGTTCCTCCAAGGCTCACAACGCAATTCGCGCGAACGTACTCATCGTCAGACAATCAGTCAATAATTACTCTATTAAATTAGATCAGTTCAACCGGAGCAGGGCTGCATTTTTGCAAAGTCACGAGTGAACGCTGATTTGAAGTGATCAAAGGGTTCCGATGCATGTTCGAAAGGGAGCATGCGTCTTGTCCCGCTTTGGGCTGAAAGATCGGCAGACGAAAATTTAGTAGCAACGTGTGAGGCGAGCCGGATGGCGTCGCTTGCCGACGTCGAGCCGGTTCTGAAGGCTATCGACAGCTTCGAGACACCGGTATTGCCAAGTTCAACCGACTACAAACGATGCTACTGCCAGCCAGGCTTAACAGACAGTACCAACCAGGACGTTAGTCTTCTCGATGATCGAGAGGTCCGACGCAATCCGGTATACAGTTGGCGCGGCGGTCGGTGACTCAATAGCGAGCGTATCCTGGATCGTGAGGCGTTCGATGCCCTGCTTTAGTGACCTGATCGTATTCCCGTGGGCCACCACAAGAACCGATTTCCCTCTCAACAAGGGGGGGAACGCTTCGCTTATCAAAAAGGGCAGAACCCTCGCGCTTATGTCCCGTATGCTTTCTCCCCCAGGTGGTGGAGTGCTGTACGAGCGGCGCCAAACCTGGACAACATCCTGGCCCCACCGCTCACGTGCCACGTTCTTGTTGATGCCGGTGAGCTGTCCGTAGTCGCGTTCGTTCAACTCGGTTCTCCTGATTGGCTCCAGCAGATCGCCGTTGGTTTCGTTCAAAATCGCTCTGCAAGTGTCGACTGTGCGCAAGAGGGCAGAGCTAAACGCAATATCGAACGAGATGCCGAGGTTCGCGAGCAGTGAGCCGGCTCGCCTGCTCTCAGACCAGCCCTCCTGTGTGAGCGGCACGTCGCTCGTACCCGTGAACTCCCCGCGCGCGTTCCCTTCGCTTTGGCCATGCCGGACAATCACCAGAGTGGACATTCATAACCCTCCCATCGATTTAGCGAACACGAATATTGTCGCACTATCGGACAATCCGTCAAGTGCGACTATGTGCAAGTGAAAACAAAACGATGTCGAAAAAACAAACGTCGAAGTTTATATTTATTGACAGATTGTCTGATAGCTCATACCAATGCACTCCGCCGTATTGAGGAGAGTCCGGCACGGCTTGGGAAGGCAAGGCTCTCGCCTTAACAGACAATGCCGCCCAGAGCGGCCGGAGGAGGAATTTTCATGAAGAGACGTACATTTCTACAAGCGAGCGGGGCAATTGCTGTAGCCGGCACGTTCGGAATGCCGGGGATTCTTCGCGCCGACGACGCGATCAGTCTCCTACCTGACACTTGGCCCTCCGAAGGCGCCAACCCAATTGTCGACGCGGGTAAGTTCAAGAAGTCAGGCCCGTGGAAGATCGGACACAGCCACTACGGCCTCGCTGGTTCAACGCATACCTACCAGACGGCGTTTGAAGCCGAATATGAAATAAAAAAGAACAAGGATCGGATCGCTGATTACCAGTTCCGGAGCGCTGATCTCAATGCCTCCAAACAAGTTGCCGATATCGAGGATCTGATCGCCCAGAAGGTCGATGCGATCATCATCGCACCGCTAACCACCGGTTCCGCCGTCGAGGGCATCAAGAAGGCAAAGGCTGCTGGCATTCCAACCGTAGTCTATCTCGGACGCGTCGACACCGAGGAGTTTACGGTTCAGGTCCAGGGCGACGACTTCTATTTCGGGCGCGTGATGGCTCAGTTCCTCGTCGACAAGCTTGGCAACAAGGGCAAGGTATGGGTTCTGCGTGGCGTCGCCGGGCATCCCATCGATGCAGATCGTTATGCAGGCGCCATGGAAGTCTTCAGCAAGTCTGGACTTCAGATCACGTCGACCCAGCACGGAAGCTGGTCTTATGAGGACTCAAAGAAGATCGCCGAAAGCTTGTATCTCTCCGACCCAGATGTCGCGGGCATCTGGACCGATGGAGCCAACATGTCTCTTGGCGTTTTGGATGCCTTGCAGGAGGCTGGCGCCTCAACGATCCCGCCAATCACGGGCGAAGCACTTAACGGCTGGATGCGTCGTTGGAATGACGAAAAACTTTCCTCGATCGGTCCGATTTGCCCACCCGCTCTGTCTACTGCCGCGCTACGGGCCGCCTTCGCCTTGCTGGATGGGAAGCCGATTCAGCGTAACTGGACGAACCGCCCCAAGCCGATCACCGACGAGACGCTCTCCCAGTTCTATCGCGCAGATCTCACTGATGCGTACTGGGCGCCGACCGAAATGCCGAACGAAAAGCTCCTTGATTATTTCAAGGCTTGATGAACTACGGGCACGATCACTCGTGCCCGTATCCCTGTCGAAGATGGAAATTCCCATGAGCACGCTTGTCGAGATGGTCGGCATCAACAAATCGTTTGGTTTCACGAAAGTCCTTTCGGACGTTCGCTTTTCCCTGGAACGTGGCTCCGTGCACGCTCTGATGGGGGAAAACGGCGCGGGGAAGTCCACCCTGATGCGTATTCTGGCGGGGGTATATCAGCCGGGCGCAGGAAGTGTTCGGCTCCGCGGGGAGGAAGTCAATTTCCGTTCCCCTAAGGAGGCACGGTTGGCGGGAGTGTCGACGGTGTTTCAGGAGTTTACCCTGATCCCCAATCTCACCGTTGCTGAGAACATGTTCCTGGGCCACGAACCTCGTCGCATTGACGGTTCGATCGATAGCGTCGAGGTAGTGAAACGCGCTCGCGCTTTGCTGGCTGACGTATTTCCACAGCTCGACGCAACCGCGATCGTCGAGACACTGACTGTCGCGCAGCAGCAGGCAGTAGAGATCGCGAAGGGACTTACGTCGAACGCGGACGTATTCATCTTCGACGAGCCAACGGCGGCGTTGAACTCGACCGATGTCGCGCATCTTTTCAAGGTTATCCGCGACCTTAAGGCTCAACATAAGGCTGTCGTCTACATCTCTCATCGCATGAATGAAGTCTTCGAACTATGCGACACCATCACCGTCATGAAAGATGGCGCTTGGGTAAGGACTGCAAGAGCGCAGGACTTCAACTTGCAAACGCTGGTAGCGACAATGGTTGGTCGCGAACTTCAGAACTTCTTTCCGCCGCGCTCGCAGGCCACCGGAGCGGCAATGCTGGAGGTTTCGGACTTGCGCCTCGACGACAGCAGCTCGACAGTCACTTTCGTTGTCAGAAAAGGTGAAATCATCGGGCTGGCAGGGCTCGAAGGACAGGGCCAGCGAGAGATAATGCGTGCCATTGTGGGCGTTGAATCGCCAAAGGCCATCGCCGTGTGGCGTGCCGGCCCCGACAACAGCATGCACGTGGTGAATGTAGGGTCAGGGTTCGCTCGCGCGGTCGCATCAGGAATCGGTTTTATCCCTGAGGACAGGAAGCAGGAAGGGCTGTTCCTGCGCCTGCCTATCTACGACAACATCGCGCTGGGAAAACAGCTCAATCGGAATATGGCAAGCGTTGCGTGGCGATCGGTGTCGAGGGTCCGCGAGGTGATCAAGTCGTTACGAGTTGCGGCCGCCGATCCCAATGCGCCCGTAGGTAAACTCTCGGGCGGGAATCAGCAGAAGGTGCTGCTGGGCCGCTGGTTGCTCTCCGGAGTGGACATCCTCGTTATTGAGGAGCCCACGCGCGGCGTCGACGTCGGTGCAAAGGCAGAGATTTACAGATTGCTGCGGGACTTCAGTGATCGTGGCGGTGCGGTCGTGGTTTCGTCGCGCGAGCACGCTGAGCTTATAGGGCTCTGCGACAGCATTTTGGTCGTTCATGACAGGAAGATCGTCGGGCAGATGTCCGCAGAGGGGGCGACCGAGGAAAGAATCCTCGAGACTGCGCTGGGGGCGAGTGCGTCACCGGATCCCCGTGCTGCGGTGCATTGAGGAGGATAACTTATGAATTCATTTGCCAGTCGCCTGAAGCTCCCTTATCGCGCGGGAGCGATCGGGCTTTCCATTGGAACGCTCCTGGTGATGGTTGTCGCCTCGGTAATATTATTGCCGGACTTCATGGATCCGGAGAATTTGTCTAATCTCCTGGCGCAATCGACGGTGCTCGTCATCTCGGCTCTCGGTCAGACGTTCGTCATTCTCACTGGCGGCCTCGACGTGTCGGTTGGGTCCGTCATCAGTCTAACGACGACGATCATGACGCTTGATCTTCCTGAGATAACCCGCGTGCTTATCTGCATCGCGGTGGCGATGGGGTTCGGAGTAGCGAACGGTTACGGTGTCGCGCGCCTCAATGTACATCCAATCATCATGACGCTGACAACAATGGGCATCGGCCAAGGTATCGCGTTGATCATTTTGCCAATCCCAGGCGGGCGCGTGCCGGAGTGGCTTTCCGGCTCGGTAGCCGGATCCATCGGCCCCGTACCTAACTCATTGTTTTGGTTGATCACGGCATCGCTCTTCGCATCCTGGATTCTCTATCGTCGTCCCTTCGGCCTCTACCTCTTCGCTTCCGGCGGCAATGACTTCAACGCACGGATGAACGGTGTTCCCGTCGAGCGCACCATCATCAAAGCGTATGTTCTTTCTGCTCTATTCGCATGCGCTGCGGGGATGTTTCTTGCAGGTCGCCTTGCATCGGGTGATCCTAAGGGCGGCGCTTCATTCGGGATTGAGTCTGTAACGGCTGCAGCATTGGGTGGGGTCCACCTCGCCGGGGGCATCGGAAGCATTGTGGGAACCGTCGTTGGCGCGGCGATCCTCGGGACAGTGAATAATGTGATGAATCTGGCCAACGTCTCTGCATTTCTTCAGTCGGTCGTCAAGGGTGTGTTGCTTCTCGTACTCGTCGTTTCGCAGCGACGCAAAACAATCGGACTTTGAAAGAAATGGACTTCTCGATGACCACATCAGACTCGAAAACTGAAGCACCATCTCGCTCATTGAGGGGTAAGAGCGCCATTTCGTGGATACTCGGGCTACCGCCCGCATACTATGTGCTCGCAATCCTGGTTGCGGTTGCTCCAGCAGTGAGCGCCACGCTCATAAATCCCAACTACTGGTTTGTAATCCTCAAGCAGTCAGCGCCGCTCGGGATCGCGGTGCTCGCCCAGTCGCTTGTCATGCGGGTGCGATCCATCGATCTCTCTGTCAGCGGTATTTTCGCGTTCGCGATTTATCTGGCCAGCTCGGGCCAGCTCAACAACTATCCACCGCTAATGACCGTCCTCATGCCTGTTGTGATTGGGCTAGCTGTGGGGGGTGTAAACGGAATACTCGTAGCATACGTGCGCGCTTCTGCCGTTATCTCCACACTAAGTGTTTCGGCCATTCTGATTGGGATCGTCCAATACATGAGCGCCGGCCGCGCGCCCGGTTCAACGCCAAGCTGGCTTCGAATACTTACGAGCGGCAATATCCACGGCCTTTCCTATTCCGTGGTCCTGTGGATCGTCATCGCCGCCCTGATTTCTATCGCATTTCGCTTTCTCATCGTCGGGCGTTACTTCAGGGCCGTCGGCGACAATCCGAGGGCGGCGGAAACTACAGGAATTCCGTTGGCACGTACGATTTTTGTCTCGCACACGCTCGCGGGCGCCCTGACAGGCATCGCGGCCCTGGTCCAGGTATCCGCGTTGGCGGTCGGCACCATCAAGCCAGGCTTCGACACCTTCATGAATGCTCTCGCCGCCACGATCCTCGGCGGTGTGACGTTCGGCGTCGACCGGGGCGGCGTCGCCGGGCCGTTCGTTGCCGTCGTTGCCTTCAGCTTCCTGTTCGCGATGCTGACCGTCTTCGGCATCCAGGAGCCGGGCAAGCTTATCGTCCAGGGCGTGATCATTGCATTTGCCGCAATCATCTACGGTGCGCGCGCGGGTCGCGTCTAGTCCGTCGGGCCGATCAAGTCATTCCCGTAGCAATTGCGGGAGAACGCAGGAGAATATAATGGTGAAAATCACTGCGGCTGTCGCCGTGAAGCCAAAGAGCCCGCTGGAATTCCGTGAACTCGAACTGGCTGACCCCGAAGGCAACGAGATCCTGGTTCGCACGGTTGCGAGCGGGATCTGCCACACGGACTTGCTGCTTCGCGACGGTATTTTTGGCCCGCCGGCACCGGTGATCCCGGGGCACGAAGGCGTCGGCGTCGTCGAGGCGGTCGGACCAGAAGTTCAGAGCCTCAAAGTGGGTGATCACGTCGCACTGAGCCAGAGCTCATGCGGATTCTGCGCCGACTGCCGCCGTTCTCACCCAATGAACTGCCAAAACTATACCCAGTACAATCTTACGGGGCTTCGTCCGAATGGTAAGAAGGCATTGCTCTGCGATGAAGTTGGCATTGGCAGCAATTTCGTGGGCCAGTCGTCCTTTGCGACGCATATCCTTGCGACTGAAAACAATGCAGCGCTTTTGCCGAAAACAGACCTCGACCTTACCGACGCTGCGCCACTCGGGTGCGGCATGGCAACGGGTGCAGGAACAGTGATAAACGCGATGAAGCCGGAAATAGGGTCGACGATAGCCGTTTTCGGCGCAGGTGCTGTCGGCATGGCCGCCGTGATGGCCGCCAAAGTTCGTCGGTGCAGCAAGATTATCATCATAGATCTGAATCAGCAGAGGCTAGACATGGCCATGGGGCTTGGTGCCACACATGCGATCAACGGCAAAGATCCCGACGTAGTCAACCAGATCCATGCGCTGACGGGCGGCGGTGCCGACTTCGCGATCGACGCAGTTGGCATCATTCCGGTTATTCTGAACTCGATCAAGTGCACCCGTGCCGGCGGGCACGTTGTCTTGCTCGGCCTCGACGCGCTCGGGAACGACATTCCCATCCCCCTCGATCTAATGGTGTTCAATCGCAAGATCCAGGGTGCGATCCTTGGTGATCAGATTCCACAGCTGTTCATTCCGCAGATGATGGATCTTAATCAGGCTGGGCTTTTCCCCTTCCAAAAATTGATCACCAAGTATCCCTTCGAGAAGATCAACGAAGCGATCGCGGACGCCGAAGCCGGGCGAGTGATCAAGCCGGTCGTCGTTTTCAATTAGGAGCCAGCGCAAATGACATCGAAGAAGTCAGAGGAACAGCACCTTGTCGTTGAATTCAAAACCACGTCCCAAAATCGAAATCGCGTAAAAGAACTCCTTCAGGAATTCATTGGACCCGCCCGCGAAGAGTCTGGTTGTCTCTACTACGACCTCTACCAGCGGTCGGACGATCCGAACACTTTCATCATCTTAGACGGCTGGCAGAATGAGGCGGCTGTCGTTGGCCATGGCGAACATCCTAATGTCAAGCGGGTGCTGGAGCCTCTTCTTCCACTGTTGGTGAGTCCACCGTCGATTAATGTAAATACCCGTATCAGCGACTGATCGGGCGCAATGGCCATTTCTACGAGGCGCGCGCCCCGAGCGCGCAGGTTTGAGGGAGACGAAATGGATACGCATCGAGTTGTCGTAGTCGGCGGTGGCTTTGCCGGACTCCAGTTAGCGAAGGACCTCAAGTGTCCCGACACTTCCATAACGATCGTCGACAGGCGCAACCATCACCTCTTTCAACCGCTCCTCTACCAAGTTGCCACGACTGTATTGGCAACCTCGGAGATAGCCTGGCCCATCAGAGCATTGTTCAGAGGACGAAAGGATGTATCGACGCTGCTGGGCGAGGTTGTTGGCGTTGATACCGAGGCACGCGTAGTATCGCTCAAGGATGGGAATGCTATTCCCTATGACACGCTCGTTCTCGCGACAGGTGCAAGGCACGCCTATTTTGGCCGGGACGAGTGGGAGCCGTTTGCGCCCGGGCTAAAGGCACTCGAAGACGCGACGACCATCCGGCGGCGGCTTCTTCTCGCGTTTGAGAAGGCCGAATTGGAGGCTGATCCCGAACGGCGGAAGGCAATGCTCACGTTCAGCATAATCGGAGCAGGCCCGACAGGCGTGGAGATGGCTGGGATTATAGCGCAACTGGCCCAACGAACCCTTGTTGAGGAGTTCCGTAGCATCGACACCAGATCGGCGCGCATCCTTCTCATCGAGGCAGGTCCACGTGTCCTACCCGTGTTCCCGGAAGCACTTTCGAGATATGCCGAGCAGTCGCTAATCAAGATGGGCGTCGAAGTGAGAACAGGCATTCCCGTGACGGCATGCAACGAGAACGGCATCGCGATCGGAGATGAGTTCGTTTCAAGCCGGACCGTCATCTGGGCTGCGGGGGTGCAAGCGTCGAACGCCGCCGCCTGGGTCGGTGCTGAAAAGGACAGGGCGGGTAGGGCGGTCGTGCAGCCAGATCTGACTGTTGGCGGTAAGCCCGAGATTTTTATTATTGGAGATACTGCCTCCGTGAAGGCCGCTGATGGAACACCCGTCCCCGGAGTGGCTCCCGCCGCCAAACAGCAAGGCAAATATGTCGCTTCGGTAATTGAAGCACGACGTCTGGGTACACCCACTCCAAGTGCGTTCAGATATAGGCATCTGGGAAACCTGGCTACCATCGGGCCGAATTCGGCTGTTATCGACTTTGGGAAGATCCGGCTCAAGGGCGGAATTGCATGGTGGATTTGGGGGCTTGCCCATATCTACTTCCTGATAGGTACGAGGAGCAGATTGGCAGTGGGACTAAGCTGGCTATGGATCTTTGTTTCCGGCCATCACTCCGCACGTTTGATCACGCAAAAAGAAACCTTAAAGGATGAGGTTTAGTCGCTAGCGCGAGCACGCCCGAGTCTGCTGGGCCGTGAATGGAGACCATCAAAGGCCAGACATTTGGGAATCGGTTGCGAAGCGATGGTTGGCAGCAGGTAACAATTCTGTCGGAGTTCCATATATAACAATGATTGATCTTCGCACTATCAACTTAGGCGACTTCGACTGCGTCGAATTCACGGCGAGGACTGGCCGCGACAAGTCAATTGCCCTGTCCGCCTGTCGTTAGCGATAGGCGGGCCTCATGCTTGAATACCGTTTCGGGAAGGAAGTGATGATGTGGAGAGTTGAGAGTGTCCCCCTCTAAGATTGACCATTTCTCGCTCAAAGGTACCTGCAGCGAGGAACTCGCGGCAGCGCTTTCGAGGCTTTCCCCGCAATCTGAAGCGCATGTACATGGCGATAAGACGATCGCCTACGATGTACATGCGATTACCAATGGTCCGATTGCAGTTATTGCCGCGCACTACGAGGGCGACCTAACCGTCCAGCACCGGGGACCGGCGGAGGCAAACATCATCATGCTTCCACTACATGGGCGATCGGTCGTTACCGTTGACGGCAGACAAATCCCGTCAGAGGGAACGCGGGGCGTTTTCGTGAACAGTATGTCGGCGAGTACGACCCAATTCATTGGGCCCAGGAAACATTTGGGGCTTAGGATCGCCCATGATGAGCTGACGCGCCGTTTGGGATGTCGGCTCAATACGCCAATAAGAGGCAGCCTCGATTTTTCGCCAGAAATCGACCTATCGGTCGGGTTCGGCTCCCTTTTGGTTCAACTGGTACCAGTGCTGTATGCTGGATTACGAGACGGAACCCTCCTTCAATCACCGATAGCACTTCATCACCTCACTGAAACGACGATGGAGCTTTTGATCGAAGCTGCGCAGCATCGCTACTCATCTGAGTTATGCCGCGTTGCTGAATCACCCTTACCCAAGGCCGTTAAGCGGGCGGTCGACTATATGCGTGCCAATATTACTCGGCCGCTATCTCTTGAGGAAATCGCAACGGCTTGTGGCGTAAGCCGACGCACTCTTCAAAGCGGTTTTCGCAACTTTCGGAATACGACCCCTCTGGCATTCCTGCAGCACCTACGGTTGGAATTAGTGCATCAGGAACTGATGACAGGCGAACCTGGCCTCTCGGTCACGCAGGTCGCTCTGAAATGGGGCTTCGTGCATAGAGGCAGATTTTCTGCGGACTATCGCAAGCGCTATGGGGTACTTCCCTCGGAAACATTGCGTATATCATAAGCAGATTGCGCCGACCGAGCTACGATCAGCCGGCACGCTCGACCGTCCTCAAGGCTTGCAGCAACAGCACTCTCCAGAAAAGCCGACTGCCTCGGCCCAAGATCTGTCTTGCAGATGATCCCCTGAACGCGACGATGTTCCGATCTGCGCAACGCAGTTCAAGACCACTACAGGGGTTAATCTTATAGTAATTATGCCGAGGTCATCTCACACATAGCGGTCAATGTCGCAATGTTCTGGACCGCGTCGCTAATGGAAGCCGGTGTAATTTATAGTCGTCTATGAGGAACATATGTCGAGACTGCCGCTATCTCTACTTTTAATGATTTTGGCAATTATCCCGTTGACGGCGTTCGTAATCATCGGAGTATCAACATCACTGGGATATTACCGAGAATACTCTACCTTCCGCAGCGCACAAACAACGCAGCGACTTGGGCGGGAAGGCGGATTCCTCGCCCAAGCTATAGCGGCGGAAGCGTTTGCAGGCGCCGACGTGCGTCGGGCAAAGCAAGCTGCATCGGACAGGGCTTTTACAGCGGTCTTTTCCGCTTACGACTCTTGGAAAAAGGCATTCGACGATCCGGCCATAGAACGGGCGGTACAGATCATTCGTGAAAGGCGGGACAATATCGATAGCTTCCGCCGGCGCGTCGATGACGGAACGGCTAGCGAGGCGGAGGGAGCTGTTGCTTTGCGCCCAGCTGCCCTTGCGGGCTTGGAGCTCGTCCGTCGCACTGGGGCGACTGTCAATGATTTGGATTTAGCACGCCAAATTACCGGTTTTCACGCGCTCATGCAGATCACGGAAGCTAGTTTGCTGGAGATCAGGCCCGGCCGAGCCTACGTCAAAAATTCAGCCATGTCCGTCGATCTATTTTCGTCCCTCTTACAGTCAAAAAATCTAAAGCAGCTTTATGTGCCTGCGATGCAGGAATTTCTCCCCGCCGATCTCGTCAAATCTTATGACGACTTCGAGGCCAGCGCCGCAGGCAAGTTCATCGCGGGCGTTCGCGATCAGATGTATGCAAACCAGCCGGGCGTTTCCTTCCCCCCCGAGACGTTGGATCGATGGAATGAAATCACCCAACAGCGGGCTGCTTTGTTGACCGCACTCATTATGCGCACCGGCGACGAGTTGGACGAGATGGCATTTCAGCGTTACGCCGATCTTCGCAATGCCTTTATCGGCTACTCCGGCGCCACGCTTCTGATCATGTCTACGGTACTCATTTTGTGCATTTCGGTCGTTCGGAGAATTTCAAGCTCCATTCGGACTCTGACAAGCCGAATGAAGGCACTCGCAGAAGGCGATACGTCGGCGCCGGTGCCCTTGACGATCCGACGCGACGAGATCGGGGACATGGCGCGTTGCCTTGAGTTTTTCCGCGGCGCGGCCATACAGAAAAGTAACCTGGAGACATCCGCGGAAGCTGAGCGCATTCGTTCTGACCAAGAGAAGCTGGATATTCAGGTAAGGGCGGAAAAAGAAGCAGAAGAGCGCCTCATCCGAGCGACGACGGCATTGGCAACCGGGTTGAAGCGGATGGCGGATGGAGACTTGATTTATGAAATTGAGGAGCCGTTAGCGCCACAGTTTGAAAGTTTGCGCAGGGATTTCAACGCTTCCATTCGTCAGCTCCGGGACGTGCTTGTTACCGTCGGCCATTCAGTCGAAACGGTCACGAATGGCAGCTCGGGCGTCTCGGCCGCATCTGAAAATCTTTCAAGACGCACGGAGCAGCAGGCGGCTTCGCTCGAGGAAACTGCAGCGGCGTTGGAGGAGATAACCGTCAACGTTGCATCGACCACGAAGAGGACGGCTGAGGCGCGCGGAGCCGTCCAACAGATGCGAGATCATGCGGAAATGTCCGGTCGGGTTGTACGCGATGCTATCGGCGCCATGAATCGCATTGAAAACTCCTCCAAGCAGATTTCCCAGATCATCAGCGTCATCGACGCGATCGCCTTCCAAACGAACCTCCTGGCGCTGAACGCCGGCGTCGAAGCAGCGCGTGCTGGCGACGCGGGAAAAGGCTTTGCGGTTGTTGCCCAGGAGGTCAGGGAGCTTGCACAGCGCTCAGCGACAGCGGCAAAAGAAATCAAGGATCTCATCGGCAATTCAGCTCTTGCCGTCGACGAAGGCGTAAGGCTCGTGAGTGAAACCGGATCGGGCCTGAGAACGATTGAAGAGCTTGTGCAGGATGTAAATCTTCATATGGACGCAATCGCAACGGCCTCCCAGGAACAATCGTCGGGCCTGCGCGAGATCAACGGCGCGGTTAACCATATGGACCATGCCACTCAAGAAAATGCGAGCATGGTCGCGGAGATGAATACTGCAGGATCGCACCTCGCTCAAGAGAGCCAAAGCCTAGCCGCACTGTTGAAACATTTCCACTTCAAAGACGAGAGCGGGAAGCCACAGAAGGTCACGGGCGAACTTGGGAAGAGCTTCCCGCCCGGTCAGACAATGGTTGACCGCGGAGACTATCCGATGCGCCGTGGTAACCTGGTGCTCGCGCCTTCGAATGATGATTGGCAAGCGTTCTAAATGATATGGGCGGCGTCGCCGACCACATGCAAATACACGTCTTTGATGATTCTGAATGAGAGCGATATCCCGGTGGGGTAGCGGCATGGTACTCCGCCAAATGACTTGTGCGGTCCTAACAAAATGCTGGCTTGACGCATGATTGCTCAGCCACGTGACAAAGCAGGACAGGCACATGAAACACGTACGTCAATCGGAACGCACATCCCGCCCCGAACAGCCTGTGGAAGTGCAGATGCCGACTGATGCTCAAATCGACCAGGGGCGTGGAGCCTTCCGCAACGCGGTCAATGCCAGCCCTCCGCTTGCCACGGGCACGGCCCCGCCATTTTCGGAAGCCTCCGTTGTCCGGCCATCGCACGGTCACGACGCAGATGTCGCAAGTCTGAAGCAACCGTTTGAGAAGGCTTTCCGGGCGAATCCGCGGCATCCTGCGACAAACATCGACTTGCCATTCAACGCCGAAGAGATGTCCAGTGCCGTCGTACTCGACGCGATCCCGTTACCCGTCTTCTTCAAAAACAGAGATGGGATACACCTTGGTTGCAACAGGGCCTTCGAAAGCTTCTCCGGCCGCTCAAAGGGAGATATTATCGGAAAAACCGTTTTCGATTTGGTGCCCGCACCCATAGCCGAGACGTATGCCGCGTTGGACGAGGCGCTTTTTGCAAATGGCGGTGTTCAGCAATATGAAGCAAAGGCCACCACCGAGAATGGTGGTGTCGTTGATCTTTTACTCAGCAAGACCGCAATCACTGATATCGCTGGTAACAGGATCGGCTTGGTTGGCGCGATGTTGGACATCACAGAGCGAAAACGTGCGGAGCATGATCTCAAAGAGGCTCTTGAATTCGCAGAGGGAATTATTGCCGCCATTCCTGACGTTCTGTTCGAGGTAAATGCCGACGGTCGCTACCTGCAGGTCTGGGCAAGGAATCAGGAGATCCTGGCGCAGCGAAAAGAAGTGCTGCTCGGCAAGCTTGTCCGCGATGTGCTCCCTCCAGATCAGGCCGACATCGCTATGCTGGCTCTTGAAGAAGCCGATGAAACCGGCGCCTCCTACGGTCGTTGTGTCCGTATAGCCCTACCAAACGGCGAATCCCGTTGGTTTGAACTGTCGGTCGCAAGGCGACCAAGCAGCAATCACTCAACCGTCACTTTTCTGGTGTTATCTCGCGATATTACCGAACGAAAGCACGCCGAGGGCACGACTATTGAAGCTCGGGCTCGCCTCCTAAGTGTCCTGCAGACCATTCCGGATATGGTATGGCTGAAAGACGTAACAGGCAAATATCTGTTGTGCAATCATGCCTTCGAAGAATTGGTCGGCAAGGCAGAAGCGGAAATCGTCGGGAAAACGGATTATGACCTGTTTACTCCCGAACTCGCCCAGTTTTTTCGTGACAAGGATGAGGAGGCCATGCAAGCCGGCCGTATTCTCATCAATGAGGAACGGTTTACCGCTCACGAGGACGGTCGATCAACGCTTTTGGAGACTCGTAAGGTTCCGGTATTCACGGGGGGAAAGCTGATGGGGATCCTCGGCGTCGCCCGCGATATCACCGAACTGGACACGTCCCGTAAGAAAATCCATCAGATGGCATTCTACGATTCTCTGACCGGCCTGCCTAACCGGACACTTTTCAATGAACGGCTACGCGAGATGATCGGGGACGCGGCTTCGGCGGGCCAGCGAGCCGGGGTGATGCTGATCGATATGGACCATTTCAAAGCGATCAATGACACTATGGGACATCCCGTCGGTGACGAGTTGCTGCGGCAGGTGGCGACACGCATGAAAAAAGGCGTCCGTGCCAGCGACACCGTGGCGAGACTCGGTGGAGATGAATTTGCAGTCTTGCTGCCCAATGTTCAGGACAATGACGATTTGGCTCAAATTGCCAGCAGAATGCTTGCCGCATTCGGCGAACGCTTCATGCTTTCCGACAGGGAGATCTTTGTATCCTGCAGCATCGGGATATCGGTATTTCCAAATGACGGCGACGCTCCCGACGATTTGGTGAAATATGCGGATTCTGCGATGTATTTGGCGAAGCGCTCGGGGCGTAGCAACTTCCGCTTCTACTCAAAGGATCTCACGATTGGGGCTGAAAAGCGCCTAGCGCTAGAATCAGACCTACGCCTAGCTTTGAAACATGAGCAACTTGAACTCCATTATCAGCCAAAGGTCCTATTGGACAACGGAAAGGTGATCGGTTCAGAAGCACTGCTACGATGGCATCATCCGAAGATGGGAATGATCCCTCCGGGAGAATTCATAGGTGTCGCCGAGGAAACGGGATTGATCATCGATCTTGGACGATGGGTGCTGCATGAGGCGTGTTGCACGGCTGCCGTCATGAATGCAGATGGACTGCCCCCGCACAAGATTGCGATAAATTTGTCTCCTAAGCAGTTTCAATGCCCGCGTTTGTCGCAAACGGTGGCGGACGTATTGCAGGAAACCGGTTGTCGTGCGGAGTGGATCGAGGTTGAAATAACTGAGAGTCTCCTGCTCCATAACTGCGAGGGCGTTTCGACGACACTCTCTCAATTGCATGCGAGCGGAATTTCCATAGCGATCGATGATTTCGGCACCGGCTACTCATCTCTGAGCTATTTGGCTAACTTTCCCATTGATACCCTCAAAATTGACCGGTCATTCATCAATCGATCCGACAAGCGAAGTAGAGAACTGGTCAAGGCAATTCTCTCAATTGCGCGCTGCCTAGGGCAAAATGTAGTCGCTGAGGGCGTGGAGACGGTCGATCAAGAAAAATTCTTGGCTGAAAGCGGCTGCGCTGTGGCACAGGGGTTCTACTATAGCAAGCCCATCCCGAAGTCCGAACTTCTCGCTGCAAACGCAGTGCTCGAGTTCTCTCGCGGTGATTCCCATCTTACGCCGATGCCCGCAGAGGAAGGGGTGGCACTCATGCGCTTGCCTCCCGCATCTGTTGGGACCCGAACCGCGTGAAGCCTACGGCTAACAGCGCGCAGGATCCACGCCACCTGCGGCGCTGTTTATACCGCACTCATCCAACGGAAGCCCAAACTACTCTGGGCGATTGGATAAAACGCGGACCAATAGGAACTACTTAAAACTTCAGGTGCTTTGATGTTCCGAAATATGCAGGCCCTGTACCGAATTGCGCGACGAAACATACGTTGACGTGTTTTCGCTTTCGATTGCCATTGCAAAGACTTGCCCAGTACAATCTACTATTCTGCGTCAATATCGTCAAAAGCATAACCGTGCAAAAGCTCATCCCATTTCCCCATCCGAATAGAAGTTCTGCGGATTTGAAAAGTTCAACTGCGAATTCGAATGGCTCCGGACATTTCGACATCATCCAATCGCTGAAATCGGAACTTCACGATTTGGCTAGTGCCGTAAATCAGTTGGAGGCGCTATGTGAGTCATACCGATCCCAAGCTGATACGTGCTCGCAACCTGACTGAACGACTGAGCGTCCGCGCTTGTCATCGTATTCCCTATGACCCTCTCTGGGCGTGGCGGCCAGTGGTTCGTTGAATCTTGCCAAACGTTCCCGGATCCCACCACTTCCCGAACACGGGAGCTTCAATTCGATCAACTCGAAACTTTCGGCCATTTGAACGGGTGGCGGAAAAAAACGCCAGCGATTGCGCCGTGATTTCGTAATGGTTCTGCCTATTTGCTGAGTAAGCCCACGGTGAAGGCCGTCTTGCGATAGAGGGCTTCTGACTGCCAGTCCTAGTGGTAACACTAGGAGTAGTCATATGACGAAGCATCCAATTGAGGTGATCACGTCTGTAGAGCGCCGTCGGCGCTGGTCACGCGAAGATAAAGAGCGCCTTGTCGCTGCATGCTTTGAGCCAGACGCGGTCATCTCCGAGATTGCCCGCGCGGCCGGCATCCATGTCAGCCAGTTGTTCCGTTGGCGCAAAGAGCTTTGCCGGATCGAGGAGCCAAGGTCTGATACGGCGACTTTGGTGCCGGTGATCGTATCCGAGGCCGCTTCGACAGTCTCTCCCGTTCAACCGGAATCGCCCACCACATCCCACCCTCGTCGGAAGCGTAGCGATGTGACAATCGAGCTTGGACGGGGTCGGCGCGTGCGCGTGGATAGCGACATCGATACGGATGCCCTTGGCCGGATTCTCGATTGCGTGCTGGGGCTGCGATGATTCCGGTTCCGAGTGGCGTGAAGGTCTGGCTGGCGACAGGCCACACCGATATGCGAAAGGGCTTCCCCGGTTTGTCGTTGATGGTGCAGGAGGCGCTGAAGCGCGACCCGATGTGTGGACACCTGTTCGTATTCCGCGGCCGCGGTGGCGGTCTGATCAAGGTGATCTGGCATGACGGCCAGGGCGCTTGCCTGTTCACGAAGAAGCTGGAGCGCGGCCGCTTCATCTGGCCATCAGCGGCCGATGGCACGGTGGTGATCACGCCTGCGCAGCTCGGTTATCTGCTGGAAGGTATCGACTGGCGGATGCCGCAAAAGACCTGGCGGCCGACGTCGGCCGGATAAGCAAAAACACTGGAATGACAGGGTCGAATATGATTCCATCCTGTCATGAGCAATGCGACCGAAGAGCTTCCGGACGACCTTGCCAGTGCGCTTGCACTGCTGGCCCAGGAACGCGCTCGACGTGTCGCAGCCGAAGCAGAAGCAGCGACCTCCAAGGCAGAAGCCGCCAGCGCAAAGGCACTCGTATCGCATTCCGAGGCGCTGATCGCGCGGCTGAAGCTGGAGATCGACAAGGTTCGCCGTGCACTCTACGGCAGCCGGTCCGAGCGCAAGGCGCGGCTCCTGGAGCAGATGGAACTGCAGCTCGAGGAGTTGGAAGCGGACGCCGGTGAAGATGAACTGGCGGCGGAGATCGCAGCCAAAGCTTCAGCCGTCAAAGCCTTCGAGCGCAAGCGTCCGTCACGCAAGCCCTTTCCCGAACACCTGCCGCGTGAGCGCGTCGTAATCGCCGCTCCCACGAATTGCGCCTGTTGTGGATCGGTTAAACTGTCGAAGCTTGGCGAAGACATTACCGAGACCTTGGAAGTCATCCCGCGTCAGTGGAAGGTCATCCAGACGGTGCGGGAGAAGTTCACCTGCCGCGAGTGTGAGAAGATCACGCAGTCACCCGCACCCTTCCATGTGACACCCCGCGGTTTTGCCGGGCCGAACCTGCTGGCGATGATCCTGTTTGAGAAGTTCGCCCAGCACCAGCCGCTCAATCGCCAGAGCGAGCGCTACGCCCGCGAGGGCGTCGACCTCAGCTTGTCGACGCTGGCCGATCAGGTTGGAGCATGTGCCGCGGCGTTGAAGCCCATTCACTCCCTGATCGAGGCGCATGTCCTTGCTGCCGAACGTCTGCACGGCGACGACACGACCGTGCCTATCCTGGCCAAGGGAAAGACCGATACGGGCCGCATCTGGACCTATGTCCGGGACGATCGGCCGTTCGGAGGGCTCTCTCCGCCGGCGGCCCTTTACTATGCCTCGCGGGACCGACGGCAGGAGCATCCGGAGCGCCACCTGAAGACCTTCAACGGCATTCTGCAGGCGGACGCCTATGGCGGCTACAATCCGCTGTTCAAGGTTGATCGCGATCCAAATCCTCTAAGGCAGGCGTTTTGTTGGGCACACTCGCGGCGTAAGTTCTTCGTGCTCGCCGACATCGCCGCAAATGCCAAGCGTGGAAAGAATGCCGCGCCGATCTCGCCTATGGCGCTCGAAGCCGTCAAACGGATCGACGGCCTGTTCGATATTGAGCGCGAGATCAACGGGCTTACGGCCGATCAACGCCTGGAGCGTCGCCGGAGAGACTGTCTGCCACTCGTCGATGATCTGCAGGTCTGGCTTCAAACCGAGCGGGCAAAGCTCTCACGCAGTTCTCCGGTGGCGGAGGCGATCGACTACATGCTCAAGCGCTGGGATGGCTTCACATCATTTCTGCAGGACGGCCGGATTTGCCTGACGAATAATGCGGCAGAGCGAGCGCTCAGAGGCTTTGCGCTCGGCAGAAAATCCTGGCTCTTCGCCGGATCAGACCGCGGTGCAGATCGTGCGGCCTTCATGGCCACATTGATTATGACGGCAAAACTCAACGACATCGATCCGCAGGTGTGGCTGGCCGACGTTCTTGCCAGCATCGCTGATACGTCGATTACCAGGCTGGAGCAGTTGCTTCCGTGGAATTGGACGCCGCCGACCGTCAACGCTCAAGCGGCCTGACCTGCGGCCTTCACCGGAGGCTTACTTTGCTGAAGGCGGTCGGCCGATTGGAATGCTCCATCAGACCTCAACTTACCGGCAGCAAGGACTGCAGGTTCGATAGCTTCTTTTCGTGGATGAGGATATACGGATCCTCGAACTCTACCCGCATCTTGTCCTGGTTGGCGACGAAGTAGGGGCTGAGGTACGGGTCGAATGCATGCGCGCGAAGACTACGAGTTTGGTCTCGGCGGTCTTGGCTTCCTCGACGAAATGGCACTCTCGTTGCTAACCTTCTCCATTGCGTCGACGAGGAACGGCCGCGCAAGGTCGATGCCACGCTTCGGGTCCATCGATTCATCCCGGACGCTCCCGCCTTGCGTAATAGACTGGATTTTTCATTTCTGCCTGGGTTTCAAACCTGTCTCGCCGTGGTGTTGCTGCATCCCGTCCTGCCCCGGCTTTTGGTCCTGCCAGGCTCGCGCTGCCCGCAACGGCTTTGCCGTCCTTCACTTCGTTGCGGCCCTGCGGGTGCTGGCCGCACTTGCAGCCTGGCTTTTGGACCGCCGTAGCAGGTCGCGATGGCCGCGACCTCGAACGGAGGTTCAGAGATGAACAGGCAGCAATCCAATCAACGATCCGATATCTACAGCCGCATCACCACCAAGATCATCGCCGATCTCAAACAGGGCGTCCGTCCATGGACCAAGCCATGGACGACGGGAGGCTGGACAGCCGAGGTCAGCCGGCCACTGCGCCACAATGGCCAACCCTACACCGGCATCAATGCTCTGCTCCTCTGGTCTGAAGCCATCGCCCGCGGCTTTGCATCACCAAGGTGGATGACGTTTCGCCAGGCAATCGAGCTCGGCGGCGCCGTCCGCAGGGGCGAAACCGGCACGACCGTCGTCTTCGCCAGCTCTTTCATCCGCGCCGAGACGACGGAGACAGGCGCCGAAATCGAACGCGACATCCCCTTCCTCAAAACCTACACCGTGTTCAACACCGACCAGATCACCGGCCTTGATGGCCTTGCCCATTCCATCGCGCCTGACCAGGATTGGATGAGCCGCATCGGTGCTGCCGGCCGCTTCTTTGCCAATACCGGCGCCCTGATCCGCCATGGAGGATCGGCGGCCTATTATGCTGCTGCCCGTGACTACATCCAGATGCCGTGCTTCGACGCCTTCCGGGACGATGCATCCTATGTCGCCGTTCTCAGTCACGAGATGACGCACTGGACCGCTGCACCGCGAAGGCTCGATCGGGATCTCAGCCGCTATGCGAAAGACAGGAGCGAACGCGCCCGCGAAGAGCTCATTGCCGAACTCGGCAGCTGCTTTCTCTGCGCCGATCTTGGTATCGTCCCCGAGCTCGAACCACGCCCCGACCATGCAAGCTATCTCGATGACTGGCTCAAGGTTCTCGGCAGCGACAAGCGTGCCATCTTTTCAGCGGCAGCTCATGCCCAGCGCGCGGTCGACTATCTGCATGACTTGCAGCCGGACCTCAACGAGGAGGAGGCGGCGTGAGCCGTCTCCTTCTTAGCCACCCGGACGCCGCCCACTGCCGCGACCCGACGGCCGCAAGCTCCTATCCCGCGAACCGGCGTCTAAAATCGTCAGGCATTGACCTCGCGCAGCTAGTGGGGCGTGTTCACCGGCATATTGAAGTGACGCGCGAAGTATTCCGACGGCGTCGTCATGCGGCCCGTGGTGAGAACCAGCGCATCCCCTCGACCGTCGATGCTGAAAATCACGCGACTGTGCAGGCTTGCAACCTCCTCCGGCAGATCCTCCCTTAGCATCGCGATGGCGGAAGCCATCGTCCGCCGAGGGCGAACGAGAACGATGTCCCGCGCGAACGAGTCGTCGTGCGTAGCATCGAGAGAAGCGTTGATGACAGCGGGTCGTCGGATGATCTATTTGGAACTAGCAAAAAATATTGCTTTGATAAATTTGCGCTGACAGCTTTGGCCGCGGCCTCAACACGAGCGGGTGCCTGCAGCCGCTGGCGCGCATTGGAAAGATGGAGGCGGACGGTTTGAATGGATAAGTTTCAGTCTCCTATGGATAGCACCGTCACTATCGCCGTCGGATAAAAGCTGCAAACAACGTCTTTCCTGTTTCGTCAGATCCTGCCTGGGATTAGCGATCTCTCCGTCCAAACGCGTTGGACCCGTTCATGAAATCTGTTTTCGCTTGGCGCGTAATGCCGGATAGACACTGGAGAGCCAACCATCGGCGCCCTCACCGGTAGGTCATGTTCCAGCCGAGTTCGCCGGTGCGCAACGCGCTCCATATGCTGAGCGGCGACGGAGATAGGGAACGCACGGGCGGGGGCAGTCGGTCCCGCCTCCCTTGACGGCCGCTATGCTGAGGCTCCTGCGGCTGCCCTTGTTCCGCCCTTAGCGTGGCGAGAATTCCCGAAATCCGCCTCACGGCGCCGCTATGCTGATTTCTCCGATACTCTTCATTGTTTGATTGCAACCCGCCTGCGGACGGGTTGCCTGATCGTCCCTGATGACTACCGGCAGCCATGCGATCGGGCTGGCGGATGATTCGCATCTCACTCCATTAAAGCCGAAGATCAGTCAGTTTAACCCCGCCTCCTGGCTGGCGCGGAAAGAGCTCAGCTTGCTCAGGAGGTCCTGAGAGATCTCGAATTGCCGCGCCGTCCCCCGGCCCATGGCGTTCTTCCCCATCGTCTCCACCAGCATTCCCCGCTTTACCAAAAGGTCGACCGTCTCCTTCACACCGCTGCGTGTTAGCTCGGTAATCTCAATTATATTAGAGAGGGTTAGCTTCTGATGGGCCTGAGTCATCGTATAGAGGATCGTCATCATGCCGATCTGCTTCAGCCTCGCCTGCGGGGTCTCGTCCTCCAGCGGATGGTCGAGGATCTCATGGAGAATGAGTCCCGAGAAGGCAAGGTTGTGCCATTGCGTTTTAATCGCGCTTGTCATGTCATTTAACTATGTTATATACGACAGTATAAACGCGGGCAGGCAGATTGAGTCTCCCGAAACGCAATAGGGCGCCATCGTCTCGAAGGATCCTGTTCATGAAAAGCCTTCTCCTGAATTCACTGCTTACGGTCTGCTTCGTTGCGCCACCCTATCTTATTTTCGGCAGTAAAGCGCGGGCCGAGGATTGGGGATGCCAGGTTATTCTATGCCTTTCCAATCCCGGCGGGCCGACGCAATATGCAGAATGCCGGCCGCCGATCCAGAAGCTGTGGCGGGAGCTTGCCGAGGGGCACTCATTCCCGACCTGTAGCGGCGTCGGTTTTCAGAGTTCGCGGCCTGGCTATGAACCCTATTATTGCGATGCGGGGTACAAGCTCACGACTGATAGCGGTCGCGGCGGTCGGCAAGCAACCTGCGTATCGACATCGCCGCAGCCGGTGAGCAACAGCCTCTGCTGGGATGGGAACGACTATACTTCCCGCGACAATTCGGTCCTGTCGCCACATTGGCAGCGCGTGGACGGGCACCGCCAGTGCATCGGCTATCCGACAACGCGCCCGAATGTGCGATCGCAGCCGCACTATGTCGATGTCACCATCGACGGCGCCGGTAAACAGCGCGTTTGGTATTGACCGATGGGTGCTGCATTCGTCGAAATCGCGCAAACCTGCGCGCCGATGGTTCAGGTGGAGACGCTGGCCGGCATTGTCAGCCTTGAGAGCCGGTTTCAGCCCTTCGCCATCCGCATCAACAGCGGCCCACCACTCGCTGCTCAACCCGCATCGAAGGCGGAGGCGATCGAGGTCACGACGTCTCTGATTGCCGATCACCAGGATATTCAGATCGGGCTCGGCGGTATCGCGATAGAGGCGCTTCAAAAATTGAAGCTATCCGTCGCCGACGCCTTCGATCCCTGCATGAACCTCAAGGCCACGGCTACGCTTCTCGACGGATACTACCGCGCCGCATTACGCGCGGGGGATCCGGCTCAGGCCGAAAGGGTGATGCTCCAGTCCTATTATGGCCGCGATGATCGATCCCTCGGCGCCATGGTCAAATATGACGAGCAGGTACGCCAGGAAGTAAAGCAGTTATCGCCGACGCTTGCCTCGCTCACCATCGGCGAACGAGGTGACCAGGCCGGGTCTGGCGTGCCGACGCAAGATGAGGCGCCGCCGGCGCTTGCGAAACAATCCTCCCAAACCGCTGAGGCCGCATCCTGGGATGTTTTCAGCTCAGGGCGGCGATCCACGGTTCTCGTTTTCCAGAATGATTGATCGGAGCAAAGTGAATGATCTCCAAAGCCAGCCTTCGCCCCTTTGCCGCATCCACGCTGATGGCGGCCGCCATTGTCATCTGCCTGGTCGAGCCGGCCTTCGCCCAGGCCGCCGGCATCGAAACCGTGCTGCAGAACATCGTCGACATGCTGACCGGCAATATCGCCCGTCTGCTGGCGGTCATCGCCGTCATCATCATCTGCATTGCCTGGATGTTTGGCTACATGGATTTGAGGCGGGCCGGCTTCTGGATTATCGGGATCGGCGGCATTTTTGGCGCCACCGAGCTGGTCAACACCATCGTCGGAGGCTGACGGGCATGGCAAACGCTCCCAGCCTCGAAGAAGACATCCTGTTCCTCGCCTGCACCCGCCCGGCGACGATCGCAGGCGTGACGATGGAGGCGATGGGCGTCAACATCATGCTGACGACCATTCTCTACATCACAGCGGGGTCGATCGCCTATGCGCTGATCGGCGTCGTCTTCCACGTCGTGTTCCGGGCGCTCGTCAAGCACGACCACAACATGTTTCGGATCCTGATTGCGTGGATCGAAACCCGTGGCCGCTCCCGCAATGCCGCCTATTGGGGCGGCGCCACGCTCTCGCCTCTGACGCTCACCCGACGTTATGACGAAAGGGATCTCAGCTTTGTCTAACATTGCGACGCTCCGGTCGCGCGAGCTCGGGCCGGAAACCTTCATCCCCTATGTCAGGCATGTCGACGAGACGACCATTGCGCTCGAATCCCGAGCGTTGATGACGATGATCGCTCTCGACGGCGTTTCCTTCGAAACTTCGGACGTCAGGGACCTCAACGACCTGCACCGCAGCCTGAACACGCTCTATCGCAATATCGCTGACGAGCGGCTGGCGCTCTGGACGCATCTGGTGCGCCGCCGCGACAATGCTTATCCCGAGGGACGCTTCGCCAATCCCTTCTCCGACGGTCTGAACGCGCGATACCGCGAGCGCATGGTGAGGGAAGATCTGTTTCGCAACGATCTTTACCTCACCCTTGTCTGGCATCCCGGCCGGGATCCTGCCGAAAAGGCGGCCAAGCTTCTCTCCCGGCTGCGCAAGGCCCGCCGATCCGATACCGAGCTCGACGGGCAGGCCCTGAAGCATCTGCGTGACCGCGTGGCGGATGTCGTCGCCGGCCTGAAGCGCTTCGAGCCGCGGCTGCTCACCCTCCACGAACAGGACGGGATCCTGTTCTCCGAGCCGAGCGAAGTGCTCCACCAGATCGTCGGCGGCCGGCGGGAGCCGATCCCATTGACGGAGGGACGAATTTCCTCGGCAATCTATTCCGACCGGGTCATTTTCGGGCGCGAGACCGTCGAGATCCGTCACGAGGCCGACAGCCGCTATGCCGGCATGTTCGGCTTCAAGGAATATCCGGCGACGACGCGCAGCGGCATGCTCGACGCTATCTTGACCGCACCTTTCGAGCTTATCCTGACGCAGTCCTTCGCTTTCACCTCAAAGGCCGATGCCCGCACGATCATGGGCCGCAAGCAGAACCAGATGGTCAGCGCCGGCGACAAGGCGGCCTCACAGATCGAGGAACTCGGCGAGGCGATGGACGATCTCGAATCCAATCGCTTCGTTCTCGGGGAACATCATCTTGCGCTTGCCGTCTTCGCGCCCTCGGTCAAGGAACTGACTGATCACATGGCGAAAGCGCGGGCCTATCTCACCAGCGGCGGCGCGGTCGTCGCCCGCGAGGATCTTGGGCTCGAGGCTGCCTGGTGGGCGCAAGTGCCGGGCAATTTCCGCTACCGGGCGCGCTCGGGAGCGATCACGTCGCGCAACTTCGCAGCCCTTGCTCCCTATCATTCCTATCCGGCGGGCAAGAAGGACGGCAACGAGTGGGGACCGGCGGTCGCCATGCTCAAGACCGCGTCCGGCTCGCCCTTCTATTTCAACTTTCATCACGGCGATCTCGGCAACAGTTTCGTCTGCGGTCCGTCGGGTGCCGGCAAGACGGTGCTCTTGAATTTCATGCTGTCCCAGCTCGAAAAGCATGACCCGCATATGGTCTTCTTCGACAAGGACCGTGGCGCCGATCTCTTCGTGCGGGCGGCCGGCGGCACCTATCTGCCGCTGAAGAATGGTGTCGCCACCGGCTGCGCGCCGGTGAAAGCACTGGAATTCACTGCGGAAAACAAAGTATTCCTCACCGGTTGGATCGCCAAGCTGGTCCGATCCGGATCTGGCGAATTGTCGATCACCGAGTTGCGCGACATCACCTCGGCGGTCGACGGGGTGGCGGACCTGCCGGTGGAGCGTCGCTCCATCGGCGCCCTGCGCACCTTCCTCAACAACACCGATCCCGAGGGCATTGCCGCACGTCTCCGACGATGGGAAAAGGGCGGCCCGCTCGGCTGGGTATTCGACAACGAGGCTGACGATATCGGCATCGGCGCCAGGTTCATCGGCTACGACATGACCGATTTCCTCGACAATGAGGAGATCCGCACGCCGTTGATGGCCTACCTGTTCTATCGGATCGAGCAGCTGATCGACGGGCGTCGCATCATCATTGTCATCGACGAGTTCTGGAAGGCGCTGCAGGACGAAGGCTTTCGTGATCTCGCCCAGAACAAACTCAAGACGATCCGCAAGCAGAACGGTCTCATGCTGTTTGCGACCCAGAGCCCGCGCGATGCCATCGTCTCGCCGATCGCCCACACGATCATCGAGCAGTGCCCGACACAGATCTTTCTTCCGAACCCGCGCGGCGACCGCGCCGACTATGTCGACGGCTTCAAGCTGACGGAGCGCGAATTCGAGCTCGTCTCGCGCGAACTCTCCGTCGAGAGCCGCCGGTTCATCGTCAAGCAGGGGCACAACAGCGTTGTCGCCGAGCTGAACCTCAACGGCTTCGACGACGAACTTGCCATCCTCTCCGGCCGGACCGCCAATGTCGAGCTTGCCGATGCTATCCGTTTGGAGATCGGCGAGGGACGGGAGGACTGGCTTGCCGTGTTTCATCAGAGGAGGAAGACAGCATGATCCGAACAGGAACGATGCGGCCATTGTTTGTATCGGCCGCTCTTTTGGCGTCGGCGATGCTAGCATCGGCGCAGGGCATCCCCGTCATCGATCAGACATCGATCGCCAAGCAAATCGAGAGCATCGCGCAGCTGAAGTCCCAGCTCGACGCCTTGAACCAGCAGCTCCAACAAGCCCAGCAGCTCTACGGCTCGCTGAACAAGATCACCAACATGGCCGACGTCGCCAACCTGCTGAACGATCCGTCGATCCGCAAGGCGCTTCCGCAGGACTTCAACGCGATCGAGGGGCTGTTCAAAGGTTCCGGCAGCGGCGTCTTCGGTAGTTCCGCTTCCAAATTCGTTCAAGACAATTCCACCTACCGCACCGATGCCGACGATTTCTATGCGCAGGAACTGTCGCGCATCCAGAACCAGAACGCCGGGCAGATGAGCCTCGGCCGGCAGATCTACGATGCGGCGACCAAGCGCATCGGCGGCATCGATGAGCTTCGCCAGAAAATCTCCGGTGCTGCCGACGCCAAGGACATCGCCGATCTGCAGGCCCGCCTCCAGGCCGAGACCGCCTTCTTGCAAGCCGACGTCCTGCGCATGCAGGGCCTGCAGATGGTCCAGCAGGCTCAGGTGCAGGTCGATGACCAACGCAAGGCTGAGGACTGGCGCAAGCGAATGGACACGATGGGAGCGGCGCTGAAATGAAGTGGCTTCTTTCTAGCGCGGCCATGCTTTTACTGGCGGCCTGCTCCCCACAGGCGGATAAGATTTACACCGTCGATGAGCTCATGGCGGACGATGGTCTGCTCGCTAGGATTATCGGCGAATGCCGTAACAATCCCGGAGAACTCCGCGATACGCCCAATTGCCGCAACGCCGAGGCAGCCGACGGCAAGCTGCGGCTGGAGCGGATGGGCAAATCGTTGGGAGGCTGACGATGTATCAGGTCTTCAGCTTCGTCGACGGACAGTTCAAGACACCGCTGGAAAACTTCATTTCCTCCGGCACCTCGAATATCGCCAACTGGGTCAGCGGCCCGCTGACGGCGGCACTCACCCTCTATGTCGTGCTCTACGGCTATCTCGTCCTGCGCGGCTCCGTGCAGGAACCGATCCTCGAATTCGCCTTCCGGGCGATGAAGCTCGCCATCATCGTCATGCTGGTGAGGAACGCCGGCGACTATCAGACCTACGTCACCAATATCTTCTTCGATGCGCTGCCGCGCGAAATCTCGCAGGCGCTGAATTCGGGCACGGCGCCGAGCGCATCGACCTTCGACAGCCTGCTCGATAAGGGCCAGAAATGCGCCAAAGAGATATGGTCGCGGGGCTCCTGGCCTATCGATATCGTCACCGGCGTGGGCGGCCTACTGGTTATCGGCGGAAGCTTTCTTGTCGCGGCGATCGGTTATATAGTTTCGCTCTATGCCCGGCTGACGCTTGCCATCGTGCTGGCAATAGGTCCGATCTTCATCGCGCTCGCCATGTTCCAGTCGACCCGCCGGTTCACCGAATCCTGGATCGGCCAGCTCGTCAATTTCGTCATCCTTCAGGTCCTGGTCGTTGCCATCGGCTCGCTGCTGATCACCTGCATCGATACGACGTTTACGGCGATCGAAGGTTATAGCGACGTGCTGATGCGGCCGATCGCGCTCTGCGCCATTTGCGTCGCCGCACTCTACGTCTTCTACCAACTGCCCGGCATTGCTTCGGCTCTTGCGGCGGGCGGGGCGTCGCTCACCTACGGCTACGGCGCCGCCCGCGATGCGCACGAAAGCACGCTCGCCTGGGCGACATCCCACACAGTCAGAGCGGTCGGCCGCGGCGCGCGTTCCGTCGGCCGCCGCCTGACGCCAGGCCGGACCGAATGACGGTCACCAACGCTTCAGACAATTGAACAGGTTTTTTCGATGCTTCGTATCGTTTTGTCGTTTTTGCTGACCGCCGGTCTCGTAGGCTGCGGTTCGATTTCCCACCCGCTACCGAAATGTGATGGTTATTCCCGCCGGCCGCTGAACCGCGCCATGTGGCAATGGCAGGACAGTGGAGGCGAGCAGCCGGCGACCCGGGCCGTTCCCGCTGAGCCGACCAGTCACGCCGCCGCCTATGTGCCGGAACCATCTTCAGCCACACCGGCCGCTTTCGCGCATTTCGATGTCGCGAGCTCCTACCGTCCATGCGAGGGCGAGTGACATGGTGACCACGGATAACCTCAAAAGTTACTTCGACAAGGCCCGCCGATTCGATCAGGACCGGGTGATCCAGGTCGAGCGCTCCGCCCGCATCGCTTGGTTCATCGCTGCTTGCGCCGGTACGCTTGCTGCCGTTTCCGTCTTTGCCGTTGCCGGCCTCACGCCTTTGAAAACCGTCGAGCCCTTCGTCGTGCGGGTCGATAATTCCACCGGCATCGTCGATGTGGTTTCGGCGCTGACATCGACCGCCGGCACCTACGACGAGGCCGTCACCAAATATTTCGCGGCCAAATATGTCCGTGCCCGCGAAGGTTACGTCTGGAGCGAGGGCGAGGAGAATTTTCGCACCGCGGCGTTGCTATCGGCGCAGCCGGAGCAGACTCGATTTGCCGCAGTCTACCGCGGCAGCAATCCAGACTCCCCGCAGAACATTTATGGCCGCAGTGCCACGTCGCGGATCAACATTGTCTCCATCTCGCTGATCAACGCCAATGTGGCATCCGTCCGCTATATGAGGACGGTGACCCGCGGTGACGAGGTGCGCACGACGCACTGGGTTGCGACCCTGACCTTTTCCTATGCCAATGCCCCGATGTCCTCGACCGACCGGCTGATCAACCCGATCGGCTTCGTCGTCAGCGAATATCGCGCCGATCCGGAGGCGATCAATTGAAACCGCGTTTCCTTCTCCCGCTCATTCTGGTTACCGGTTTCTCTTCGGCGGCGCTCGCCCTCGAGACGCCACGCGGCGCCACGCAGGACAGCCGCATCCGTTTCGTCGACTACCAGCCCTATAACATCACAAAAGTCGTCGGCACGCTCCGGTCTTCCGTGCAGATCGAATTCGCCGCCGACGAGGAAATCGCTCATGTCGCCCTCGGCAACAGCGTCGCCTGGGAGGTGGCGCCGGCCGGCAACATCCTGTTCCTGAAGCCTCGCGAAAATCAGCCGGTGACGAATATCTCGGTCGTGACGACACGACGGGACGGCTCGACCCGCAGCTATCAGATGGAACTCACCGTCCGTGACGGCAGTGTTGAAGCCGGTCAGAACACCTATTTCTATGTGAAATATCGCTATCCCGCTGATGAAGCGGAGCGGCGCCGGCTGGAAGCATCTGCGCGCGCGCAGGCGGCACAAGCCGGCGAGGCCGATCGCGTGCTTGCCCTTCACGAAGCCTATGGACCGCGCAACTGGCGTTATTCGGCGCAAGGGTCCCAGGCGCTCGAACCGCAAGCGGTCTATGACAACGGCAAGGTCACGACCTTCGCCTTTGCCGGCAACCAGGAAATGCCGGCGATCTATATGGAAAACTCCGACGGCAGCGAAAGCCTGGTTCCGAAGTCAGTCGACGGCAATCTCGTCCTCGTTCACGCGATCAGCCGCAAGTTCATACTGCGCCGTGGCGGCGACGTGCTTTGCGTCTTCAACGAAGCCTACGATCGCGTCGGCACCAATCCCGAGACTAACACGACGTCACCATCGGTCGAGCGCGTCGTCAAAGTGCCGCCCGGCGCGGCGCAATAGGAGGCGTTATGGCCGAGGAAGAGATTACCCAGATTCCGGGCGAGCGCGCCGAGACGTCGGCCGGCGGCCGGCTCGACAATAACCCGATCCTCAAACGCGGCGCTGTCGCCTTGGCGATCGTCGTCTTTGTCGCGTTCGCTCTCTGGTCGATGCGAGGGCAGGACAAGCCGTCAGACGGTGCCCAGCCGGAGCGCGTTGTCATCCGGCAGACATCGGATTTCGAACCGGCGAAGGAGCCACAGCCGGTGGCGACACCGCCGCAGGTCCAGCTCCCGACGCCTGTCGCCGCCGAGCAGGCGCCGACCGACGGCGACAAGCTGCTCGATGCTGCCCGCCGTGCGCCGGTCATCGCCTATGGCGGCGAGAAATCGCCGGCAACGCGGCGGCAGGATCAGGGCGAGGCGTCGGATCAGGCCTCGAATTACGTGCCGCTCGGCGCCAATCCCGGCGGCTTCGCCTCGCAGGGCGAAAACGATGACCAGCGCTTCGACCGCTTGCTGACACCGACGCAATTGCAGGGATCGCGTGCCGGCACGTTGGGCAATCGTGATTTCATCGTCGCAATGGGGACATCCATTCCTTGCGTTCTCGAGACCGCGCTCTCCTCCGATCAGCCAGGGTTCACGAGCTGCGTCATCAACCGGGACGTTCTTTCAGATAACGGCCGCGTTGTGCTGATGGAAAAAGGCACGCAGATTGTCGGTGAATATCGCGGCGGTATTCGGCGTGGACAAAAGCGCCTGTTCGTTCTCTGGAACCGGGCGAAGACGCCGAAAGGCGTGATCATCACTTTGGCTTCGCCCGCAACCGACGCGCTTGGCCGGGCCGGCATCGATGGTTATGTGGACACCCATTGGTGGGAGCGTTTTGGCAGCGCGATGCTCCTGTCGATCGTCGGCGACGCCAGCTCTTATGCCAGCAGCCGGCTGCAGGACAGCGATGTCGACGCGCAAAACACCACCAGCGCCGGTCAGCAGGCGGCGGCGATCGCCGTCGAGCAATCGATCAACATTCCGCCGACGCTCATGAAACATCAGGGCGAGCTGGTTTCGATCTTCGTCGCACGCGACCTCGATTTCTCCACCGTCTACCGGCTTCGTGTGACCGAGCCCCGCAACCGCATCTACGACCGTGCTGCGCTTGGGGATTTCAGCCCCTCCTCGAAGCTCGTGACGAAATAGGTTCGGCAATGACTGAAGCTGCCGACTCCGGCGTCGTGCGCGAACTGCTTTCGCCGCTATCACGCTTTCTGCGTGACAAGACCCTCTACGAGGTCATCGTCAACCGGCCGGGACAGGTCGTCACGGAGGGGAGGGAGGGATGGCAGACCTATGAGATGCCCGAACTCTCATTCGACAGGTTGATGCGTCTCGCCCGCACGGTCGCGAGCTTCTCCAATCAGTCGATCGACGAGACGCGGCCGATCCTGTCGGCGACCCTGCCGGACGATGAGCGGATCCAGATCGTCATCCCGCCGGCAACGACGAAGGGAACCGTCAGCATCACCATCCGCAAGCCGTCCTCTGTGTCGCTGACCCTCGAGGATCTCGATCATGGAGGATTGTTCGCCGATGTCGCGCCTGTCGAAAGCGACGGGAGACGATTGGACCAAAGGCTGTTGGAATACTATCGGATCGGCGCCTACAAGGCGTTTCTGCGGGAGGCGGTGTTCGCAAGGAAGAACATCATCATCTCCGGCGCCACGGGGTCGGGAAAGACGACGCTGTCGAAAGCGCTGATCCGCCACATCCCGCAAAATGAGCGGATCATTTCCATCGAGGACACACCGGAACTGGTGGTCCCGCAGCCCAACCATGTTCGGCTCTTTTACTCCAAGGGCGGGCAGGGTCTCGCCAAGGTCGGCGCGAAGGACCTGCTCGAATCCTGCCTGCGCATGCGGCCCGACCGTATCCTGCTGCAGGAGCTGCGTGACGGGACGGCATTCTACTACATCCGCAATGTCAACTCCGGCCATCCTGGCTCCATCACCACGGTCCATGCCGACTCCGCCCGCCTCGCCTTTGAGCAGCTGACTTTGCTGGTCAAGGAGTCGGAGGGTGGTGGGGACCTCGAACGGCACGACATCCGCGAGATGCTGACGATCGCGATCGACATCATCGTCCAATGCAAGCGGATCGACGGCCGGTTTCGGGTGAGCGAGATCTACTATCGAGACGCCGCGACTGACCTCGGCCGCTCTTCGTCGGATCGAGCTTAACGGGTTGCGTCCGGGCCTCTAACAATTCTGTCGGTTTCGACCGTCAGTCCAATTGTGCGGCCTTCTCACGCAGGACCACTGAAAACGCGCGGAGCCCCTGATGGTCCAGTGCATCAATGAATTCGTGAACCGCCGGCACCGTCTTGCGTAAATTCAACCGGGCGCGCCTGATGCTGTCGATCAATGCGCTCTAAAAGGTGGATGGAGGCCCACGAGGAAATTGTCCGGCGATACGCAGGTCACCCCATGAGGCCGAAGCTCCGTGACAGGGAAATCCTTGAGATTCCACGTGACAATCACGGAAGCTTTTCCGGCGATGGCTGCAGCTAAAACATGACGATCATCGGGACCGGTAGCGAGAGGTTGGGGATGAGGATTTGGTGGTTACCGACATCGGCATCGGGCAAAACTTCCTTGATCCGATCACGGGTCGCTTCCAGACGGGAGAAGGGTATCTCGGGTGAGCCGATGGCCAGATTGCGAATCCACTCGGCGTGGATGTCGTCGGTCCAGCGTGCGTCGACGAGACCGTCGAAAGCACACTGGACCAAGACATTGCGTAAATGGAAAGGGTAGAGGACGCAGGCATCGTAGACCGCGACGGGCGGCTTAGAGGCCATGATTGACGATCAGATCCTCTGTGTCCTCGGCCAGCGCGTCGAGGCTTTTCTGGCGAGCATCGAGCTTGGCCTTGAGCGCAAGAACATCCTTCAACTTGGCTCGGCGGTGCTTGCCGACATAGCGGAAGGGCAGATCGCCGCGATCCATGCGCAGCACCACGAGAGGACGTGAGATGCCGAGGATGGTGGAGGCGTCGGTCGGGCTCAATTCCTGATCTTCCGTGAGCACGGCAACACGCTTGCCGCGCAACAGATGATCGAGGAGTGCTTCGACAGGTGCGAAAGCCGAGGCTGGAAGAGAAAGGGTTTGAAGCTGTCCACCTTCGCGGCGAATCCGCAGTTCCAGGTGGTCGCCCTCCGCCAGCTTTGGGATCGGCGCGACGGCCTTGCGGTCGCGATCCGACAATTCGGTAAATTGAAGAACATGGCTGGTCATGGCGAACACCTCTGACCATGTATATAGGGCAAGTCGCTCATAACTGCAATACCTGAAATATCCTCCGCTTTCCATCTCCGATTTCCGGGTGCCATAGGAGCGCGCGGCGAACGAGCTCGACCCGCCAACTTGAAGCGTGGGTTACCGCCAACGGCAAGCGCTCCGCTTCCGATGTGATCGTGCAATGCAAAGGGGCCGCCTCACCAACTATGCAGAAAAATAGGGCCGCTGGAAAACCAGGGCCCTTTAAGGTGTGAAGGTCAATAACCTCCAGAGGGGAACAGCTGATACGATGGCACTGGGAGGAAAACCATCGACTGCATCAACTTGAGGCAATATGCTCATATTTTGACCGCTTGGTAAAACATTTTTTGTGCAGTGCAGCTATGCAGAAATGGCAGAGAGTTCTCTGGGCCGATTTGACCGGGATATAGCTTCACGCATTCGAGATCGCCCGGGCGATGGCTTCCTTTTAGGGCGCCTACGTCGCTGACCAAGGAGGCTGGTGTGGATCATGGCAGCCGCGGCATTTCGCCGTCGGCCACACGCCAGATCCACGGCGTCATCTCGGCTCTCGCGGCGATCATCTCATTCAGTGCAACGTCATAGTCTTCGTCGGCCTTCGTCGGAACGATGAACATGGCGATCGGCGCTGGCTTTGCCTCCGGTAAGGTCACGGAGGCAATCGGCTGGTCGCGCGAAAGATCGAACCGGAGTCCTTTCACGCTTCTTCGCTTCAGGCTTGAGAGCCGCTCCAGGAGACGCTGTTCATGGATGGTTTCGAACGGGATCCAGTTCTCGTTGACCACCATCAGCGCCACTTCCTCGACCGAAGCTATCCCCGCTCCCGAAATGCCGAACGTGGCGATGCCGATGAGATGAAACCCCTCGTTGGATCGCCACAGTTCCAGTTCGGTTTCATATCGGGCATTCAACCGTTTCCACGCACCCTCATCGAGCATGAAGGGGAAAGGCAGGTGGCGCACCAGCATCTTCTGGCCATCGCGCGCTGAGGAAAATTCCTTTACCTCTCCGACGGTCATCATCAGTTTCCGCGGACCGGGACCGGTTAACTGGGCTCCGGCCAACATCGCTGCGCGCCTGGCGGAGATCCCTTCCTTGTCCTCCTGATGAAACACTTCCGGCACGAACAGGATGTCGCTAAGCGGACCGCCGCGGACAATCATCTGTCGCGCTGCGTTCAGCAGGCTGCTGCGGACGCGACCCCAGCCGCGTCTCCCAGCCCACAGCGCCGTCCATTCAGTCAGTTCCCCTGTCTCCCAGAGATAATGGAGCATGGCCTTGAGCGACAGCTTTTTCGGATCGTTTCGCACCGTTTCCGACGGCTCCGAAGATGAGGCCGAAGCCGATCGGTTCCCTCGTTTCGACAGCGAGAAATCGAGTTTCAGCACAGCCGCGCCCGTCGCTGCGTCGATCTGGATGGCATTGCCGATCAATGGACCAAGACCCGACAGCTCATATGGCGGTTCATAGGATGGGCAGCCGGGATCGTGATCTCGTCCTGAAAGCGGCATCCGTTTGATCAGGAATTGGCCATCCATCCGGGCGATATACATCGGCACCGGCGGTTGCCGACACGGGCAAAGTGGCCTGAGCTTCTGTTCGTAAGCGCGTTCGAGCTGCGGCAGAAACTCTGGAGAACTGTCGTCGAACGCCTGGTTGCCGATCAAAAACTGTCGCACGTCGTTCCTCCCTTGCCTGGCCAAAGGCTGATCGAGCCGTAAAAGGAAGGCGTAGCATGAGCTTCGCGGACTTTACTAGCGCAAAATAGTTAGTATGTAAATGTTACGGCCGCTGGGGCCGATTTCAACGCCAAGGCAGGAATGATCGTTAATTTTAATTTTTGGAGGCTGGAATGCACGTATCTTCTTTTGATAATTAGAAGTCAACGGTGCGTTGATTAGAAGTCAGCCGGTCAAAATGTAGAGGCTGCGCCAGCATGAAGTGAGTTCTAATCGCGTGCTACCCAGCCCTTCGAGCCGGCCGGCACTGAACCGCCGATCACCTTGCCGCCTTCCGACTGCCCGATGGCTGCCGGCGTCTCTACATCGCAGCTGACGCCGATGCGGCCGGCCGGCACCCTGTCCACGCGGCAGACGGGCCGGAACCGCGGCGCCTGACGCCGCGGCGAAGCGCCGGGCGGCGGAAGGGAGGTTTCTTGCTGTGCCAGGAATGGCGGGCCGCACGCGGCCCAAGCCAGGGGAAGAAACCTGAGCGACCCGCTGAAGGCCCGCCCGCCGCATGGTAAGGGTCGCCTCTCGGCAGGCCCGCGGGCGGGCGCCTACCCGTGCGGCGACCGGCAGAGACCTGCCATCCTGTAGGCCCTCACGCCCTCACCTTCCCCGTCCGGCTCGATCATGCGGGCAGAAAGGCCAGAGCGTTTCAGAACGAGCTGCGCCCTGAGATTAGCGATGAGCCGTTCCGGACTGAGCCGGCGCAGATCCTCGTTGAAGTCGCCGAACTCCGGGGCAAGCACTAGCGGCAGGATCCCCAGCGCCTACGTATCGAGGGATTGAGCTACCGCGCCCAATCGCCGTCAGGCCGCGAGAGGCGCGGCCCAAATCCGACGGAGACCATCTGAACCTATGTCTTCCCATCGACGACGCCTTCGAGCCCCGCCCCGCCTCGTCCCCAACCGACCGTTTCATCTACGAGATGCAGATCTACGGCCATCGCCCCTTCCAGGATGAACCGGACCCGCGTCCGCTGCCGGAGGAGCCGGTCGTCCAGTCGGCGCTGACCGCCATGTTCGATGCTCTATTCGAAATGCTCGGCGATACCCGCCTGGAGCCCGATCTCGAAGACCTCCTGTGGTCGACGGTCAATCTCTTCCACCGCGCCGGCGAGCGCATCCAGCGGGAGCTTCAGCGTAATGAGGATAGCCAACGCAACGGTCAGCGCGAGCAGGACGGCTCGGAGGTCAAGAGTGTCGAGTTGGAGCGCCTCGTTGCCGAAGGCATCACGCTGCTTGAGCGCCGCAATGCCTTCGAGTTCATGCGCGCCTATGCGGGCGACCACTTCGAAGCCAATGCGGCTCGGCATGGCGGCCGCGGACGGGCTCCAAGGTCAGCCACGCCAACATGACCGCGGCGATGATCGACTCCAGAGACTTTCCATCCGCCCGCCGGCGCGCCGAGACCGAAGTGCTGATCCCGGCAGGCACCAAGATCGCCTTCGGCGGCGGCATCGACTACAATGATCACGAACGAATCTGGGCGAAACTCGATCAAGCCCTCGCCAAATATCCCGACATGGTGCTGCTGCACGGCGGCTCGCCGAAGGGCGCCGAACGTATCGCTGCCTGCTGGGCAGAAGCGCGCAAGGTGATACAGATCGCCTTCAAGCCGAATGGACGAAGCACGCCAAGGCCGCACCGTTCCGCCGCAATGACGACATGCTCTCGGTCATGCCGGCTGGCGTCGTCATCTTCCCCGGCTCCGGCATTACCGGCAATCTTGCCGACAAGACCCGCCGACTTGGCATCTCCGTTTTGGCAAGCGGCGGGAGATGGCGCGTAAGCGCCATCTGTCCATACGGCTGAAGGAGATGCTTGCATTTCGCAAAAATTGTGTACACATTTGCCGCTGAAACGGAGCTTCGCCATGACCCAATCTCGGCAGCAGATACCATCTCCCCGCCGTGTCGGCGTGCGGGAATTTCGCGGCAACCTGACGTCTTTCCTCAAGCAGGTCGAAGACGGCCAGCGGTTCGTCCTGACGTCGCATCACAAGGTTGTCGCCGAAATCGGCCCGCCGTCAGCCGGCGTCGTCATGCGGAAACCAGGCGCGTTGCGCGGAAAGATCAAAGTTGCCGATGACTTCGATGGTCTGCCGGCGGATGTTCTGAAGTCCATGGAAGACGGGACGTGAGGCTGCTGCTCGATACACATGCCTTGCTGTGGTGGCTGAACGACGACGAGAAGCTAGGGAACCATGCGCGTCGCCTTATTGGCGATCCCGAGAATGATGTCCTCGTCAGTGCTGTCTCCCTTTGGGAAATCACTGTGAAGCTGCGCATCGGCAAACTTGATGCCGATATCGAAGAGATTGTTGCGATTTTGCCGGATCAAGGTTTCGACCGGCTGGATATCTCGGACGCGCATCTTATCGCTCTCGCTGCTCTTCCACTTCATCACCGCGATCCTTTCGATCATCTGCTCATGGCGCAAGCCGTGGCGGAGGGAGCGTATTTGGTTTCGGACGATCAAAATGTCGCGCTTTATGGCATTCCGTTTGTGACTTGCTCCGATCCTGTTGCCTTGTGATCTCACCGAGCTTGGCTCCGCGGATGAAGCCGGCTCACATCGTTCCGGTTGCGTGTTTGCCAATGGCGATGTACCTGGCGACCCATCGGCGGCTCAGGTGCTTGGGAGCGGGCACGTTTGGGGAAGATCACTCATTCGACGCCCGCGTGAACAGCTTCACCCGGGATTGGAGCACGGTCTGCAGACGGCAATGCGGTGCCGCGGCGACCTCGCCGATCAGCAGAAATGTTATCGAGGTGCTCACAGCCTGCCGCAGCCGGGAGCGGGCGAGGGTATTATGTTGATCGACATGCGGGCGAAGCGTCCGTGGAGTGTGCGGCCAATATCCCCCAGTGCTTGGACCGGGAGGCCATGGTTTGTTGTCTCCTTCGATTGCCCCGAACCATTCCCGTTTTATATCGCTCGTATAGACGACCGCCTGCTTTGGCGGCCAACCCCTGAAGGGGTAAGACTCGCCCGAAATTTTTGCAAATTCGATTTCGGTTCGTTTATCCTGGTGGAAAATAGAATTTTGCAAAATTTTCAGGCGAGCTGACCGCAGCAGGTCGGCCGTCTCTTCGTGCGCCATCGGGAATGGTCCCGAGCAACCGAAGGAGACAACAACCATGGCCACCACGATCGCAACGCTCACGCAGAAGACCGACGGCATCCTCGAAGGCGTCTTCGCCACGATCCGGGTCAACGCCCCGATCGCCATCGTCCCAAATGCCAGCAAGGCAAGCGAAGAAGCGCCCGACTACCGCGTCATTCACCGCAAGACGGGCTTCGAGATCGGCGCCGCCTGGAACCGCATCGCGCGGCAGACCGGCGAGGAATACCTCTCAGTGAAGCTTGAGGCTCCCGAGATCGGTGTGATCTTCGGCAATCTCGCACCGGCACCCGGCGGCGATCCTAGCAAGAAGGTGATCCTCTGGAACAGCCCGAACTGAAGAACAAAGCGAGCGGCCTCGAGCAATCGGGGCCGGCTTCGCCGTATCTCAGGTTTTGCGCGCAATAGCGGGATTGAAAGCGGGCATCGAGCCCGCCTTCAATCCTCCTGTCGTGCCACACGAGACCAAGGACCCTGTCTGCTCAGATACTTGAAGTCTGCCGTGAGGCTCGTGCCGCCTCAAGGACTTCGCGGCCCCTCCAATTTTCAGCCGGCGCCCTGAAGGGCACCGTCAGAAAATCGGTTCCTCCGCTCGCCGGCTCCGCCGGTCGCTGACGCGATCCTTGACCCGGCCCGATCCTCACGACCCCGGGCGTCATCTTTCACATTTCAGGAGACGACGACGATGACGATTGCACTCGAAATTCAGGTTGAGGAACTGCGGGCCGAGCTCAGGAACGCCGATCCGGCTGAGCGCCGCCAGATCGAAGCGGAGCTGGAGATCGCTCGGGCCGAACTGAGGGTAGCGATCGCCGAGCAGGAGGGCGCCATCGACGCCGCGCCACCCTTCTGAGGCGGCGTTTGCCTCCTCGCCTGGGCCGGTACGCCGGATCGACCGGCGCGTCGACCCGAAGCTGCGCTTCACGCCGATAATTACCGGCAAGGACCAGGAAGACTTCCGCGGACAGCCCGGACCATGGGTTCCCGTCCGACATTTGTGTTCGGCCTATAGCCGCGCGCCCGTTTTGATCGGAGAAGTTCGAGGAACATACGGACTGCATCCTCCTCTCTGTCGAAGTGATGCACCATGGCTTGTCCGATCGTTCCGATGCGTCCCCATCGCCGCGTCAGGCATGGTGTGCCGAACAACGTCGGTTCGATTGCGAGCGCGTAGAAGCGCGCCATGTTTTTCGTCGCGTCCCTGCGTTCGATGTAGAGCTGATAGGGTTGAGTGAGCATGACGGAGAGTCGCCTCTTCCAGCTTTTGCGTCTAACGACACTTATGAATCGGTCGGCCCACACCGATTCATTTTTGTGATGATCGTTGAAGCCGAAGATCATGGATTTGGGCGAGCCGGCCAATCGGCGGCCGGGTGCTATTCGCTCCGCTCACGGAGCCCGAACACCGTCTCCGCCTCCGGTCACGCCCCCTCTCGCGGAATGACGTGAGCGAATTGCCCAGCCGCAGGGCGGCGGTTCTATCCTCGACACCTCCTGCCGGCTCACGCCGGAAACGGTCGCGTCCCCTTCGGGTCCGCGGGTCTCTTCTCTCTCTGACGTCCAATTTTACTCCAGCAAATCCGGCGTCAAGGACGGCGCGTCTCCCCCAATTTTTCCGCTGCTGCGTTTCACTGCGCTCTGGAAAAATCGGTTCCCCCGCTTGCGAGCCGCGTTCCGCGGTCCTTGACCCCTCTTTGCAAGAGAGTGGCCGATCTCCGTCATCAACGAAGGAGATCACATTATGACAACCGATCAGAACCTTATACTCTACACCAAGTTTGCCGGCTTCCGGCTCGTCGTCCTGGCAAACCGCTTCGGCTGCGACAGCGATTTTTCGCGAGAGCTTCACGATCGCCTGGTTGAGGGGCTCGACGCGGCAATCGATCGGATCAGCGTCATCATGGAATTGGAACGAAGTGTTCTCATCGGGGAGGATGAATTCGCCGAATATCAGCTGGAGGGCGAGATCGAGATTTTCGGGCGCTTCACTATCAATCTGCTGGACGAACTCGAAATTGATTACGACACGCATGAATTCCGCGTCAACGGCGGCGATTGGATGAGCGCTTGGGCTGCCGACGACACTGGCGTCGATATCAACTATCCTGAGCTCGTTGCGCTGATTGCGGACGAACTCGGCTCGCTGGCGCCGATCATCAAGGATATCACGTTGGCAACTCGCATCCCGGTCTATGCGGGGCGCGTCGTTTGGTCATGGTGGTAGCAGCACCATCTCACATACTGAGAGGCGACAGACGAGGTTGCCTCTCAGTTGCCGATGGCCCTCAAGTGAGCCGAGGAAGGACGGCTGCGAAGTTTCACAACAATCGCAGTAATGTTGTAAATGCTCTAAATTCCAGCGATAGCAAGGAAGCCCAATGCCGAAGCCAAGCGGGACGTATTCAACCAGTGACCTCTCACGTAAATCCGGCGACATCATCGCCGAGGCGCTGCGTCATCCGGTGACGATCACCCAGCGGAACAAACCCCGGCTGGTTCTCCTCAATATCGAAGATTATCAGCAACTGATCAGGCAGGCAGACCGACGCACCGTCGGCACTATCGAAACGATGCCCGATGAGCTTTTTGCCGAACTCGAAAACGCCGTCGACGCCTATGCCGGCGAGGACGAGGTGGGCCGCTGATAAAACCACGATCATAGCACCGGTTTGACGAAACGATTGACCTTCGCTGCCTGATCCATCTCCTTTCGCCGGAAGTAGATCGCCCGGCCGCAGCGGATCGGACTATGCCCCTGGACGATGATGATCTGCTCGTCCTTCCTCATCGACTGGGTGATCTCGTGCGGCATGATCAGCGGCCGGCGCTGGAAGTTGACGTTCTCGGATCTCCTGGATGCATTGTTCTTCGTGTCCCAGCCGATGTTGCGGGAACTGCCCTTCACCTCCACCGTCATCTCGCCACATTGCGCAGAGAGGTTGCGCGCCGTGTCGAGCGCCTTGATCGCTGCGTAAGAGGCGAAAGCGCAGCCATCGATCCATGACGTCGCGCCATCCTTCCCGAAATGCCGCTCCAACTGCCCGACCGACTGGTACATCAACATCATCGAGATGCCGTACTTGCGGCCGCGGTCGCGCGCCTCCTCGAGCACCCTCATGTAGCCGAGCAGATCGACCTCATCGAGCATGAACAGCGCCCGGCGCTGGAAGGCGCCGTCGGCCTGCACCATGGCGTTGATGAGCGAGCCGATGATCACACGAGCGATGCCCGGATAGGAGCGCAAGATCGATGCGGAGATGTTGAGGAAGACGTCCTTCTTGCCCGAAACGATATCACTCGATTTGAAGGCATTGCCGCAGACGAGCGCGGCATAGCTGTCGAGCGACAGCCACTGGGTATCCTTCGATGCTGTGGAATAGACGCCCGAAAACGTCTGCTCGGTCATGTTGGTGAAGACGCCGAGCGTTTCGCGGATGAAGGCCGAACCGGAATGCTCCTGAATGTCGCGCAGCATAGCGAGCACCGAGGGCTCCGGTTCGGAAACGATCTGGCGGAGACTGCGCAAGCTTCGCCGGCCCTCATATTCGGGCGAGAGCATCACATGGGCGAGCAGACCGGTCAGGAGGTTGTGCGCCTGGTTCTGGAAGTAGGATCCCGTCGAGCTTTCGAAGCGAAGGCTTTCCGACAGCAGCATATGGGCAATGCCGACGATGTCCTCTTCCTTTTGCTTGGATGCTTCGATCCCGTCGAGCACGTTGAAGCCCATGATCGGGTTCGTCGGATCGAGCACCATGACCTCGCGCCCGAGCGCATTGGTGCGGTGCTCGACGACCATGGGCGCGACCTCAGTGGAAGGATCGAGGCAGATCATGGGTCCGGTATATCTGAGCGCCGTCGGCACGACGTTGCTGGTCGTTTTGTATCCGCCCGATCCCGCGAAAAACAGCATATGGGTGGAATCGAAGTCCTGTCTGTAGGTGAGCAATGGCGCCTTCCCGCCCTGTCCCCATGTGCTGCGATCGTTTACATCGAAGGGAAGCGCATGGATGATTTCCTTGTCGACCCGATAACGCTCGCCGACCACGATTTCCCCATCCGGCGGGAACAGCTTTCCTGCTGCCGCCATCGGCAGCCAATCGGCATCTCCAAATATTCCACGCCGGGCACGCTTGATTTCATCTGGCACGACGACGGAGATGCGGGCGGACACCGCCACTGCCATGAAGCCGGCGACGGCAGCAATGACTGCGGCCATATCAAGATAGGACAGCGCTCGATCCCACGGAACGACCCGGGCCTGCACAGTAGGTGCAAGCCGGCCGAATTCGCGCAGCGCATAGAAGGCGGCAACGCTGAGAAAACACAAAAGACTTGCCATGGCGACCGGCCTTCGCCGATGCAGCGGCAAGACCCACACGGTCAGAAGTCCGGCAAGAGGTCCGAACAGTAGAGGCGGTACAGGTGCTGCCCGCAGGAACCAGTGTTCTATCTTCCCGGACATGCCGGCGGCGAGTCCCGGCCATCGCCAGCCAACAATGTAGATTGTGATCGTGGTGACGGCGATCGGTACCAAAACGAGTAACAGGCTCGGATGCGGTTTCCCTCTTAGGCCCATCTTACTTTCTCCTCGAGATGCGATGAACCGTTCCTCAGCGAGGGGGCCTTGAAAGCCTCTTCGCCGATATCGCGCAGCCGCCGATGCTCGATGGAGCCTGGGACGAGCCTTGCCATTTCTATGAGGCCGCCGAGCAGGAACGCCCGATCCGCCTTCGATAGCCCGGCTTTGACGACGATCCCGCCGAGCAGGATCTTTTCGCGCGTGTCGCGCTTGCGCTCAGCCGTCATTTGGAACCTGCCCCTGCGCTCCAGCGCCGCTATCTGCTGGTCGACGCGTTTGAGGAGTGGGGCCAGCGGCGCCTTTCCTTTCCCCCTTCCGAAATCGCGCGGCGATTTCCTCGATGATCCGATCGACCTCCTCGTCGGCGATCTCCATCTCCGCCAGCCCGGTTCTGGTCGCGGCGCGGGCAAACCGCTCGGCCGATTTAACTATCAACAATCGTTTGCGTTCGCGCAGCTTTTCGATCTGGGCGTCGAGATCGGAAATCGATGATTTTGTCGCCATTCCTGGTTCCTTTTCTGCTTTGATGTCGAAGGTGCGATTATACTAACTAGAATAAAACAGTAAAATGCGCTACCGTGCAACCAGAAAAGCGGCATCGGCCCTTCGGTCCGATCTGTTTGAGGGCGCAATATACGTCGCTGTCGCGACGTGCTTGGGCCAGTCTGGAGACGCCAGTGGCGATCATGTTCGTCAGAGCGCAGGTGATCAGCAGGGGATCGGGACGCAGCATCGTCTCGGCTGCCGCCTATCGCCACCGCGCCCGGATGATGGACGAGCAGGCGGGAACGTCGTTCAGCTATCGCGGTGGGGCGGGCGAACTGATGTATGAGGAACTGGCGCTGCCGGATGAGATCCCGGATTGGCTGCGGTCGGCGATATCAGGTCAGTCCGTCAGCAAGGCCAGCGAAGTGTTTTGGAATGCCGTTGACGCCTTCGAGACGCGGGCAGATGCGCAGCTCGCCCGCGAACTGATCATCGCGCTGCCGGAGGAGCTGACGCGGGCCGAGAATATCACGCTGGTGCGCGAATTCGTCCGCGACAATCTCACCTCGAAAGGAATGATCGCCGACTGGGTCTATCACGACAAGGACGGCAACCCGCACATCCACCTGATGACGACGCTCCGGCCGGCGACGGAGGAGGGGTTCGGGGCAAAGAAGGTTCCAGTGCTTGGTGAGGGTGGCAAGCCGCTGCGTGTCGTCACGCCGGACCGCCCGAACGGCAAGATCGTCTACAAAGTCTGGGCGGGCGACAAGGAAACGATGAAAGCGTGGAAGATCGCCTGGGCGGAAACGGCCAACCGGCATCTGGCGCTGGCCGGACATGACATCCGCCTCGACGGTCGCTCCTATGCCGAACAGGGCCTCGACGGGATCGCGCAAAAACATCTCGGGCCGGAGAAGGCGGCGCTGGCGAGGAAGGGCAGGGAGCTCCACTTCGCGCCGGCCGATCTCGCCCGCCGCCAGGAGATGGCCGATCGGCTGCTTTCAGAGCCGGAGCTTTTGCTGAAGCAGCTCGGCAATGAACGCTCTACCTTCGACGAGAGGGATATCGCCAGGGCGCTGCACCGTTACGTCGACGATCCCACCGATTTTGCCAACATCCGCGCCAGGCTGATGGCGTCGGACCAATTGGTCATACTGAAGCCGAAGGAGATCGAGGCAGAGACAGGAAAGGTGTCGGAGCCCGCGGTGTTTACGACGCGGGAGATGCTGCGCATCGAATACGACATGGCGCAGTCGGCGCGGGTTTTGTCGGAGCGTCGCGGCTTCGGTGTTTCCGAGCGGAATGTGACGGTGGCGATCGAACGCGTGGAGAGCATCGAGAGCGGCGATCCCAAAACTCCGTTCCGGCTCGATGCAGAGCAGGTCGATGCTGTCCGTCATGTCACCGGTGATGGTGGCATTGCCGCTATTGTAGGCCTTGCCGGCGCCGGCAAATCGACGCTGCTTGCTGCCGCACGTCTTGCCTGGGAGGGCGAGGGACACCGGGTGATCGGTGCAGCCCTTGCCGGCAAGGCCGCAGAAGGGCTGCAAGACAGTTCCGGCATCAAGTCGCGGACACTTGCCTCCTGGGAACTGGCCTGGGCCAATGGCCGCGATACGCTCCATCGCGGTGATGTGCTGGTGATCGACGAGGCCGGCATGGTGGCCTCGCAGCAGATGGCCCGTGTGCTGAAGATTGCCGAGGAGGCTGAGGTAAAGGTCGTGCTGGTCGGCGATGCGATGCAGCTGCAGCCGATCCAGGCCGGTGCTGCCTTCCGGGCAATTACCGAACGCATCGGCTTTGCAGAGCTTGCCGGCGTGCGCCGCCAGCGTGAGGCCTGGGCACGTAATGCCTCGCGGCTGTTTGCCCGCGGCGAGGTCGAGAAGGGCCTCGACGCCTATACCCAGCAGGGCCACCTGGTCGAGGCGGGCACACGCGAGGAAACGATCGACAGGATTGTGGTCGATTGGACAGAGGCACGCAAACACGCAATCGGTCGCTCGATCTCCGAGGGCAGGGATGGCCGTCTTCGCGGTGATGAACTGCTGGTGCTCGCCCACACCAACGACGATGTCCGCAAGCTCAACGAGGCGCTGCGTGAGGTGATGGCCGGCGATAATGCCCTCGGCGAAAGCCGCAGCTTCCGGACCGAGCGCGGGGCGCGAAAATTTGCCGCCGGCGACCGCATCATCTTCCTGGAGAACGCCCGCTTCCTCGAGCCGCGGGCCAAGCACTCCGGGCCGCAATATGTCAAGAACGGCATGCTCGGCACGGTCACCGCGACCGGCGACAAACGCGGCGATCCGCTGCTGTCGGTTCTGCTCGACAATGGCAATAAAGTCGTCTTCGGCGAGGACAGTTATGACAATGTCGACCACGGCTATGCCGCAACGATCCACAAATCTCAAGGGTCGACCGTCGACCGCACCTTCGTGCTCGCCACCGGCATGATGGACCGGCATCTGACCTATGTGTCGATGACCCGGCATCGCGACCGCGTCGATCTTTATGCGGCGAAAGAGGATTTTGAGCCGAGACCGGAATGGGGACGCAAACCGCGTGTCGATCATGCCGCCGGTGTCACCGGCGAGCTTGTCGAAACCGGCGAAGCCAAATTCCGGCCCGAGGACGAGGATGCCGACGACAGCCCCTATGCCGATGTCAGGACGGACGACGGAACCGCCCATCGGCTCTGGGGCGTCAGCCTGCCGAAAGCGCTCGACGATGCCGGCATCTCCGACGGCGACACCATCACGCTGCGCAAGGATGGTGTCGAGCGGGTCAAGGTCCAGATTGCCATTGTCGACGAGGAGACAGGTCAGAAGCGTTACGAGGAGAGGGAAGTCGACCGCAATGTCTGGACGGCCAGACAGATCGAAACCGCCGAAGCGCGTCAGGAGCGCATCGAACGGGAAAGTCATCGGCCGGATGTGTTCAGCCGTCTCGTCGAACGCTTGTCGCGCTCCGGTGCCAAGACGACGACGCTCGATTTTGAGAGCGAGGCGGGCTATCGCGCCCAGGCGCAAGACTTCGCCCGGCGCCGCGGGCTCGATCATCTCTCGCTTGCTGCCGCCGAGATGGAGGAAAGCCTTTCCCGGCGCTGGACGTGGATTACCGCAAAGCGAGAGCAGGTGGAAAAGCTCTGGGAGCGGGCAAGCGTGGCGCTCGGTTTTGCCATCGAGCGGGAACGGCGCTTCGCCTACAACGAGGCGCGAACTGAATCCCACACCATCGCGAGCGCAAGCGCTGGCGAACCACAGTATCTGATCCCGCCGAGCACGTCCTTCGTTAGGAGTGTCGAGGCGGATGCGCGGCTGGCGCAGCGTTCGTCACCGGCCTGGACGGAGCGGGAAACGATGCTGCGACCGCTGCTTACTAAGATCTACCGGGATCCGGATGCAGCACTTGTCGCCCTGAATGCGCTCGCCTCGGACACCGGCACCGAACCCCGCAGGCTCACTGCTGATCTTGCCGCAGCACCCGACCGGCTCGGCCGGCTGCGTGGCTCCGAGCTGATCGTCGACGGAGGCGCGGCGCTTTCCGAGCGCAAGGTCGCAAAGGCAGCCCTGGAGGAACTGCTTCCCCTGGCCCGGGCCCATGCGACCGGGTTCCGCCGGAATGCCGAACGGTTCGAAATGCGTGAGCAGACGCGGCGCTCCTACATGTCATTATCGATCCCGGCGCTTTCCGAGCGCGCGATGGCGCGCCTTATGGAGATCGAGGCGGTGCGCAACCGGGACGGGGACGACGCCTATAAGAGCGCCTTTGCGCTTGCCGCCGAGGACCGCTCGGTCGTGCAGGAGATCAAGGCGGTCAGCGAAGCGTTAACGGCACGCTTCGGCTGGAGCGCATTCACCGCGAAGGCGGATGCGGTTGCTGAACGCAATATGACCGAGCGTTTGCCGGAAGATCTGACGGCCGGCCGGCGCGAGGAGCTGGCCCGGCTGTTCGAAGCGGTCAAACGTTTTGCCGAGGCGCAGCATCTCGCCGAGCGGCAGGATCGCTCGAAGATCGTCATGGCTGCCAGTGTTGTTCGGGGCCAAGAGACAGAGAACGGACCGGGGAAGGAGAATGTCGCCGTGCCGCCGATGCTTGCTGCCGTCATCGTGTTCAAGACGTCGGTCGACGATGAGGCTCGATTGCGGGCGCTCTCCAACCCTTTCTATCGCCAGCAGCGTGGCGCATTGGCCAACGCCGCGACAATGATCTGGCGCGATCCGTCGGGCGCCGTCGGCAAGATCGAGGAGCTGCTCCGGAAAGGCTTTGCTGCTGATCGAATCGCCGCCGCGGTGACCAATGATCCGGCCGCCTATGGGGCTTTGCGCGGTTCTAATCGCCTGCTGGACCGGATGCTGGCGTCCGGCCAGGAGCGGAAAGAGGCGATGCGGGCCGTGCCGGAAGCTGCAGCGCGCCTGCGCGCGCTCGGTGCGGCCCACCTCAATGCCCTCGATGCCGAACGCCAGGCTATCACGGACGAACGGCGGCGCATGGCGGTTGCCATTCCAGCTCTTTCGAAAGCTGCGGAAGAGGCTTTGGCGCACCTGACGGTCGAGGTGAGGAAGGACAGCAGGAAGCTGAGTGTTTCCGCCGCTTCCCTCGAGCAGGGCATTGCCCGGGAGTTTGCCGCTGTCAGCCGAGCGCTCGACGAGCGCTTCGGTCGCAATGCCCTCGTCCGGGGTGACAAGGATCTTGTCAACCGCGTGCCGCCGGCGCAGCGTCGAGCTTTCGAGGCGATGCAGGAGCGGCTGAAGGTCCTGCAGCAGACTGTCCGTCTGCAGAGCAGTGAGCAGATCATAGCGGAGCGGCGCCAAAGGGCTGCTAGCCGCGCTCGCGGCATCAACCTCTGAGACTCGAAGAAAAGCGGGGGGACGAAATGGTTGGTCGATTGGAAAAGCACTACGACCCGATTGTCCCGAGATCGATCTTCCTTTGGGTGGCGGAGCGGTCGAAGCTACTGTTCGTCCGTTCCGCAGCGGTCGTTGTAGAGGCGATTGCAGGTTTCACCAGATCGGGTGCCGTCTGCGTGAAGCCACTCTATAGCCCCCTCGGACACGGACGTGGCCAGAAACAAGCCTGCTTCCAGCAGCGCGCGGATGCCACAGAAAGTGACGAGGTCTCGCGCTGAGACCGTGAAGAACAGGCTTTCACTGGTCGGCCTTATGATCGCGCCTCCACCTTCGAAAGCTAGAAACCTGTCAGGTCCCACGGAGACGAGGGATTGGTAGAAGTCCTCGATTTGCGTGCAGATCTTGTCGGCAACGTGCTGCGTGCGCGTGATTGCGACACACGCTTCGGCGACGTGCACGCACTTTGGAACATCTTCCTCACCCGCGAATGATGGCGCTCGTGGCAGGACCAGATGCGCGTTGCACGGCGGGCTCAGCTCAACGAAGTGACGGACTTCGCCAATCGATTTCTTCATGCTGTTCCTGCCTATTTGGAGAAAAAAGGCTTTTAGAGGTGGCAAAGCGCTGAGGGCTGCTCAACGTGATGGAGCGCTTTCTGCTGACGCGAACGTTGTTCCAGTTGAGGCTCGTGAAGACGTGACGCAGTTGCGCTTACGCGACGGTGAAGATGAGGAATCGCTAAAGGGTCCAAGATCGCCCCGATAGCCGCCTTGCTTCGGATTCCGGGTAAAGGCGGTAGGGAAGGTCCGCATAGACATATTCTGCCGGAATCGCGGGTGGGGACAGCTTCGATAGGAACAGGTCGAGATTCTCCCGACTGTTGCTGGAGACAAGCGTGTAGAAATTGCCGCTGTTCCAGGTGACGAATGAGTGTCCAAAGAACCGGCGTAGTGTTTCGCTCATCTCCGAAAGGGTGACTTCGTTTCGATCCATTCGCGTTAGCACCGTCTCTTCCTTGGCGCGAATATCTGACGCGCTGAAGAAGCGAGCTTTGAAGCTATGGTCCTTCTGGCGTTCCCGCCGCCGATATTCCTCGGCGTCTTCATGCCTGAACTTCTCGACGAACATGAAGAGCCCGTTGGTCTTGAGATGCTGCGAGACGAAACGGATCTGATCGAAGCGATTTGGCGAATACATCTGGAAAGTCGTGTCCTCGAGGATGATATCGAAACCGCTGCCAAACTTTCGGAGCTCCACGTCTTCTTGGACCCTTTGCGATGTCAAATAATGAAATGGTCCGTGAAAAAACATGGCATGAGGAGGAACGCCATAGGCATAGAAGCTTCTAAGGTTTTCGACGTTGGGACTGCATGACAGTGTTTCTATCCTGCCCTTGCCAAGTTCGCCGATCACACGAGCCATCGTCCCCTCGGCTGTACCTAGCGTGTAGAGTTGCAGTTGACCCTTTCTGGCCCGCGCGTATTTGAGGATCGCGCCGCCTATGCGGCACTCCTCTTCGAGGCGGTAGGGTATGCTGCTCAAGTAGTGCTTATCGAATGGACCTCGGCGCAGCGGATGAAGGGCTGAAAAGCGCCTGAACGTCATGTCCACTGGGAACAAGCGGCGATCGAGCTCAGGCGGACGGATAGGCATTCCGGCCTCACCGGATGCGGTGGTCGAAAAAAACTCAGAAAGCTCGTTAAGGCGAGGGGCACGGTCGCACTCCTCAATGAAGTCGGCAAATTCACGCATGCGAAAGCCTGCCTTTCTCTCGCACCATCGCGTTTTTGGGGTTCAGGGGGAAATCGCGCATCCCGAAAAGATTGTGCCGTCAGCGATGATGTCGGCAGAAGATGATCGCGAACGTCATCTTTTCGCATCCACGATTTTGATTGGTTTTCATGAAATTGACATGAAATTCGACCTGAGGTTAAAGCCTGGCTTGTTGACAACTTGGGGTGAGGTAGGGTCGCTACCACACCGGTTTTTCAGGGGAGCAGCTTTCGAGTGGGGATCATTCCATCAATTCACCCCGAGAGGATGAAGAAGTCACAAGGGGAGATCATCCTTCACCAGCAAGGCCTTTGGAGCCATGCCCGCGCAGATGTCGTTCGCCGGCGCAGTCTCGGGCGACAGGTTATCGACGTTGTCGCGGATGACCACCTGATCTTCCTCAACATAAGGGGTACGGCGGCATCCGGCGAAAATTTTGTGGACGGACGAAGAGTCGAGTTCAGTCCGCGTCCAGACGGCTCGCTTGTTTACATTCCGCCCGGTTGCCATTGGAGCGGTTGGGATGAAGGCGATGCTGAGGGTTGTTATCTTATGATAACCGTGACGCAGGATTTTTTTTCCAACCTCACGACCAAGCTCCCGCGCGTAGGCACCTTACGTCCGGAGCTTGGATTTAGAGATCTGCCGATCCAATGCTTGGCGCGGCAGATTGCCGGAGAACTTTCACACGACGATTCCGTGGGGAGTCTGATCGTTGAAGGGCACCTCGCGGCTATCTTCGGACTTCTGCAGCGCCGCTCCGGCACATCTGGCAGATTGTCTCGAGGAGGATTGTCGCCTACGGTTCTCAAGCGCGTAATAGGGCGAATTGAAGCTCACATTGATCGACCTCCGAGCGTGCGCGCTCTGGCTGAAGAGGCGGGATTGACCTACGAGCATTTTTCCCGCGCTTTCAAGCAGTCGCAAGGCTCGACGCCCTATGGCTTCTATAACCAACGCCGTCTTGAACGCGTGACCGACCTTCTCCGCACGACTGCGATCAGCGTGACCGAGATCGCCATCGCCTGTGGCTACTCCAGCGGGAGCCACCTCTCGACCAGATTTCGCCGAGAGACGGGATTTTCCCCTGCCGAGTACCGGGCGCTCTGGAAAGAATAGCTGGTTCTGGACGAGAGATAATATCAATTTCATGAAAGCCGCCAGCTCTTCAGAAGAATAGCATGTCCCCATGAACCTGCCAGTAGGGAGTTTGGATGAAGTGGGCGCAACAGAAAACAGCGGCATAGGGTGTTATGCCTCTCGCGGCATCTATCTCTTCTGTGTTCTGGCGTCGGCCATTGGCCGGAATGTCTACTTCGTGCTGGCGGCATGGGCTGCGACAGATGTCAGCAAGAGCGCGAGCGCTCTAGCTATCCTTTTGGCGCTCGGCAGTGCCGCCGAGTTGCTCACCAGCAATGTTGGTGGGGTTCTAGTTGATCGATTTGATCGTCGCTTCGTCTGTATCGCTTGCGATTTATCCAGGTTGATCCTCATATTTTCAACTGGTATTGGTCTCTCGTTCGGTGACCCACTTGGTGTTCTTTGCCTATCGTGGACCATCTTCGCGTTCATCGACAGAACCTATTCGACTGCGCTGCAGGCCATCATTCCAGACATCGTTCGTCCTAAGAACCTCACTTCATTCAATTCGGCGTCTTATATTGCGATGCAGGCGGGCAATCTCATCGCCGCCATCGTCACCGGGTACAGCTTAACCGCCATCGGGATGAATCTGACGTCGATCCTGCCTGGCGCCTTTTTCGGCCTATCACTGTTGGGGCTGCTGGCACTGCTCGGCCGACAGCCGCCTTCTCGTTCTCGATCGGATTTGCAGGCAAAGAGCATTCGTCGGATGGATCTGTTGCCGACGACCTTCGTCGTTCACTCACTGAAGACCACCGCCGTCATGTATGCGTTGACCTATGCGATGGGCATGCTTGTGAGTGTATTGGGCGTCGCATATGTCACCCGCGAACTCATGGGGTCGGCGCTAGAGTTCGGTTATCTCGAGGCAGGTTGGGCCCTCGGTTCGATGGCGGGCTGTTCAACCCTTCTTCTCAGAAGGGCGCGTTCGCGACGACAAAGCATCCTCTTCCAGTCGGCGCTCGCTGGCATTGTTCTGTTGGGCTTTCCGGTTTTCCAGAGCTTTTTGTCAGCGCTCGTTCAACTGGTGTTGCTCGGCTTCTGCTACAATGTCACGCGAATCCTGATCGATGTACGGGTTCAATCGACTGTTTCGATTGACATGTTGGGGCGGGCGCGAAGCCAGATCCACACGATCTGTGTTTCGATAGGGCTTCTTGCGTATGGCATCATCGGGACGATCGGAGACGCAATTCCACCTTCGGGGATTTTCGGCCTCTTCGGGGCGCTGATGGTGACCGTCGCGCTCTTCTTTTACTTTAACATGGATCGGGGAGCGCCGGCGGAAAGCCGGTTCGTCTGAGGATGGAGACGTCGCCCAATAGCGACCTGGTTTCAAAAGGTGAGGTGTTGGCCCTCATTTTTGAATTATTCCCTTGGTTGCGTCAGTTTGAGCAGGCATCGCTGAACGACTACGCAAAGGCGGCTTTCTCGGTTGGATCGGATCAATCGGGGTGCGTCGCGCGAAGCCAGGCAATGTCTTTATTGCGGTCACGCGTGGCGGCCGTCGCGCAACGTCAGGGTTATTCAGCAGAAGCCGCATCGCGCTTTCAAACCGAAATCGAAGTCGCTCCGGTGCTGCAGTGTGGCCCCCACCTCCACCTGTTGATCGAGCCTGACGCATTTTACACCCATCTGTTCTCCCTGATGGGACTTCGCGCGCATGGCAGGACATCCTATATCTCCTACGCTTGCTCGACAGTGAAGTTCGTAGAACGCGGTCGCAAGGGTCCGGCCTGGCTCCACGTCGATGGCGATGCAGTCAACGTCTTCGGGCTGTCGCGCAGCAAAATGATCCCCTACAGCATTCTTGGCAGAAACGGCTGCTACAGGTTCCATCTTCAAAACGTCGACAGGCCCGGTGATGACTCGGAGGCAATTTCGTGCTTGCGAGACCTTTTGCCTCGGGGCGAATTCCAGTCGGCGGCAGAGGCGATCAAAGCGGCAAATCTTTGCCTCTGGAAGCGGTATTCTGACAGCCAGGTCGATTTTCTTCAGCTTGACGATACCGACGTTGCCGATCTGGTCGCGGATCACCTTTCCGATGGCCGGTCCTGGCTGCGAGCCTCGCTGATCGAGGACCGAGCATTCGCGATGCGCCTCATCCACTGCATCGATCAACTCGCTGACACGGCTTGGCGAGGCTGGCTGAAAAACTCGACGCATTTTTTCTGGGGCTGCATTGAAGGGCGGCTTTTTCCACTTTGGCTGGATGGCAGGGTCCTCCGGTCGAAGGCGACAGATGATGTCTGTGTTGAATTCTCGCCGCCAAGTCTTGTGGAGGCCCTGAGAACTGGCCGGATCGTTCCGAACCTTCTGCTGATGTTCATCGTAACGTCGATCCTGCCTGGCGTGCGTGTCCTGGGTGGAAGTCGGCATACGATCTATTATCCGTTGATGCGCTGGGCATTCTGCGAGGCGTTGAGGAACAACCATCGTGACACACAGCTTCTCAACGCACTGTCAAAGGACGAACGGCCGGGGGTTTGGGGCCATCGCATCATCTCCTCGCCGTGCGAGCCATTTTCGCTGTTGAATGCTTTTAGCCGTGGGGGAATTGAAACGCTTCTCGGGCTGTTCGGCAAGATGAGCATTATCGACGCTTGCGGGCCCCTTTCCAGCTTCACCCAGGACCCCCTATGGGCGGAGCTTGCGGTAGCCTATTCCTCCGGGAGAGTGGGCAGACAATCCTGGCAATGGGCGTTCCGCTGATCGCACCTCCTTTGGTTTTCTGACCACTTTACCGCCCGAAGCGTGACCTCTCGCTTTGAGACAAGTGTCCGCGCGTAAAGCGAAGCTATTGAATTTTGTAAAGAATTCGGTTGCGCGGCGGGCGGATTTCAACTAAGCTGGCAGCGAGGCAGTACGCGCTGCCTTGGGGCTTCGTAACCCCTGTTAGCGGTTGGTGCCGGCCGATTCGGCACCACACTCCTTGACCTTCGGTCGAGGAGCCTGTGGCGTATGTCCAGGTTCCTCGGAACTAAAGGCCACAGGGCCGTCTAGCACGGTTACGAACTCCCCGATCAGTGGGTTGAGCGAGTTTTCAGCGGGGGCGCACCGCGTGAAACTCTCCATCGGGGTGACCACCATGAAGCGCTATGTAGCAGCCCAGGTTCGGACTTCGAGACCTGCGCAAGCCAAACAGTCGGATGTTGCACGCGAGTCGGTACATCCAGTCGATCGGCATGTCGGACAGCAAATCCGTATCCGCCGAATGCAGTCGAATGTCTCCCTAGGGGATCTCGGCGCCGGCATCGGGGTGAGTTTGCAGCAGGTACAAAAATATGAAAGCGGTAAGAACCGCGTCAGCGCTTCGATGCTCTACGAGCTTGCCAATTGCCTCAAGATCCCGGTTTCGAGGTTTTTCGAAGGCCTTCCAGATCCCGAAACCACTCAGGGCCAGCAATTCATAACAGAGATCGATGGGAAGATTGCCTACATATCCACGGCGGAGGGACGGCGTCTGATAGACGACGTTTTGCTCCTTTCTCCGCGTGTGCGCAGCCGGGTCGTTGCCCTCGTCAGCTCGATTGTCGATGAAGAGATGGAAGAACACAAGGACGTTTCCCCATAAAAAGACCAACAAGAGCGCGGCCGCAAAAATTGGTCAGCGGTTCGTAGAGTTATCGCCGCATACTGCAGGTTCTAAAAAGCGATCTGGCCAACGTTCTTCTCTCGGTCAAGCACAGTGCCAAAACCGGCACTGCGGTCGGCAAGATCGTCAAGGATGTCTGCCGCCATTCTGCCATCGGCGAGCACAGGGAAGGGGAGGCGATCGCGTGCAGGATTCGATAATGCCTCGGTTCCACCGATCACAATCGGACGCAAGCGTACATTTTCCAGCTGTCCGCTAGATCCAAAATTGCAGGTCGCGATGACGCTCCTCCACACTTCCGGCGGGCTCCATTCCTGTTCGTCCTTTTCCGTATGGAAGAGGAAGTTGCCAAGGCCGTAGAAAATTGGCGTATTCCGATATATCTCAACCCCTTGAAGGACCGGAGCGCCATGGCTGACAAAGAGGCCTGCGCCCGCGTTAACGCAATCGTGCGCAAATTCGCGGACCCAGACGGGGACTTGCTGCCAGTTCGGCTCCCAATGGTGATGATGCAAATACACGATGACGAGCGTGTCGCGGCCCGCTTCTTCCGCGATCGCCGAAAGGTGAGCCCTGGCGCTGTGCCGGTCCATGACGATGCGGCGAGCGGTCTCATCTGATCTGCGAAACACGGTTCCATAGAAATCAATTTCGTCTTGGCCATGAAGATCAGGCGGATCCTCTGGCTGGGCATAATTCGCGCGCTCCAAGGGCGAACTTAGAAGACGCTCCTGAATGGAGCGAAGCAAGTTGAATGTTCCCGCTTCCAGGTCGAATACCCTGGAGACTTTCAGACTATTGATGCCGGGCCTTGCTATCCTGCCCTCAGTTGCGTCCTCGGCGTACATGAAAGACGGGCCTGGCCCGGCATCCATGGCAATCAGCGCGACATTTCGGGATCCGAACGTCATTTTCTGTGCCGTGGAAGCATGATGCTTGTTGTGGCCGATGCCGGCATGCAGGAAATTGTGTGCCGCAACCTCCTCCAGCGTCGAGAGGATCCCCGGCGGTCCAAGATCGAAAGCATGGTTGTTCGCCAGAGCCAGGCTATTGAAACCGAGCTCCTTCAACGCCGCCAAGACATCCGGCGCTGCAGCGCCGAAATAGCTGCCTTTGAGCGGCCATCCACCATGACGACCATAGATAGTCGTCTCGAGATTGGTGAAGGCAACATCGCTTGCTTTGAGGATCTCGGCGATCTCAGCGAGCCGTGGATCGCCGATCGTTCGAAGATCATGACGGATGAGCGACTGGCCGGTGACAGCAATGGAAAAGGGTGCGGACATATGGTCTACCTTCGATCTTTGGGACTGCCGACTGCTCACGCGCTATGGCTTCGGGGGAAATGCGTGTCGGAAAGCCAGTGTCTAGTTCGATGTCTGCGGCGAAACATCGATCTTGAACCATTGCTCGCTCAGCCGCTTCAGGGTTCCGTCGCTCGTGGCGGCCTCGATGGCGCTATCGAATGCCGCAACCAGTTCGCCGTCATCTTGCCGGAGCCCGACGCCGACACCCGGGCCCCACAGGCCACCGGAGAGCCGCGGGCCGTAGAGCGTCGCAATCCCGCCATCCGTGCTGTCGAGGAAGGCTTTCCAGGTGAAATAGTCGGCAAGACCGCCATCGATGCGCTCAGCCACGAGATCGAGATGCATGTTGTCCTGGGAATCGTAGCTCCTGATCGTCGCGACCTTTCCGAACAGTTCATTGAGCACCGCTTCCGAATTCGATGATCGCAATACGCCCAAAGTTCTGCCGTTGAGAGCGGCTCGAAGCTCCTCGATCTTTGCCTGCTTTTCAGGGTCGATAGTTGTGAGGTCGAGCTCGGCCAACGTATCCGTGGGCGGAAGATTGAGATCTTTGCGTATGACAACTTGGTTGAAACCTCCGGCGTAGGGCTTGGAAAAAGCGATAGATTTCTTCCGCTTCTCAGTTATCGCCATCCCCGACATGATGGCATCGAACTTTCCAACGGTGAGCGCCGGTATGATTCCGTCCCAGTCCTGAGGCACGAAAGTGCACTCGAACTTCATCCTCCGGCAAAGATCGCGGCCGACGTCGATGTCAAAGCCGGCGAGCTCCCCTTGGGGGGTGATGGCATTCCAGGGCGGCGAAGCACCTTCAGAGGCGATTGTCAGTGTCTTCCTGTCCATTGCTCCCGCGTTGTTGGCGCAGACGACAAGAGACAGGGCAAGCAGAAGTGTTCGTTTCACGACGATGTTCCTTTCATTGCTGAGTTTGATTGTTGGCGTCCGGGATGTGGGCTGGCGTCAAGTTTCAGCCGAGGCGAGAGGCGGCTTTCCGTTCGCTCTTCGAGGTACAGGTTGCGCCGGCGGTGGACGGTTTGCCGTCGGCGTCCAACGCGTCTCCAGCATCTGGAAACCTTGCGTGATCAAGAGGGTAAGCAGCAGATAGAAAGCCCCCGCGGCAATGAAGACCTCGTATGGGGCGAATGTCTCCGACACCAGCTGTCGGGCGAGCCCGGTCACCTCAAGCAGCGTGATGGTGCTTGCAAGGGAGCTTGCCTTCAGCATTCCAACCACCTCATTTGCATAGGCGGGAAGAGCGATCCTGAGGGTCAAAGGGAACACGATAAGACGGGCAGTGTGGAAACGGGAAAGGCCCAAGGCTTTGGCCGCTTCAATCTGCCCACGCGGGACCGCCTGGATCCCGCCGCGCAGAACTTCTGTCGTATGGGCGGCGCTGTTCAGGGTGAAAGCAATGAAGGCGCACCAGAATGGCTCTCGCATCACGGCCCATAGAAAGCTTTGGCGGACGAGGGGAAGCTGGCCAATCCCGTAGTAAATCAGGAAAAGCTGAACCAGAAGTGGCGTGCCGCGGAACGCATAGGTATATGCCAGCACGGGCGCGGAAGCCCACGGATTTGATGATGCCCGTAGGAAGGCGAGCGGGACCGAGACGGCGAAGCCTGCGGCAAGCGATGCGAATGTCAGAACCAGAGTGAGAAGAAGGCCGCGGGGAAGGGTGAGAAACGCTTCAAGCGCGATGGTCATGCTCATTGCCTCAACCTTTCATCGCCGGGAGCGAATAGCGGCGCTCCAATAACCGGAACGAAAGAAGCGACAGGCTTGTGAGGGCGAGGTAGATTGCAGACGCTGCGAGATAGAAGGGGAGTGGAGCGCGCAGTGAGCCTGCGCCTATATAGGCGACGCGCATGACATCCGTCAGCCCGACGACGGAAATCAGCGATGTATCCTTTATCAAGGAGATGCAGAGGTTACAGAATGCCGGCAGAGCGATCGGGATCATCTGGGGAATGATGATCAGAAACCAAATCTGCGCGTTCGAAAGCCCGAGCGCCGCTGCAGCCTCTCGTTGGCCTGGTGCAACCGCGTTGATCGCACCACGGAATATTTCCGCGGCGTACCCACTGAATACGACGGTCAGTGCCGCGACACCGGCCGCAAATGCATTAATCTCGATGTAGCCACCGGTAATCGCGCTCAAAAGGGCGGTTCCGCCGAAATACGTCAGGAGGATGATCAGAAGTTCCGGAACACCCCGGATGATGCCCGTGTAGGCCCGCATGCACGATGAAACCGACTTGCGGGTCGAGTTGCGGAGAACGGCAATAAGCAAACCTAATAGGGTCCCGAAAGCGCAGCTCAAGGCAAACACTAAAAGTGTGTTCTTCAATCCAGATAAAAATTGATCTACAAATGCGTACAATGCAAGTCTCCAATATTCTTGCGAGCGCGCCGAAATAGGAAAGTTATTCTCCCGACATATACAAAGGGCTTGCCGAGATTAACCGAGGGTAGATTGGATTTATTAGCTTAACCAGCGCTCTAAGTTTGGCGTATGTCAAAAATATACTTTGACTTGCCGCCGTCAATTTATAAGATTCAGGAAGTTTTGATAAGCGCAACTTATGAGGCGCGTCGCTCGACCACGATTGAGATTCCCGGCCATGGACATCACCGACTCCGGAGTGAAGATCCGCCACCTTCAAATATTACGGGAGGTCATGCGCGCCGGCTCGGAAAGGCTCGCAGCGCAGATGTTGCGAATAACCCAGCCGGCGGTCAGCCAAAACATCAAGCAGCTAGAGGAGACTGTCGGCTTCGCACTCTTTCGCCGGGAAAACAACAGGTTGATCCCCACCGTCAAGGCATGGGAATTTCTACGCACAATCGACGCGGCGTTTGCCGGACTTGATCGGATCGGACCGTCAATCGACTTCCTGCGGAGCAACGATACGCGAATGATCGGCATCGCGGCGCCAAGCGCTTTCTCCTTCGCGACCTTGCCGAAAGTGGTCAAAAGGCTTCGGGAGAGAAGCCGCTCTTACGCCGTTCAGGTGAAAACAGGAACCTATCAGCAGATTGCAGATCATGTGTTAAACGGCCGCTCGGATCTTGGCATCTCCCGATTGCCTCTTGATGAGCGCATTCTTGATTGGATGCCGGTCGGCTCAGCCACCAACGTATGTCTTTTTCCGGTCAACCATCGATTTGCGGCACAGCAGCTTGTTACTGCCGAAGATCTTGCCGGTGAGGCGATCATCGACATCGACCCGCAATTTGCCTCTCACCAAATGAGCGTCAATGCCCTTCGGTATATGGGAACCGCTCCTGACATCGCCGTGGAATATGACGCCAATGGCAATGACATTGGCTATGTCATGACAGGGATCGGCGTCTCGATTACGAACGAGATTATTGCGAGCGAATATGCTGAATTCGACGTTGCATTCCGCGAATTTCAGCCAGGGGCAACATATCACTACGTCGTCGTTTGGCAAAAAGATCGAAAGCTGAGTGATAGCCTAAGATTTGCATTGGAAGAGATAGTCGCGGCTTTGACAGATCGGGCTGCTTGACGATCGCATCGAGGTATGACCCTCGCACCGGAAAACAGATGTTGCGAGTTCATGCTGAACCGCGAGTTGTGCGCGTAAGCTTAGAGCGGGATGATTTTAGGTAGACCCGTGAGAAGGATTCCCTATGACGCAAATCGGATTCATCCTTCTGGCCGGTCAGGAGGCTGAGCTGGATGGCGAGACCTGTTTCGAATAACCGCGAGAAGTTGTAGAAGCGGTGATACAGGAGGGGTGTGGTGCCGGGCGGCGTCCAAGCGCTTCCGCATTGGCATCAGCATCGCGATCGATTGGGTGCGGCGCGTGACGCGACGGACAGCGCAGCCCGGCAGGATGAGTAGCCACAAGCCGCGAACGGCGGTGGCTTACCTAAGCCACCGAGCAGATAGTTGCGCCATATCGTAGAAGAACATCGCGACAATCGGAACTGCGTCGGTTGGCAGAAGCGGACCGGTTGTTTGTGCGATCATTGGTGCCATGTTCTCTTTAAGTGATTCTGCAGTTATCTTAAAATGGCGGATGACACTTCAATTGGACGCAATATCGACTAGAGCAAATCCTGTTCAATCCGGGTCATATCCAGCAGCCCTGAAGTAGTTTGCGCATTCTGTCGGCGTGAAGCGGAGCATCAATGCGCCTAGGACGTCCCATAGAGCATCGATCTTTCGTTCCGCGCCCTCCGTGGTTGACTGCGGCCCCTAAACCGGGACCGCGTGCCGGTGGCGACGGAAGCTATGAGATCACATGCTCAATGCGCTCGAGGTGGTGCTGAGGCACGATCTGAAGGGGTTCCTCGGCCGCTGCGATTTCCTCGACCGTAAGTCCGGTGGCGATGGCCAGGTCCTCAAGGCTGTAGCCCTTCGCAATCCTGGCTTTGCGGCGACGAGCGGCTGCGGAGGTGTTGTCGGCGGTAGCAAATTGATCCATTCCAAACTCCAAATCACGTTGATGTAGCGGCTGAGGGGGATCTGTCCCCGATGGGTTGGCTCCTTCGTGGTGCCGACTCGGTCAGAGGTTAGCCGCAACCTGCCGAGCCGCTTGGTTTCTCTTCGCAGACGACGCTCTTGCGTGGCTTCCGCCGCGATCTTGTTCTGCGTTCGGATGCCGAGCGCTCCTGCATTAGCGCTGTTGTTCTAGTCCTGCTTTCTATGACAATCAATCCATGGGTTTGCTCATAGGCACACGACGAGCCGTACCAACTGCCTGGGAAGAATTGTCCGCTACTGATTAACTGCGGTCGCAGATATGCCTTGCGCGATCTCATCGTCGAAGTGAACCATCTCGCCCGAGGCCATGTGCAGCGCGTCCGCGACATCGCCGAAGCGCGCCTCACCATAACGGAGGCCGGAACTTATTGAATCGGCGCCCGTTCGTAAGGACCGACATTAGGAGGATCTCACCATGGCAACCACATCCAAAGCCCGCAGCCAGGATCGTGCTCGCGTCGCAGGTGGTCAGGATCACGAGGTGAAGTACGAAGCCCGGAAGGAAGGCATTTCCAAGGAAGCGGTGAAGAAGACCGTGAAGAACGTAGGCAACAGTCGCAAGAAGGTCGAAGCCGAACTCGACCGGCACTAATCCGGGTTGGAGAGTTCAACCGTGAGGGTCCGCAGCCATAAAGTCAGCGGCGGAAACAGCCGCTGAAAGTCTGGCTCCGACGGATCATAACGCAGCGGCGGAAGGCGCCTGACTGCAGGAGTTGACGACCCCGCAGGAAGCGTTTCGGAGCAAGGCTATCGAAGCTGCGGGATACAGCGCCGTCGAGCAAAGCCAAAAGTATTGGGACGCCGGAGCGTTTCTTGCAAAGGGGCGGAGCCGCATCGCATGAGGAAGGGGCTGGCGAGCGAACCCAACGAGCTCCAAAGTCGCGATACGCGACGGCGTCGGCTGACTTTACCTGCAGAACAGAATTCAGAGGCCGACAGACCGTGGGGCACCGCGTGCGGACGCCGGTCCCGACCGGTCCGTTCAATCGACTTCTAGAGCGTTTCAGGTTTTCACGGAAGCATATCCGGCATTGGCGAAGTAGTTGCTGCATTCGCTGGGCTCGATGGTTGTGACGAGGTGTCCGATGTGGCGCCAAGTGTCATCGATCGTTCGCTTCTGAGCCAGGCGCATCCAGTGCTTGATTTTGGCGAAGGCCTGTTCGATCGGATTGAGGTCGGGAGAGTATGGCGGCAGGTACCAGAGTCGGGCACCAGCGTTGCGGATCATCTGACGAATGGCGACCGATTTGTGGGAGCCGAGATTATCCATCACGACGATGTCGCCGGGTTCGAGCACCGATAGGAGTTGCTGTTCGACATAGGCTCGGAAACATTCGCCATTGATGGGTCCATCGAAGACACAAGGTGCGGCAAGCCGATCGTAGCGCAACGCACCCAGGAAAGTCAGGGTGCGCCAATGGCCATGCGGGGCGAAGCCGCGCAGGCGTTTGCCCTTCGGGCCCCAGCCCCGAAGCGGCGCCATGTTGGTCTTGATCCAGGTTTCATCGATGAAGACCAGCCGCCTAGGATCGAGACCGGTCTGCCAGGACCGCCAGCGTTGTCGTCGCCGCGCGATGTCGGCACGTCCCTGTTCAAGGGCGAACAGTGTTTTTTTTGAACCGCAGCCCCTCGCGCCGCAGGAATTGCCATACGGTGTCGTGGGATACCTTCACCCCTCGTGCGGCCAATTCTGCCTTCAATCCGTGCAGTGATAGATGCGGCGTCTGGTTAATTCGCTCGGCGATAAACGCCCGGTACGGCTCAAGAACACGCTTGCGGTGACCGCCCATCTTCCCAGGCGCCACAGATCCGCTCGAACGGTAGCGCTGAGACCACTTCACCGCTGAAGACACCGCAATACCGAACCGCACCGCCACCGACCGGCAGCTCTCGCCCGCTTCGATGGCATCAACAACACGCTTGCGAAGATCATTTGAAAGAGGTCGAGTCATCCGATGCTGGCCTCCACTCCAGCCAGCATCTTGAATCACAAAACAGCCAAAAACGGAATCCCTTCCGATTCAGCTAAAATCGGAAGCGCTCTAGAAGCTGCCATCCCGTTTTTGGGACCGGCCAGCATCGTCGATCTTCTCGTGCTCACTGCGCTGAATAGGAAGCGCGGTCGGTATTAAGCCATTCTCCCGTAACGCCAAAGGCGAGCGGCGGAGCGCCGATCAATCGCCCGAGTCGGGTCTCCAGTGTTTGAAACGATGCTCAGGGAAGCGGTCGACGTGAACCTCGCTTAAATCCTGCGGAGTATTCCATTGCCGACATGGCAGTCGATCAGATCCCGAAACAGGCTTAGCGAGTGCCACGTGCATCGTCGTCCCGATGTGGACTGTAGACTAGCTTCCTGCATAGGGCGATGCGATCCTGAGTTGCGTTCATGTGTCCTCTCCTTCGCGACGGAGAGACCCTAAGCTATGCCGACTAGGCGGCCGCTATGGTGCCGGAAACGTTGGCAAAGTCGGTTAATCGGCATAGTTTGCTGGTCAGCATAAACGTGCTTTTGCCGCGCGCGGCAAAATGCAGTTTGAAGCAGCGTCGCGATCGTCGCCCAAGTCCTGCCGCCGCCTTCCGAGCCGGGTTCATAATGCCGGATTTCCGACGTTTGAAGCAAGGGTCACCTATCCCTTCCATCCACTGGTTGACCAAACCGTCTTGGTAACCGGCAGCCATGAGCACGAAGGCGTTCACTATCTGCTCATTCTGGCACACGGTGGTTCATTTCAAATTCCGGCATGGATGTTTGATCCTGCGGCAAGTTCGATCGAGATCGTAGCTGCGCCGCGCCTTTCGGCAACCAAACTCGTTGAACTGCGCGCCAAGCTTTGTTGCCTGACTATTCCGTTGCGGTCGCTGCGGTCGCCGATTGCACATTCAATACTCCGGGAAAGGCGGCAATACGCAGCGATATGTTTGTCGCGGCACGTTCGGCGCCATGGCGGTCGGCAACTGTATCGGGTTCGGCGGCATGCGGGTCGATCGGGCCGTGGCGCAGGAGGTGCTCGAGCGATTGCAACCTCTGGGAATCGAGGCGGCCTTGCGGGCAATGGAGGCGCACACGCAGCGTCATAGCGACAATCAACAGCAACTCGAGAACTTAATCAAGCAAGCACAATACGAGGCTGCCAGGGCGCGCCGCCAGTATGATGCTGTCGATCCGGGCAATCGGTTGGTCGCCGGCGAACTGGAGCGGCGCTGGAATGAGAAGCTGATCCTATTGCGTGATCTCGAGGTCCAGTTCGAGATGCTCTCGACCGACCGTAACACGCCTGCTTTATCGGCCGACGACCGTACAAGATTGATGATGCTCGGTAGCGATCTATAATAAGGCATGGGACAGGTCCCGACGCGTCTATCGAGACACGCGAAAAGATCATTCGGCTGCTGATCAAAGAAATCATTGTCGATACCGTTGACGACACATTGGCGCTCGTCATTCATTGGCAGGGTGGCGATCACACCCGGATGACGGTGAAGAAAAACAAGATCGGCCAGACCCGCTGGGCAGTTAAGGCTGATGTTGTCGATCTCGTTCGCAACTTGGCGAGGCAGTTGCCCGATTTGTCGATCGCAGCAATCTTGAATCGATCCGGCAAGCGGACAGGGCATGGCGCCAGCTGGACGCGAAGCCACGTCTGCAGTCTTCGCAACATCCACGGCATCTCCGTCTATCGAGAAGGTGAACGGGCCGAACGCGGTGAGAGAACCCTCGACGAGGCCGCCGACATTCTAAAGGTGAGTCGAGCTACCGCCTACCGGATGGTCAGCAGCGGTGTCCTTCCCGCTCGCCAGTTATGCACCGGAGCGCCGTGGATCATCCAGCTTTCCGACCTTCAACACGAAACCGTGCGCCGCGAAGCCGATGCCAGGCGATCCCGGCGTCCGATATCTCAGGATCCGGTTCAAAATCCTCTTTTATTATAAGGACATCATCAGATGAGGAGTATGTCGCGCCCTCGTCACCTTCAGCAAACAGGCTATTTTTTCTTAACGCCTGGGGCTTGATTGCCCGCTCAACATGTGGAGTCCACTTCGACGCGGCCGTCTTTCAGGAAGCGCTCGAAGATATCGCGGCGCGATATGGAATAGCGGAGAGCTCCGCGAGTTTTGATTTTCCGGGTAACGCCCCTTAGCCACGAACAGGCACATGATCCTTGGCGCGATTTGAAGTCCACGTGAATTCCCTTGTCCCCAGCGCAACCGTCGACATTTCTCGCAGATGTCGGGCATCCGCCACTTTTGTCAGGTTTGTCGTGATTGGAACGTTTTGTTCGCCGGTCTCTCCGTCAAATACACATCAACCTGCCCTCAACCCGCCCATTGATAAAAGAAAATCATCTTCTTGGCGCGTCGGAGCAGTTGGCATGGTGTTTGCTGATCCCTGGTTACAAGCGGCAGAAAGCAGTCTGCATGATGCCGGTTCATGAAACGAACGGAACG